>NZ_JBSFKF010000018.1:0-166415 GCF_053598415.1 Kitasatospora sp. NPDC001132 | reverse complement strand
CTGGAGCGGGTGGATGTGGTGCAGCCCGCCCTGTTCGCGGTGATGGTGGCGCTGGCGGAGCTGTGGCGTGCCCATGGTGTGGAGCCCGATGCGGTTGTCGGGCATTCGCAGGGGGAGATCGCGGCGGCGTACGTGGCCGGCGCGCTGTCCTTGGACGATGCCGCGAAGGTGGTCGCCCTGCGCAGCCGCGCGCTGGCGGTGTTGGCCGACCAGGGCGGGATGGTGTCGGTCGGCCTGGGGCATGAGCAGGCGGCCGAGTTCGTGGCCCGCTGGGACGGCCGGCTGACGGTGGCGGTGGTGAACGCCCCCGGTTCGGTCGTCGTGTCGGGTGATCTGGACGCGCTGGACGAACTGCTGAAGTCCTGTGAGGCCGACGGCATCCGCGCCCGCCGCCTGCCGGTGAACTATGCCGCCCACTCCGTCCAGGTCGAGGCGATCCGCGAGCAACTGCTCACCGACCTCACCGACATCACACCGCACCCGGCGGTGATCCCGTTCTACTCGACGGTGACCGGCGAGGAGATCGACACCTCCGCCCTCGACGCCGACTACTGGTACCGCAACCTCCGCGAACCCGTGCTGTTCGACCGGACCACCCGGCTGCTGCTCGCCTCGGGCAGCGACCCCGTCTTCGTCGAGATCAGCCCGCACCCGGTGCTCACGCCCGCGCTGGAGGAGCACGAGGCGGGTGTGGTGACCGGGACACTGCGCCGTGACCACGGCACCCCGGCCGAGTTCCTGGCCGCCGCGGCGCGGCTGTTCGTCGCGGGTGTGCCGGTGCGGTGGCCGTTGCCCGGAGGGGAGCCGGTGGCGCTGCCCACCTACCCCTTCCAGCGGACGCGGTTCTGGCTCGCCGGAGGCGCGGGAGACGTGTCCGCGGCCGGGCTCGACTCGGTGGACCACCCCCTGCTCGGCGCCGCTGTCGAGGTGGGCGAGCAGCGGGTCCTGACGGGTCGGCTCTCCCTGGCCACCCACCCCTGGCTCGCGGACCACTCCGTCCTGGGGACGGTGCTGCTGCCCGCGACGGCGTTCGTGGAACTGGTGGTGCACGCGGCCGGGGCGGCAGTGGAGGAACTGGTCCTGGAGGCGCCGCTGGTGTTGCCCGCGGACGGCGCGGTGGACCTGCAGGTCGTCGTGGGCGAGCCGGACGGGACCGGCCGCCGCACGGTCGACGTCCGGTCCCGCACGGACGGCTGGGTGCGGCACGCCACCGGCACGGTGAGCGGGCAGCCTGTGGTCGGGCGGGCCGTGGTCGGGCGGGAACTGACGCAATGGCCGCCGGCCGGCGCGGAACCGGTCACCGGGCTCTACGACACGCTCGCCGCGGCGGGCTACGAGTACGGGCCGGCCTTCCAGGCCGTGCAGGCGGTGTGGCGCCGCGGCAATGAGGTGTTCGCCGAGGTCACCGTGCCGGACGCGGCCCGGTTCTCCGTCCATCCGGCCCTGCTGGACGCCGCCCTGCAACCGCTGGCGCTGCTGTCCGGTACGGAAGGCGACGTGCGGCTGCCGTTCTCGCTGGGCGGGATCGCGGTCCACCGCACCGGTGTGACCTCGGCGCGCGTACGGCTGACGGTGGTGCGCCCCGGCACGTACGCCATCCACCTGGCGGACCGGTCCGGCGAGCCCGTGGCGACCATCGAGGCGCTGACCACCCGTCCGATGGCCGAACGCGGCCCGCTGTACGCCCTCGACTGGATTCCGCTGACCCCCGGCGAAGGCGCGCTCGGCGACGCCGTCGTCTCGCCCGGCTCGGTCGTCGAGGCGCTGGCGGCCGTCCAGGGCTTCCTGGCCGGGCCCGGCGAAAGGCTCGTGGTGCGCACGCGGGGCGCGGTCGCCGTCGTTCCCGGTGACGCGGTGAGCGACCCGGAAGCCTCGGCCGTATGGGGCCTGGTCCGGTCCGCGCAGTCCGAGCACCCCGGCCGGTTCGTGCTCGTGGACGCCGACGAGCTGCCCGACGGCCTGTCGGTCGGCGACGAGGACCAGCTGGCGGTGCGCCGGGGGGCCGTCTACGTGCCCCGGCTCGTGCGCTGCGCACCGGAAGAGGCGTTCGACGGACGGCTGACGCAGGCGGGCACGGGCAGCCTGGACGACCTCGCCTTCCTGCCGTACGAGCAGGCCCCGCTCGGACCCCTGGAGGTGCGCGTCGCCGTGCGGGCGGCCGGCCTGAACTTCCGGGACGTGCTGATCGCCCTCGGCGTCTACCCGGACCCGGCGCTGCTCGGCAGCGAGGGCGCGGGCGTCGTCACCGAGGTCGGCGCCGAGGTCACCGGGCTGCGGCCGGGTGACCGGGTCGCCGGGCTGCTTCCCGGCGCCTTCGGCCGGGTGGCCGTCGCCGACCACCGGGTGCTGGTGCGCATCCCCGACGAGTGGACGTTCACCCAGGCCGCCACCGTGCCGATCGCGTTCATGACGGCGTGGTACGGCCTGCGCGACCTGGGCGGGCTGAAGGCCGGTGACCGGGTGCTGATCCACGCGGGTACCGGTGGTGTCGGCATGGCGGCGATCCAGCTGGCCCGGCGGCTCGGGGCGGAGGTGTTCGCCACCGCCGGCCCGGCCAAGTGGCACGTCCTGCGTGCCCTGGGGCTGGACGAGGACCACATCGCCTCGTCGCGCACCCTGGAGTTCGAGCAGAGCTTCCCGCCCATGGACGTCGTCCTGAATTCGCTGTCCGGCGAGTTCCTGGACGCCTCCCTGCGGCTGCTCGTGCCGGGCGGCCGGTTCGTGGAGATGGGCAAGGCCGACGTCCGGCCCGGCGTGCTGGCCTTCGACCTGGCCGATGCGGGACCTGAGCGGCTGGCGGAGATCCTGGCCGAGGCCGTCCGGCTGCTCGGTGCGGGCGAGCTGCGGCTGCCACCGCTCACCACCTGGGACGTCCGCCGCGCGCGGGACGCCTTCCGGTTCATGAGCCGGGCCGCTCACGTGGGGAAGATCGTTCTCACCGTTCCCCAGCCGATCGGCCCCGACGGCACCGTGCTGATCACCGGGGGTACGGGGACGCTGGGGGGCCGTGTGGCCCGGCATCTGGTGGCCGAGCGGGGTGTGCGGCACCTGCTGCTGGTCAGCCGCGGTGGTGGCGGGGCGGCGTTGCGCGAGGAGTTGGAGGGGCTGGGCGCCGAGGTGACCGTGGCGGCCTGTGACGTGGCCGACCGGGACGCGCTGGCGGCCGTCCTGGACTCGATCCCGGCCGCGCACCCGCTGACCGCGGTCGTCCACGCCGCCGGCGTGCTCGACGACGCCGTGGTCGAGTCCCTGACCCCCGAACGTCTCGCCGCGGTCTGGGAGCCCAAGGCACGGGCGGCCTGGAACCTGCACGAACTCACCCGGGGAAGGGACCTGACGGCGTTCGTCCTCTTCTCCTCGGCGGCCGGGACGCTGGGCGCGGCAGGGCAGGCGAACTACGCCGCGGCGAACGCCTACCTCGACGGCCTGGCCGCGTACCGGCGTGCCCAGGGCCTGCCGGGGGTGTCGCTGGCCTGGGGCTACTGGGCCGAGGCCAGCGGGCTGACCGGGCAGATGTCCGAGGCCGACGGTGAACGCCTCGCCCGCGCGGGGCTGCTGCCGATGGCGACCGACTACGGACTCGGGCTGTTCGACGGGGGCCTGGACACCGCGCAACCGGCGGTGGTCGCGGCCCGACTCAAGGTGTCCGCACTGGGCGACCGGCCGGTGCTGCGCGCGCTGACACGCGCCCGCAAACCGGTGCGGACCACCGGACTGGCGGGCGAGCTGGGATCGCTCCCCGAGGCCCGGCAACGCGAGGTTCTGCTCGGCCTGGTCAGCGCCCACGCCTCGGCCGTGCTGGGCCGCAGCGACGAGATCGGTGGCGACCTGGCCTTCAAGGACCTGGGCTTCGACTCGCTGACCGGCGTGGAGCTGCGCAACCGACTGTCCACGGCGGTCGGGACCAGGCTGTCGGCGACGATGGTCTTCGACCACCCGACCCCGACCCGGCTGGCCGAATACCTGCGCGAGGTGGTCCTCGGCAGGGAGCGCCGGACGGTCGCGCCCGTGCCGGTGGGGGTTCCGGTGTCGGATGATCCGGTGGTCGTGGTGGGGCTGGGGGCCCGCTATCCGGGTGGGGTGGGGTCCGCCCAGGAGTTGTGGGATGTGGTGTCCGGTGGGGTGGACGCGGTGGGGGAGTTCCCCTCGGATCGTGGGTGGGACGTGGGTCGTCTCTACGATCCGGCCGGTGGTCCGGGGAGGTCGTACACGCGGTCGGGTGGCTTTCTGGGGGATGCGGGTGGCTTCGACGCGGCGTTCTTCGGGATCTCGCCGCGGGAGGCGTTGGCGATGGATCCGCAGCAGCGGGTGCTGCTGGAGACGGTGTGGGAGACCTTCGAGGACGCGGGGATCGATCCGACGTCGCTGAGGGGCAGCCAGACGGGCGTCTTCACCGGCATCTGGGCATCCGGCTACGCGGGCGGAGTGGACCAGATCTCGCGCGACGCGGACGGCTACGTGGCCACCGGCACGGCGACGAGTGTGACCTCCGGGCGGGTGTCGTACCTGCTGGGGCTGGAGGGTCCGGCGGTGTCGGTGGACACGGCGTGCTCGTCGTCGCTGGTGGCGATCCACCTGGCGGCGCAGGCGCTGCGCTCGGGGGAGTGCTCACTGGCCCTGGCCGGCGGGGTGACGGTGATGGCGACACCCGCCGCCTTCATCGACTTCTCCCGTCAGCGGGGGCTTGCGGCCGACGGGCGGGTGAAGGCGTTCGCCGAGGCGGCCGATGGTACGGCGTGGGGTGAGGGTGCGGGTGTCGTGCTCCTGGAGCGGTTGTCGGACGCCCGTCGTCACGGTCACCGGGTGCTGGCGGTGGTGCGGGGTTCGGCGGTGAACCAGGACGGGGCGTCCAACGGGCTGACCGCGCCGAACGGTCCGTCGCAGGAGCGGGTGATCCGGCAGGCGCTGGCGAACGCCGGGCTGGAGGCGTCCGAGGTGGATGCGGTGGAGGCCCACGGCACCGGCACCACCCTCGGTGACCCGATCGAGGCGCAGGCGCTGCTGGCGACGTACGGCCGGGACCGGGTGGAGCCGTTGTGGCTGGGGTCGGTGAAGTCCAACATCGGCCACACCCAGGCGGCGGCCGGTGTGGCGGGTGTGATCAAGATGGTCATGGCGATGCGGCACGGTGAACTGCCGCGGACCCTCCACGTCGATGCGCCGACCTCGCACGTTGACTGGTCGGCGGGCCAGGTCTCACTGCTGACCGAGGCCCGGCCGTGGCCGGAGACGGGGCGTCCCCGCCGCGCCGGCGTGTCGGCGTTCGGCATCAGCGGTACCAACGCGCACGTGATCCTGGAGGCCCCGGCGCCGGAGCCGGCCGAGGAGACCTCGCCTGAGTCCCCCGCCGCTCCCGCAGCCGTCGTGCCAGTGCCGTGGCTGCTGTCGGCCAAGTCCGAGCAGGCGCTCCGGGCCCAGGCCCGCAGGCTGCAGGCGTACGCGGCCAAGGCCCCCGACGCGGACGGAATCGCCGCCGCGCTCGCCGCGCGGACCCGGTTCCCCCACCGGGCCATGGTGACCGGACCGGAGGCACTGGCGGCCCTGCTGCGCGGGGAGGCGCATCCCGGGCTGGTGACCGGCGATGCCCGCGACTCGGGCAGGTCGGCGTTCGTGTTCTCCGGTCAGGGTGGTCAGTGGGCGGGGATGGGTCGGGGCCTGTACCGCGAGTTCCCGGTGTTCGCGCGGGTGTTGGACGAGGTCTGCGAACTGCTGGAGCTGCCCGTGGAGGTGCTGTTCGAGGACGAGGAGGGGGTGTTGGGGCAGACGCTGTTCACCCAGGGTGCGGTGTTCGCGCTGGAGGTGGCGCTGTTCCGGCTGGTGGAGTCCTTGGGTGTGCGGCCGGACTTCGTGGTGGGGCACTCGGTGGGTGAGGTGGCGGCGGCCCATGTGGCGGGCGTTCTGAGTCTGGAGGACGCGTGTGTGCTGGTGGGTGCGCGGGGCCGGTTGATGCAGGAGTTGCCCGGTGGTGGGGCGATGGTCTCGCTCCAGGCGTCGCTGGAGGAGGTGGAGGGGTCGCTGGTGCCGGGTGCCGAGGTGGCGGCGGTCAACGGGTCGGATGCGGTGGTGGTGTCGGGGGACGAGGCCGCGGTGGCGGCGGTCGCTGGGGTGTGGCAGGGCCGTGGGCGCCGGGTGAAGCGGCTGGAGGTCAGTCACGCGTTCCATTCGGCGCGGATGGATCCGGTGCTGGAGAAACTCGGCAAGGTGGCGGCTGGTTTGTCGTTCGGTGAGCCGGTGATCCCGGTGGTCTCGACGGTGGCCGGACATCCGGTGGACCTGGGGGAGCCCGGGTACTGGGTGCGCCAGGTGCGGGAGCCGGTCCGGTTCGCGGATGCGATGGAGTGGCTGACGGGCCAGGGTGTCACGGGGTTCGTCGAGGTGGGTCCGCATCCGGTGCTGGTGGGGAACGGCTTGATGCGCCGTGATGGTGACTCCCCGGAGCGGCTGTTCGCGGGGCTGGGGCGGTTGTGGGCGGACGGCGCCGCGCGCTGGACGCCACCCGCGACCACGACGGCGGGAACGCCGGACGTGCGGGTGCCTTCGTACGCCTTCCAGCACCAGCACTACTGGCTCCAGCCCACCACCCCGTCGGAGGGCCTCGACACGCCCGACCACCCGCTGCTGCGGTCCCTGGTGAAGCTCCCCGACGGGCAGGGCGTGGTGCTGACCGGGAAGCTCTCCGCTTCCCTCCACCCGTGGCTGGCCGAGCACACCGTACTCGGTTCGACGCTGCTGCCCGCGATGGCGTTCGTGGACATGGCCGTCCACGCCGGCGAGCACACGGCCAGCCCCGTCCTGTCCGAGCTGGTCCTGGAGGCGCCGCTCGTGCTGTCCGAGCGCGACGGCGTGCACGTGCAGGTCACCGTCGGCGCGCCCGACGACACCGGACACCGGCCCGTCACCGTCCACTCCCGCACCTCCGCCGAGCCCGACGAGTGGACCCGCCACGCGACCGGAGTGCTCAGTCCGCCGGACCGGGCGACACGGGCCGACGGGACGGCCGTGCCCGGGGCGGACGACAGCGAGGCCGCGCCGATCGACATCGGCTCGCTCTACGACCGGCTCGCCGAAGCCGGCTACGAGTACGGGCCGGCCTTCCAGGGGCTCACCGGCATCCGGCGGCACGGCGAGGACCTGCACGCCGAGGTGAGCTTCCCGGAGGACCCCGCACAGCTCACCGGTTACCGCGTCCACCCCGCGCTCCTGGACGCCGCCATACAGCCGCTGACCCTGCTCGCCGGCCTCGCGGCCGAGGACGGCGGCGCCGGCGGCAGCCCGGCGCGGATGCCCTTCTCCTTCTCCGGCGTGTCGGTCACCGGGTCGGCCGCGACGGTCCGCGTGGTGCTGCACCCGACCGGGCCGGACACCTACGCGGTGCGGATCACCGACACCGCCGGGACACCGGTCGTGAGCATCGACGAGATCGTCCTGCGGCCCGTCGAAGCGGCGGGTCACGGGGTCGGGCGTCGGCCGAACACGCTGTTCGCCGTCGACTGGACCCCGATGGCGGCACCGGACGGCCCGGACACCGAGACGGTCCTCCACGAGGTCGCCGGCGAGGGCGAACCGGTCGCGGCCGCCCACGCGGTGACCCGTGAACTGCTCGGCAGGGTACGGGAGTTCCTGGCCACCGACATGCCGGCCCGGCTCGTGGTCCTCACCGGCGACGACCTGGCCTCGGCCGCCGCCCGCGGCTTCCTGCGCAGCGCGCACAGCGAGAACCCCGGGCGGATCCTGACCGTCCGGCACGACGGCACGGCCGCCTCACGACGGGCGATCCCCGCCGCGGTGCGCGCCGCCGTGAGCGACGGCGAGCCCGAGATCCAGCTGCGCGACGGAACCGCCCTCGTGCCGAGGCTGGTGCGGGCTGTCCCGACCGCACCGACCGCCCCGGCCAGGCCCCTGGACGGTGCGCCCCTGGACGGCACCGTGCTGATCACCGGCGGCACCGGCACCCTCGGCGTCCTGGTCGCCCGGCACCTGGTCGCCCGGCACGGCGCCCGGCACGTGGTGCTCGCCGGCCGCCGCGGCGTCGAGCCGCCCGGGCTCCGGGAGGAGCTGGGCGCGGCCCTCACCGTGGTCGCCTGCGACGCCGGTGACCGCCGGGCACTGAGGGATCTCGTCGCCTCGATCCCCGACCTGCGGGCCGTCGTGCACGCCGCCGGGGTCGTCGACGACGCCGTGGTGGGATCGATGACACCGGAGCAGATCGACACGGTGCTGCGCTCGAAGGCCGATGCCGCGTGGCACCTGCACGAGGCCACCGAGCACCTGGACCTGCGGGCGTTCGTGCTGTTCTCCTCGGCGTCCGGGGTGTTCGGCGCCCCCGGGCAGGCCAACTACGCCGCCGCGAACGCGTTCCTCGACGCGCTCGCCGAGCACCGGCACGCGCGCGGTCTGCCGGCCACCTCCCTGGCCTGGGGCCAGTGGGCCGAGTCCAGCGGCATCACCGGGAACCTGACCGAGGCCGACCAGCGCCGGCTGGCGAGGACCGGGATGCTGCCGCTGGCCACCGAGCAGGCCCTCGGCCTGTTCGACACCGTCCTGGCCGGCGAACGCCCGGCGCTGGTGCCGGTCCGCCTCGACCTCGCGGCGATCGACACCCCGCCCGCGCTGCTGCGCGGACTCGCCCGGCCGCGGCGCGCGCCGGCCCCGGCGGCCGGCCCCGGCGACCTGCGGGCCAGGCTCGAAGCCCTGCCCGAGCCCGAGCAGCGCGCCCTGCTGCTCGACCTGGTCGTCAGGCACAGCGCGAGCATCCTCGGGATGGCCCCCGGAGGGATCGACGACCCGCGCCGGCTGTTCCGCGACCACGGCGTCGACTCGCTGACCGCCATCGAGCTGCGCAACCAGCTCAACGCGGCCACCGGGCTCCAGCTCCCGGCGACCCTCGTCTTCGACTTTCCGACGCCCGAACAGCTCGTCAACCACCTCTACGGGCAGCTGTGCTCGCCGGAGAACCGGGTCGCCGGGCCGATGGAGCGCCTGCTGCGCAAGGCCGTCGACGTCGGCCGCACGCAGGACGGCCTCGATCTGCTGGCCACGGTGTCCCGGCTGAGCCCGGCCACCGACGCGCCCGAGGCCGAGGCCGTCGCCCTCGCGACCGGCTTCCTCCAGCCGTCGCTGGTCTGCCTGCCGTCCGCGCTGGCGTCCGGCGGCATCGAGGAGTACGGGCGGTTCGCCGCGGCGCTGGAGGCCGCCCGCGACGTCATGGCGGTCACCCTGCCGGGCTTCGCCGGCGACCCGTTGCCCGCGGACGCCGACGTCCTGGTCCAGGCACTCGCCGAGGCCGCGTCGGCCGTCGCCGCGCCGGTGCTGGTCGGCCGTTCGGTGGGCGCGTGGCTGGCGCTGGCGACCGCCAGGGAACTGGAACGGCGGGGGGCCCGGCCGAGCGCCGTGGTGCTCATCGACGGCTACCCCGACGACCTGCCGGGTGTGCTCACCGGCATGCTCGACGCCGGCCACCAGGTCCACCCGGTCGACGACGACCGGCTGGTGGCCATGGGCCGCTACCTCGATCTGGCCGGCGCCCCGGAGCCCGTCACCGCGCCGGTGCTGCTGGTGGGCACCGGGGAGCGCTCGTGGCCCCGGCTGTCCACCACCGTCCAGGAGGTGCTCACCGTCCCAGGCGACCACTTCACCGCACTGGAGGAGAACTCCGCGGCCACGGCGCTGGCCATCAGTACATGGCTCCTCGACTTCGACGGGTACGGGGCCGGGTTGTCCGAACTCAGGGGAAAGGACCAAGCATGATCTGGGACAACGTCTACATCGGCGGAACGGGGCGGTACCTGCCGCCCCGCACGCCCGCGACGCAGGCAGTGCCGGACACCGAGACCATGCGGCGGCTGCTCGCGCTGTCGGACTTCGTGTCGTTCACCAGCTCCGACGACGTCACCGAGCACGCGATGGCCGTGCACGCGGCGATCGGAGCCCTGCGCGAGTCCGGCCTCAGCGGCGCCGACATCTCCATGGCCGCCTACGCGCAGATGGACCACCAGGACCACATGGCGTCCTCCTGCCACCTGCAGCGCGTCCTCGGCCTCGGCCACGCCCTCGTCTACGAGGTCGAGGCGACCAGCAACGGCGGCTCGGCCGCGCTGCAGTCCGCCGCCGCGCACCTGGTGGCCGACCCGGCCGCGACCGCGACCCTGGTCACGGCCACCGCCCGGTTCCTGCCGCCGCGGTGGGAACGCTGGCAGCCCACCGTCGGGATCTTCCTGGCCGACGGTGCGGTCGCGGCCGTGCTCAACCGCGAGGGCGGCCGGGCGCGCCTGGTCGCGACCGCCAACAGCTCCGCGACCCAGATGGAGGTCCTCGCCACCCCGACGATCCCGGACCCCAAGGGCCACCGCAACCGTACGCCGATCGAGGTCACCGGCCTGGCTCCGTACCTGACGCTCATGAGCGGGGCACTGGTCACCGCGGTCGAACAGGCCGCCAAGGAGGCCGGCGTCAGCATCGCCGACATCACCAGGTTCGTCGTCACCGGTCTGGGCCTGGCCCAACTGGAGGTCGTCGTGCTGGAGCCGCTCGGCATCGACCTGAGCCGCACCACCTGGCCGATGCTGCGCGAGCTCGGCCACGTCGGGCCGTGCGACCAACTGCTCGGCATGGACCACCTGCTGCACGACGAGACCCTCAAGCCCGGCGACACCATCATGTCGATCGGCCTCGGCATGGGCTCGCGGTTCACCGCGACCCTGCTGGAGGTCACCGAGCCCCCCAAGCCCCGTACGACCACCGTCTTCACCGAACCGGTGCGCGCGCAGGCCCCGTCCGCCGACACGTACGTCATCGACCCCTCGGGCGGCGACATCTTCGGCGAGGCCGCCGCGTTGCGCGAGCGCGGCCCGGCCACGCCCGTCGAACTGCCCGGTGGCGTGTCGGCCTGGGCCGTCACCGGGCACGACCTGACGAAGAAGCTGCTGCTCGACCCGAAAGTCTCCAAGGACGCGAACAAGCACTGGCCGCTGTGGCGCGACGGCGACATCCCGCCGGACTGGCCGCTGATCATGTGGGTCGCGATGCAGAACATGTTCACCGCCTACGGGTCCGATCACACCAGGCTGCGCAGCCTGGTGGCCAAGGCGTTCACCCAGCGCCGCATCGAAGCGATGCGGCCGCGCGTCGAGGAGATCACGGCCGGCCTGATCGCCGACCTGGCCGCGGTGCCGCCGGGGCAGACGGTCGACCTGCGCGCACGGTTCGCGTTCCCGCTGCCGATCCAGGTCATCACCGGACTGTTCGGGGTGACCGCGCAGACGGGCGCGGACCTGCGGCGGCTGGTGGACGCGGTGTTCAGCCTCGACGCGGACCCGGCGGGCGTGCAGGCCGCCTCCGGCGAGCTGTACATGCTGCTCAAGGACCTCGTGGCCGCCAAACGGCGCGACCCCGGCGACGACATGACCAGCGACCTGATCGCCGCGCAGGAGGCGGACGGCACACGACTGTCCGAGCGGGAACTGCTGGACACCCTGCTGCTGACCATCTCCGCCGGCTTCGAGACGACGGTCAACCTGCTCGACCACGCCATCCACGCGCTGGCCACGCACCCGTCCCAGCTCGCCCTGGTCCGGTCCGGGACCAGCACCTGGGAGGACGTGGTGGACGAGACCCTGCGCTGGCAGGCGCCGGTGCCGAACCTGCCGCTGCGGTACGCCGTGGAGGACATCTCCGCGGACGGCGTGCAGATCCGCAAGGGCGAGGCGATCCTGCTGTCCTACGGCGCGGCCGGCCGCGACCCGGCGCGGCACGGGGCCGACGCGGAGGACTTCTCCGTCACCCGGCCGTCGCGGGCCGACCACCTCACCTTCGGGCACGGCGTGCACTTCTGCCTCGGCAGCCCCCTGGCGAAGCTGGAGGCGACGACGGCGCTGTCCGCGCTGTTCTCCCGGTTCCCCCGGCTGCGGCTGGCCGTCCCGTCGTCCGAACTCGAGCCGCTGGGTTCCTTCTTCACCAACGGGCACAAGACCCTTCCGGTCATCCTGGAGGAGAGCTGATGGCCCATGTCGCCTTCGTGAGCGCGCCCGCGTCCGGGCATGTGAACCCGACCCTGCCGCTGGTCGAAGAGCTGGTGCGGCGCGGTCACCGGGTCAGCTACGCCACGGGACCGGCCACCATGGACGCCGCCGTCGCCGCCGGGGCGTCGCCGGTGACCCTGCCCTCGCAGCTGCCGCCCGACATGGCGGCGAGGGGCGAGTTCACGGCGGAACAGCTCGCCGTGACGATGGAGCACTACCTCGACGACGCGCGTGCCTCCTTCCCCGTCCTGGCCGAGCACTTCACGGCCGACCCGCCGGACGCGGTGTGCTACGACTCGGTGACCTTCACCGGGAGGATGCTGGCGAACCTGCTCGACGTGCCGGAGATCTCCCTGGTGCCGACCTTCGCGGAGAACGAGTCCTTCTCGGCGGCGCAGGTGTACCTGCCGGCCGACTTCGACCACACCGACCCCCGGCTGGTGGCCGCGATCCAGGACATGGGGAAGTTCGCGCAGGGTCACGCCTTCCTCGGGGACCCGAACCTGATGTTCGGCCACGTGGCCCCGACGAGCCTGGTGTTCATCCCCCGCGAGTTCCAGATGGCGGGGGACACCTTCGACGAGCGCTTCCACTTCGTCGGGCCGTCGCTGAGCAGCCGGCAGACCACCGAGGAGTGGAGCCCCCGGTCGCAGGCCCCGGTGCTGCTGATATCGCTGGGAACCGTCTTCAACGACCGGCCCGAGTTCTACCGGACCTGCATCGAGGCGTTCGGGGACAGCGACTGGCAGGTCGTCATTGCGGTGGGTGGGCTGGACCAGGAGTCGCTGGGCCCGATCCCGGCGAACGTCGAAGTGCACGCGCACGTGCCGCAGGTGGCGCTGCTGCGACACACCGAGGTGTTCCTGAGCCACGCCGGGATGAACTCGGCGATGGAGTCCCTCTACCACGGGGTGCCCTTCGTGGCGGTGCCGCAGATCCCGGAACAGCGGGCGGTCGCCCGGCGGGCGGAGGAGCTGCGGGTCGGCAGGACGCTCGCCGAGCCGACCGTGCAGGGCCTGCGCGACGCCGTCCAGGACGTCCGGTCCTGCCGCCCCCGGGCGGCGGCCCTGAGCCGGATCGTGCGCGGGGCGGGCGGCGCGTCAAAGGGGGCCGACGTCCTGGAGGAGCTGCTGACGCGGTAGCGGCCGGACTCCACCGGGCGGTGCGCGGGTGCGGACCGCCCGGTGGAGCCCGTTCCCGCGCAAGAACGACGTCACCAGAAGTTCCCTAGCCGGGGTCGTCGCTGCGAGGCGGCCGCTGTCGTCCCCGCCCCCGATAGACCATGTCGTCGGGGCGCAGCATCAACCGGGCGTACTGCCAGGCCGCGTCGAAGGGCATGCGGGTCGAACCCGCTGCCCGGATTCGCAGCGCCAGGAGACTGGTCACCGGAGCCAGGACCCAGCGCCACACGGACAGCCTCATCTCGCCGCTCCCGACCCGCCGGCCCGCGGCCGCGCCTCGTGACCGGCACCAGTCTTCGTGTCCGGTTCGGACGGCTCCCACCAAGTCCTGGTGTCTGCCCACCCCATCCGGTCGAAGACGTCCTGCACGGTGGCGGCGAACCGGGCGTGCCTACCAGGGTCGTTCTCCAGCTTGTCCCACAGGTGGGCCACCCCGTGCGCGAAGCGTTCCGCCTTGGCCTGCGCGTCGTCGGCGGCGCCGACGAGCGGCAGGATGTGCTCCCGGAATTCCTTCCACCCCGGATGCGGAGCGATTTCGGTGTGGTTGAGCAGCCACCAGACGCGTGCGCTGTCCGGCGCGGCGAGTACCACGTCCCGGATCCAGTCCTGTCTGACCTGCTCCTGTTGTGCTGTCCGTCGAGCGTCGCGGAGGGCATCGAGGTAATCCTGGGACCTGGCCTCGTCCTCCTGGCTCAATGTCAGCGTGAGCCGTGCCCGCCAGCGGGCCTCCGAGCCGTCCCCGACGTCGCGCCATGACCGGGTCTCCTGGGCGAGCCGCTGCCGGACGATCTCCAGCTCGTCCGGCGCGTGATCTCCCGCGATCGCCCGCCCCGTGCGCTCCAAGGCGAGCCGTGCGGCCGCCTCGGCGGCCGCACGGTCACCCCGGGCTCCGGGCGGTGGGCGGAAGCTCACGGCTCCGCGCACTCGGAAGCCGATTCCTGGAATCTTCGTCGGCCACCGGCCCTTCACCCGCCCCCGTCTTCTCCACCACCGAAAGCCGGGCCCACCGGTCCTCACGGTGCGGTGGTCTCTCGCGGCGGCTCGGGCGGCACGTGCGTGCGCCGCAGGGTCTCGCGCCAGAACGGGATGACGCTTCCGCTGTCGTCCACCATCACCATGTCGAAGAACCGCTGGAATTCGCTCGCGCCGAGGACTTCGGCGAGCACGTTCTGCACCGTGTCCCGCTGGGCGGCGTCCTCTTGGTCGAACCGGGCCCGCCAACGCTGCATCTGGGCCACCCCGGCCTCCTTGCCGCCCTCGATGCTCAGCAGGCCCTGCCAGGCCTGGACGATCTGCTCCCGGGCGGCCGGTTCGGCAGCGCCGGCCAGGACGAGGTCGGTCCCCTCATCGCTGCCGATGACGGCGAGGAAGACGCCGAGCACTTGGCGCTTCAGTTTCGGGTCCGCCCACACCCGGGGGGCGGCGAGCCACTGATCGACCGCCTTGCGCACCTCGTCCGGTCGTTTGCCGGCCAACTGCCGGAAAGCCCGGCGCACGCCATCCGATCCGAGCTCCTTGCGGCCCGCGGCCTTGCCGAGTCGGGTGAGGGCCGGCCCCGGGTTCTCCTCGCCCCACTTTCCACCGCAGATCTCGACCACCAGGTCGACCTTGTGCTCGGCCGTTCTGCTACTGCTGACCCACTGCAGCAGCCTGTCGCGGACGTAGCGGCCGAGTTCGGGGTCGCCGGCTGCCTTCGTCAGCGTCTCCGCGGCGAGGGAGCGACGGCTGGACTGGACGTCCGCCAGCTCATCGAGGATGGACCGGTCGCGCCGGTCCACCGCCAGGTTGTGCAGCGCCTCGGCGGCGAGACGGGCGTCGGCCTCGGGAATGCTCCGATTGCTGATGACGCCGACGGCCCAGCGCCGGATCAGGCCCCGCTGTGTGGGGAACTCGGTCCAGAGGCTGCGCAGGACCGCCATCGCCAGGCCGGGCTTGCTCGGGTCGTGGTGGACGCGTTCTCCGTTGGACTCGATGCCGGCCGCCTTGAGCCTGCTCGCGCTGGTGGCGTCGGCCAGCACCTGGGCGGGCGAACGCTCCAAGGCGAGTTCCTTCTGCAACTCGTCGCTGGCCCGAATCACCGAACTGCGCTGTCCGCCGTCGAGCAGTGCGCCCGCCCACACCGTCGCGCGGATCGCCAGAACCGTTTCCTGCGCTGCTGCCGCACCCCGCTGCAGCAGCTTCTCCACAGCAGTCGGCCAGTTCATGAACTCATCCACCAGCAGGGCGAGTCCGTCACGCTTCTCGGCTCGGGAGATGACGCCGGCCAGCCGGTGGGCTTCACGGGCGCCCGGATTCCCCGACCAGATCCTGTCCAGTGCCGGCTCGTTCAACCAGTCGATGCGGTCGGCCACCGGTCCGGCCCGCAGTTCTGCCTCCACCAGGGCCCGAGCGTCGGGCGCCTCAGGCCAGGCCGTGAGCTCGACGGTCCGGTCGGCCAGGTGACTGTTCCAGTCATCCGGCGTAGCCAGCACCACCAGGTACGACCCCTTGGCACGGAGCTTCTTGCCGTAGGTGACCAGGTCGGCCGCGAACCGGTCGGCGGGCGGCTCGGGAAGGTTGGAGAGGTCGAGGACGAAACCGCAGTCCTGGTCGTCCGGCAGCGGTCCGGTGGACACGTTGGACCACTCGGGGATCAGGTCGTCGATCTGGCGCACGGCAAGGTCGCGAAGCAGCCGAAGCGCCTGCGTCCGCCTGCCGGTTCCCGGCGGGGCGTTCAGCACGACCACCCCGAAGGTCCGGCAGGTGTCACGGGCGGCATTCCACTGCGCCGGGTTCCGCGGCAGCACGAACCGCCCGTTGGCCGAGGCGAGGAACTCGGCGTCCGTCGGCGGCACCTGCACCCGGTTCACGAAGTCGCCCTGCAGGAACAGCATGTACGCCTGGACGTTCCGGTCACCGAACTGGGTCAGGACGGGGGAGTTCTGGCCGGTCTGCGACGGCAGCGGCCCCGCGGCACCGGTCTCTCGACCCGGGCCGATCGGTTCCGTGGGCCGAGCGGATGGCACATCCTGCGGTTCGGGTTCTTGAGGCGCCCCGGCTCCGAAGTTGTTCACTTGATCTCCAGCCTTCCAAGGTGCTCGACCTGGACGTTCTTCTGCCCGTGTTGCGTGAACGAGGCCCCGGTCGAACGGGGGGACGCCGACTGCGGCGGTCGGTCTCCCGCTCCGTCGGCCGACGCCGCCGGGCCGGGTCCGTTGCCCTGCTCGAAGATCGCGGGGTCGGCGAGCCCCCAGTCGAAGCCCGGGATGTGCAGCCATGCGGGGCGCTGAAAGGTCTTCACCCGCACCAGGTGCGGGACGAACTGCCCGGTCAGGGCGTCGCCGCCGATGCAGCCGCTCTCGAAGACGTCTTCGTGGACCCGCTGCGAGATGATCACCGCGGTGTTGGTGATCGCCGGATTGGCGCGTGCCAGCAGGTCCCGCAACGCCTGGTCGTCCAGCAACCGGTGGGTCTGAACCATCGGCACACCGAGGCCGCTCACGGGAAGCGGGCCGACATGGATGCTGACCCGCAGCTGCAGTGGCGTCCCGTGGGGGCGCTCCTCCTGACGGTGCGCCAGCTCGTCGCGCAGGGCGCCCGGGAAGCACGCGACCAGGGCGGGAAGGGCCTCCGGCTCCACACCGGCGACGTAGCCGTCGCCCGTGTGCTGACCGAAGACCCTGCGCTCCCAGTGCGCACTCACGTTGCTGGTACTCAGCGCCTTCGCGAGCAACTGCGGGATGTCCGCGTTGACACGCTGCATGTCCCGGCTGGTCAGCGTGCCGAAGTTCCGTGCGTCGACCGCGAGTACGGCCCGGTAGGGCCACAGCGGCTCCCAAGACGGCAACACGAAGTGTTCCTCTCGTCGTGTCTGGCACCGCGTTTCGCGGCAGCAGCCACCTTCCCGGGGCCGGCCGGGTGAGAATGTCCAGCGCTGGACGCTACGGATGTGTGACAGGTCACATCGCGCCGGGAGCTCGCCCGTACGCCTCTCCGCGGGCTGCGGCCGCCAGCTGCCCGGGGTCGGTGACGATCAGATGCCGCCGCGCCAGTGAGAGGACTCCAGCCGCCTGGAGACAGCCGAGCGCCACTGCGGCCGAGGACCGCTTCATCGAGGCCATGGCAGCCAGCTCGGCCCGCGCCATTCCCAGGCCCACTACCACCGTGTCGCCCTCCGGTCTGCCCAGTTCCTCGGCCAGCAGGCTCACCACGCTCGCGATCCGGGCCACCGGGCTGGTGTGCAGCAGTGCGACCCGCAGCCGCTCATGGCTGTTCAGTCGCTCGACGGTCAACTGGTAGATCACCGCCTGGAGTTTGTGCCGATCGACGTAGTGGCGGAACGCGTGGGTCGGCAGCACCATGCCCACACAGCGCTGCGCCGCTGTCACATTCGCCGACCGTGGGCGCCCGACGAGGGCTCCCATCTCCCCCAGTACTTCGCCCGGCCCGCGGAGCATCAGGACCAACTCATCGCCGCACTCGTTGAGTTGCGTCACCCGTACCTGGCCCTCGACCAGGGCGATCACCGAGTCCGGAGACTCGCCCTGACGGAGCAGTAGCGTCCCCCGCGGGAAGGTCCGTCTCCGTCCGCGTTCCACCAGATCGCGCCACGCCTCCGGTGGCACCAAGGAGCGGAAGTTCACCATGGCCACCGGTGTCGTCACCTCACGATCGCAGCGAGACCGAAGGCGACACATCCGCCGACGGCGTGGAGCGGCGACCACTGCACACGCCGATGCCAGGCCCGGGCCGGATCGCTCGGCGCCACCACCTGCCACGCCATCTCGGCCGCGCCCGTCGCCACCGCACCAGCTCCCTCGGTTCGACCGGCACGCCGCCGGCACGCGCTCACCATCCTGCGCTCGGCGCCGAACAGGAAAACCCGGCCGGTGGACATTGGCCGATATCCGGCCGGTTACGGAATCACGCAGAAACGGGCCGAAGATTCCCGCCCGAACCAGTTCGGACCGCATATATCGACCTCCTGTCCGAATCCGCGCCGACCCACGGAAACGGCGGTGGGCCACCGCTTTCAGGACAGTCATCGGACAGCGGGCACGACACAGCCGGCAGGGGGATGCCGTGCCGGCGCCTGGTGGGCAACGCCGTCAAGTTCAGCCCGGACGGCACCCCGGTGGAGATCCGGGTCACCGGCACCCGGCTGTCCGTGCGCGACCACGGGCCCGGCATCGCCCCCGGCGACCGGCAGGCCGTCTTCGAGCGCTTCTTCCGCGCCGCCGGCACCCAGGCCACCCCGGGCTCGGGGCTGGGGCTGGCCATCGTCCACGACCTCGTCGCCGCCGACCACGGCACCGTCTTCGCGACCGCCGCCCCCGGCGGCGGTGCCGAGGTCGGCTTCCACCTGCCGCCCGCCCCTGCGCACTGACCGCCGTCGGGGAGCACTGACCACCCGTCGGGCAGCCGAGCGCCGCTCGCCCCGCGCCGTGAGGACCGCGGTGCGGGGCGAGGGGAGCTATCCGACGATCAGCGGCTACCTGGATTCCTCGCGGATCCTGTTCATGACCTGCAGGTACTTCTGGAAGAGTGCCAACATGTGAGCCTTCGTCGCTCGGACCCAGTCGTTGAGCGAGTCCTGCTTCTTCTTCCCCCTCATCCCGTTCTCCTGCACCTTCCTCCGGTAGGCGTCCTGGTCGAAGATCTTCGCCTCGAGGTCGCCGGCGGTCGTCACGGCGGTCACGGACAGCACCAGCGGATCTTCCTCCCAGGCGACGCCGTAGTGCAGGATGTCAGCCGCGTGCCGCATGCCCTCGACGAACTTTCCGTAGACCTGGGAGTTCGCGTCACCGGCTCGGCCGGCACCACCCCCCACCACGGCCTGCGCCGATTCGTACTCCTCGTTCGCACGCAGCCGCTTCGCCTGCTCCGCGAGCGTCTGCAGCTCGTCGATCAGGCCGTTGACAGCCTGCTGCGCGTCCGGACTCTCGTACAGCAGGCTCTCGTTCTGTTCTCTGAGCTTCGGGATGAGGCTGATCATCGCGTCCCCGAGGGCGTTGAAGAGGTGGTCGCCCTGCTTGGGGCCGTCCACGGCCTTTCCTTTTGTGGCATCTCCTTTCGAGGACCAATGACCGCTGTTCTTCTTGCCCATCCGCTGGACCGGTCCCGCTCCCGCGTGCGGCACCGCGCGCGGTGCCCGCTGGACAGCGGTCTCGCCGGCGGGCGCCCGCATGACCCGGGCGGTCGCGCGCATGACCCGGATCGCGTTGGCCTCCGCTTCGCGTTCGAAGCGGTCGGAGGGGTCGGAGACCCGCAGGCCCGCTCCGTTGTCGGTGCCGGCGACGGAGCCTTGGCGCTGTTGGATGACGTGGGTGAGCTCGTGGGCGAGGGTGTGCCGGTCGCCGCCGCCGTCGCCGAGGACGATGTGACTGCCGCTGGTGTAGGCGTGAGCCCCGATCTCGGCGGTGGAGGCCCTGGCGGCACCGTCGTCATGGACGCGGACATCGGTGAAGTCGGTGCCGAAGCGGTTCTCCATGTCGGTGCGGGTGGCCTCGTCGAGGGGCCGTCCAGCGGTGCGCAGGACGGCATGGACGGAGGAGCGCTGCACCGCGGGCACGTTGTGCGCGGCTTGCCGGTCCTCGAGGCCGGCGCTGTGCCCGGGCCGCCGCCTGCCATCGAGGAGGCCGGCCCGGCGCATCATCTGGACGACGGCGGCGTTGCCGGCCGAAGCCTGCAGGCCGAGGAGTCCCTGATCGGGGGTCAGTCCCGGGGCGGGCACCGAGGAGGAGCGCGCGGCAGGCCGCTGAGCGGGTTTGCGCCGGCCGGTCTCACGGCCGTGGTCGTGTACGGGCATGGGCACACTCCGGTATCCGATGTCACTACCCGGACAGCACAACAGACCGAGCGTGAACGCACCATGCCGAGAGGGGCAGTGTTCGTGTACCAGCTGATACGCCCGGGGTGCCCCGCAATGGTGACGGGAAAGGAACGTCAGGCCGCCCGCGACGGCGGAGGCGGTGCGGGAGCCGGCCGGGGGCGACTGCGCCCCGGCCGGCCCCCGGCGGCACAACGGCGGCAGGGCGGTCACCACCAGGTGGTGACCGCCCTGCCGCCGTTCGGTGTCCGGCTCAGTGGCGGTGGCGCTTGCGGCGGGAAGCCGCCAGCAGGATCAGTCCGCCGCCGATGACGAGCGCGGCGATGCCGGTGGTGAGGGCGACCTGGCTGCCGGTGCTGGCCAGGATGCCGCCGCCCGAGGACGGCTGGCTGGGCCGGCCGGTGGGCGCCGGGCTGTGGTCACCGCTCGGGCCGGTGCTCGGGCCGGTGCTCGCACCGGGGCTCTGCGTGGGCGAGCCGGTGGGTGCCGGGGTCGAGGTGTGGACCGTGACGGTCGCGGTGCACTCGCCGGCGGTCGCCGCGGGCGGGCAGTTGCCGCCGGGCCGGTCCGCCGTGACGGTGTTGCGCAGGGTGTGGTCCCCGGCGGCCGGGTTGTGGAGCGTGACGCTGTACGTCAGCTTGGCGGTGGCACCGGCGGCCAGGTCACCCTTCCAGCCGAGGACGGGCTGGGCGTAGGTGGTCGTGCCGGTGGTGGCGGTGGCGTCGTCGTTGTAGGCGGCGTCGTCGAGGACGGCGGTGAGGTCGTCGCTGACGGTCAGTGCGCTGAGCGGCGTGTTGCCGGTGTTGGTGATGTCGACGCGGTAGTGGACGGTGTCGCCGGGGTTCGCGTCGGTCTTGTCCGCGGTCTTGGTGAGGCGGTAGCCGGCGTTCTCGGCCACGGTGTTGCGGACGGTGTTGCTGGTGCGCTGCTGGTCGCGGCCGGTCTGGGCGCCGCGGTAGGCGAGGGAGGCGGTGTCGTCGAGCTTGGTGCCAGGGGGCAGGGAGGCGTCGACGCGGGCCCGG
This sequence comes from Kitasatospora sp. NPDC001132, assembly GCF_053598415.1. Lineage (NCBI taxonomy): Bacteria > Bacillati > Actinomycetota > Actinomycetes > Kitasatosporales > Streptomycetaceae > Kitasatospora > Kitasatospora sp. NPDC001132. The sequence continues at coordinate 145,387 of NZ_JBSFKF010000018.1, read as the reverse complement.
AAGGAGACGGTGGTCTCGGCGCTGGGGGCGAGGTCGGCGGTCGGGCAGGTGACGGTCTGTCCGGAGGCGGTGCAGCCGGGGCCGGAGCCCTCGACGTAGCTGGTCCCGTCGGGCAGGCGGTCGGTGAGGGTGACGCCGGTGGCGGTGTCCAGGTCGGCGCTGGTGCCGTCCTGGTGCCGGTTGGCGAGGGTGAAGGTGTAGGTGATCTCGGCGCCGGGCTGGACGAGTCCGGGGGCCTGGCCGCTGGTGTCGCCGGCCGGCTTGTTGGCCTTGGTGAGCTGGAGGTCGGGCTCACGCGCCTCGACGGCCAGCCAGATCGCCTGGGGCTCCAGCGCGTCGCCCTGGCCGGTGACGCGCAGGACGGCCTTGGTACTGCCGGCGGGCAGCTTGCCGGTGACGTCGATCATCCGTGCGTCGTAGCCGACGTTGTCGACCGGGTTCGGGGTGCGGTCGGTGATGTTGCTGCCGGTGCCGTCGGCCGTGACGCGGTCGATGCGGCTGGTGAAGGCGTTGTCGGTGGCCGGGCCGCCGGAGGTGGGCATGGGCAGGGCGGTCAGCTTGCCGGCGTCGGGGCCCACCTCCAGCGAGTCCCCGGCGATCGGCGCGTCGCCGTCGCCGACGATGACGCCCATGGTCGCCGCCGGCGCTCGGCCGGCCGGGGTGCGGATGCCGTCGAGGGTCATGGTGATGCTGGGCACGGGCGGGCGGATGAGCTGGTACCCGTCCCAGACCTGGAGGTAGCGCAGCGGCTCCTTCGGGTCCTCGTAAGCGACGACCAGGGACCAGCCGCCCCAGCAGCCGACGTTCTGGCCGCCGAAGTCGCCGGCGGAGGAACGGCCCTGGCAGGCCTGGATGTCGGCCACGGTGTACTCGCCGGAGCCGGCCGAGCGCACCAGCTCCGTGACGTCCTTGACGCCCGCGTGGGCGGTCAGCGGCGCCGGGGGCGTGCCGCCGACCTTCTGGTCGAACCAGTCGTAGGTGTCGGCCGTCAGGCGCTGGTAACCGGTGGCGCCGGGGACCTTCACGGACACCTGGTCCGCCTTGGACGCGTCCCCGGAGGTCGAGGTGAGCGAGGTGCCGACCGGGTTCAGCTGCCAGTACAGGCGGGCGTTCAGGACCCGGGCGCCGGCCGGAATGTTCAGCTTGGCCGAGGAGGCCGTGTTGCCGGGGGCGCCGGGGTCGGTCTTGACCCAGTTCACCCGGTTGTTGTTGTAGGCGTTGTCGTCACAGGCGGAGTCCTCCGGGTCGCAGGACACCACCGAGTTCGACGCCATCGTCAGATTGCCGTGCGCCAGCAGGTCCACCACCGGCTTCGGCCCGATCGGCCGCTCCTGCCCGGAACCCCGTACGGCCTGCCCGCCCGAGCCCGCCGCCCCGGCGGTGGTGGCCGGTATGACCGGCGACAGCGAAAGGACGGCGGCGGTCAGCACACCGACAGCGGTGCGCAGAGCGGGCCGACCGCCGCCGGGACGAGCGCCTCTCGTTGGTTCGCGGCGCGGGAAGGGGTAGGACACGGGAGGGCCTCCGAGGGTTTGAGGTAACCGTCAGGAGGCCGACAGAGCCACCTGAACGGCCGTAATATGAAAAGAGTATATATGTCGGAAATTCACAGAACCGTCACCGGGTCATGGGGTGCCGCGCCGACCCGCGGCGCACGCGCGTGGTGATCCCTCGCCGTCCGCCGAGAGCCCCGGGCAAGGAGCATGGCCCTGACCGGGTCGCCGGGAACCGTGCGGTCCGGGGGAGTCTCCTGATCGGGCGTCCACCGCGGATCAGGCGTCCACTGCCGGTGGGATCGAGGCCGCCCGTCGCCCACAGCAGGCCGAGGACCTCGGCGGGGACGGCGACGTCCTCGGGGAGGATGCCAAGCTGCGGGAAGCACTGCCGACTCGGGCCGTCCAGTCGCCGCAGGCTCGCCTCGACGGTCATCGCGACGGCCCGCTCCCTGCGGTCGGAGCAGTCCGGAGCGAGACTGCCGGGCCCGTCCCGGACGAGCTGGTCACCGATCAGCTCGACGGCCTCGTCCGGCGTCAGCCCGTCCACAGGGCCGTGTCGGGCGACAGCGGCGCGCGGTCCGGTCCCCGATCGGGTCGGCCGTCGGCCGCATCGGGAGCGGGCGCCGGTCCAGAGGGACGGGAGGGCCGGGAACTCGCGGATCCCGGCCGCCTCGCGGTATCGCGGTGGTCACGCCGACTCGAACTCGACCACCGCGTCGCCCGCAGCCGCGGCAGCGGCGAAGAAGTCCCTCAACCGGCTCAGGTCCGCCGTCAACTCCCCAGCCCGCGCCGGGCCCCACGGAGAGGAGAAGCCGAGGGACACGACCTCTCGCGCCAGCGCGGCGTCCAAGCGGTTGGGTGCGGCCGGGTGTGTGGCCGTCAGGTCGACGGCCGTCAGATGTCCGGTCTCCTCCCAGGCCACCGCCCGTCCCCGGGCCGGCCAGGGTTCGACCTCCTCCGGTTCCGCGGGCATCCTTATCCAGGTCCGCGGCACGGACACCGAGGCACGGCACTGCGGACCAGTGACTCCTCGGCCTCTGGCAGGACATGGTGCCCCATCTCGTCGGGGTTGTCCGCCACCTCGATGGAGAACCGACCGCCGCCGAGTGTCCGACCGAACGGAATCGCCCGGCCGTGGCGCGGTCCGTCGCCAGGCGGCGGTGGGTGCCCTCGTCCCAGAGGATGACGGTGCCCGCGCCGCACTCACCTCCGGCGATGGCGCCCTCGAAATCCGCGTGATCCATCGCATGGTCCTCGGCCGGCATCTCCAGGAGCCTGGCATGCGGGTCGTCGGAGGGGGCCTCGGGCCCTGTCCAGGACTTGAGGACGCCATCCACCGCAGACCGGAAGTCGAAGCGCATCGTGCTGGGCATCGTGGATCTGCACCAGGAAAGCGGGCTCGTCCGACCTCCGGCGAACCCTGCGTCTCCCTGTCCGTCGCGCCGGTCAGGTGACCGGCTCGGGTGCCGGTACGGGTCCCGGCATCGGGCCAGGGTGAGGGCCCGGTTCCGGCGCGGGCGCAGGGGGCGGCTGCGGATCGGGCTCGGGCTGCGGAGGAGCCGGCGGTACCGGGTCGGGGCCACCAGGCGCGGGAACCGGGCCGGGTACGGGCCCGGGCTCCGGCCCACCGGGTCCACGGCCGGGGCGGCATGGCAACTGGCGCTGAGGCACCGGTCACGCGAGCATCGGGCCATGACGGAATCCGAGCCTCCACCGGTGAGCCACGACGCCCACTACCTCGGCGCGACAGCCCATCTCTATGGCTGGCAGGTCACGCGCGAGCAGGACGGGGCGATGCGGTTCTCACTGCTCGACTGGACGCTGCGGGTGGAGTTCTCCCCGGACGGCCGGTTCTCGTCCGCCAGAGCGACCGGTCCCGGCAGCACGGACACCCGACTGGACCTACGGACGGTGATCGACGCGCTCGAGGAGTACGGCAGCCCTGCACTGCCCAAGCAGCCCTGAACCGCCGGTACGCGGCCGACGCCAACGCCCGCCCCGACCGGAGGGACGAGGCGGGGAACCGTAACCGGCACGCAGGCGCCCGCTACGGCCCGCCCTGGGACGTGATCGCCGATCCTGTGGCAGCCAGTCATGTGCCCCGCCCCTCTCCTCCCGGCAGGCCGCTGCGCTCCGGCTGCGCGGTCCCGCCGGACCTTCGGCGCGTGCCGATCATGCAGGCGGTCCGTCTGGCCCGGAACCCGTGACCGTTCCGCAGTATGGCCGTGGCCGTGGCCGGTGCACTGCCGGTCCGGCCGGGTGTTCACGGCAGATGTGCGAGATCCTGGACGTGAGCAGTCCGCGCCCCGAGTCGGGCCCGTGTGGCCGGCGCGAGGCCGGCCTGCCGAGACCGAGGCCCGGCGCGCCCGATCGTGCGTCGCGACACAGGCGCACAGACCGTGACCAACGGACCCGAGCGGAGGTCGTACGGCTGATGAGCGGCATCGAGCACGAGTCGGCAGAAGCGCGGGACACGACCGAGGGCCGCGTCTACACCGTCACCGGTGGCGACTGGGAGGAGGTCGCCGCTGCGCAGCGACGGGCGGACGACGAGCGGATCATCGTCAACATGGGTCCGCAGCACCCGTCCACGCACGGCGTGCTGCGCCTGGTCCTGGAGATCGACGGCGAGACGGTGAAGGAGGCGCGCTGCGGCATCGGCTACCTCCACACCGGCATCGAGAAGAACATGGAGTTCCGCAACTGGGTGCAGGGCACCACCTTCGTGACCCGGATGGACTACCTGACCCCGCTGTTCAACGAGACGGCCTACTGCCTGGCGGTGGAGAAGCTGCTCGGGATCACCGAGCAGGTCCCGGACCGGGCCGGCGTCATCCGGGTGATGATGATGGAGCTCAACCGGATCTCCTCGCACCTGGTGGCACTGGCCGCCGGCGGGATGGAGATCGGCTCCACCACGCTGATGGTCTACGGATTCCGGGACCGCGAGGTCGTCCTGGACGTCTTCGAGCTGGTGACGGGCCTGCGCATGAACCACGGCTACGTCCGGCCGGGCGGTCTCGCGCAGGACCTGCCCCCGGGCGCGCCGGACCAGATCCGCGAGGCGGTCAGGCTGCTGCGCTCGCGGATCCCGGAGTACGACAAGCTGGCGACCCACAACCCCGCCTTCAGGGCCCGACTGGTCGGCGTCGGCTTCCTGGACCTGCCCGGCTGCCTGGCCCTCGGCGCCACCGGGCCGATCCTGCGGGCCACCGGCCTGCCGCACGACCTGCGCAAGAGCGACCCGTACTGCGGTTACGAGACCTATGAGTTCGAGGTCGCGGTGGCCGACACCGCGGACTCCTACGGCCGGTTCCTGATCCGGCTGGAGGAGATGCGCCAGTCGCTGCGGATCGTCGAGCAGTGCCTCGACCGGCTGGCTCCCGGCCCGGTCATGGTGGCCGACAAGAAGATCGCCTGGCCCGCCCAACTGGCCGTCGGACCAGACGGGTTGGGCAACTCCCTCGACCACATCCGCAAGATCATGGGCGAGTCCATGGAGGCGCTGATCCACCACTTCAAGCTGGTGACGGAGGGCTTCCGCGTCCCGACGGGGCAGGCGTACGTGGCGGTCGAGTCCGCCAGGGGCGAGCTGGGCGTGCACGTCGTCTCCGACGGCGGCACGCGGCCGTACCGGGTGCACTTCCGGGATCCGTCGTTCACCAACCTGCAGGCGGTGGCGGCGATGTGCGAGGGCGGGCAGGTCGCGGACGTCATCGTCTCGGTGGCGAGCATCGACCCGGTGATGGGAGGCGTGGACCGATGAGACCCGGCGCACCGCGGACGCGCCGCCAGGCGGGCCGGAAGCAGGCGCGGCGTTCGGCCTTCCGCGCGCGGCGGCAGATACATCTGGCGCGCGGAGCGGGGCTCGGTGCCCGTGTGGCGCCGCTGCAGCACTACCAGGAGTTCCTCCTGGAGCAGGGCGGGAATTGACGTCCCCTCACCCGTCCGCTGCGGCCTCGGAAAATTTCTTCGAACCCGGGTGCAACCCCCCGGCGGGATGGACGTCTATCAGGGTGAGAGGCGGGGAGAGCGAGCCGGCGAAGCCGGGGGGCTCGGGCCGGCTCCTCGGGGCGCGACAGTAGGCGCCCGCTCATCCGATCAAAACCACCATCACCATGTCCTTTGGGGGGACTGTCACATGAACGCGTCCGTTATCGCCCGCATTGCGAAGATCGTCCCGCTGGCCGTCGTCGCCGCCGTCGGTGTCGCCGCCTGCGGCCCGACCAACGGCGGGTCGTCCGTCGCCGCCTCCGCCCCCACCCCCTCGGCCAGCTCCTCGGCCACCCCCGGCGCGGGCGCCGTCCCGACCACCCCCGCCCCAGCCGCGCCCACCACCGCCGCGCCCACCGCCGAGGCCCCGGTCGGGCAGGGCCCCGCCGTCGCCAAGACCGACGTCAAGGCCGACACCAAGTCGGCCGTGAAGCCGGCCACTAAGGCCCCGGCCAAGCCCGCCGGCGGCATCGGGATCACCTTCAACGGCCTCCACCAGGGCCAGAAGATCCAGGTCGGCAACCAGGTCTCGTTCTCGGTCACCTGGAAGAACAACGACGCCTCGGGCACCCGCAGCGTGGCCCCGGTGGTCGCGACCCAGCAGTACGAGGGCGCGCAGTGCCAGCGGATGCTCTCCATGGCGCAGGGCACCCTGGAGCGCAAGGACGCCTCCGGCTGGAAGGCTATGCCCTCGCTGAGCCAGGGCGGCGGCATGGACTACGCCGGCACCGGCAACGACGCGGCCTTCACCCTGGCCGCGGGCGAGAGCCGCACCGTCGAGTACCGGATGGTGCTCGACCGCGGCAACCAGCCGGGCCGACTGCTCGTCGAGGCCGACGCCGTGACGCCGTCCACCTCCCAGGTGCTCACCAAGGGCGTCGTGACCACCTCGGTCGTCGACAGCCACCGCCCGGCAGTGGCCTCCGCCTCCAAGCCCTCTCCGCTCGTCATCGGCAAGACCCCCACCGAGTTCACCTTCAAGGTCACCTCGCCCGACGGCCCGGGCCGGCTGCGCCCGACGGTGTACCTGTCCCTGCCCGCCAGCGAGGGCCTGACCGGGCAGGACGTCACGGTGGAGGCGAAGGTCGGCAACGAGTGGAAGTCCTTCGAGGTGACCGAGGACTGCAACGGGCGGCTCGGCGTGGCGCCGGCCCAGCTGGAGGGCGTGATGAAGGGCAACCCGGTCGAGTACACCTTCCGGGTCGGCCTCAAGCGGGCCCCCGCCGCGCCGGTAGGGATCGAGGTCGGCGGCGCCTCGGACGGCCACTACGGCGCCATCACCACCCTGCGGCCCACCGTCCGGAACTGACGCCGCAAGCCCGCACCTGAAGCCGAGGGGCCAGGCCTCCCGCTGCCCGGGAGGCCTGGCCGCCCAGGCCAACCAGGAATGGTGGTTCGAGCCCGTCGGTTCCGCCTACTACGTCAAGAGCAACGTCAACGGGGCGTACTGCCTGTCCCGCACCGCGCCGGACGCCCAGGGGCAGGTCGCCTGGTACCTCCTTGCGGCCCGCAACGCCAACCCGTTCCGCCTCTGACCACCGCCCTCCCCCCGCTCGAAGGGCCGGCCCCCCGCCGGCCCTTCGACGCGTTCCCGAGCGGTGGCGCCCGCGCCGGGGCGGGCCGACGGCCGGACCCCGGCTCGGACGCTCCGGCCGCCCGCCCGCAGGCACCGGTGACGAAGGCGGCGAGGAGAACTGGTCCAGGGCGCACAACCCGACGACCCGGTCGTCCTTCGGCCGGGCACCGCTACCTCGGACCGGCGAGCAGCTCCTTCACCACGTCGATGCCGACTTCGGAGGTCTCCACCCAAGTGCCGGGCACCGCCCGAGACATGGACGCGGCCCGACAGGTGGGTTCGGTGGATCGGACTCACCGACGCGGCGCGGCGCACGGTCGACCGTGGCGCCCGCCCGCGAGTGCCTTCAGCTCGGGGGCCGAACCATGCGCAACCCGCACCGATCCCCCCAGGGGAGCGGTACGTTGATGCTGCCGACTACGAGGAGAACCACCGACGTGACCATCGACCAGGCTGCCCTCGGCAGCGCCGTGAAGGCCGTCGCCGCCGCCGCGCGCGACGATGATGTGGCTGCGCTGTACCAGGCCGTGATGCCGCCGACGGGCGTGGACACTCCTCCCGGCGAGGCCGCCCAGTGGTTCGGACTGCTCCTTGTCCATCTGGCACTCACCGCCGCGAACGCTTCGAAGCTCGAACAGGGCTGCTCCCGGGAGGCCGTGTCGGCGTGGATCGGGGAGGCGCTGGGCCCTGCACCCACCCCGGCACGGTTGCGTGCCGAGGATCCTGTCCGCATCGACCACGTCGAGGCGGTGAGCGCCGCGGCGGACTACTCCCGGTGTCACGAGTATGCCGTCGACCTGGTCCGGTTGGGCCTGACCGACCCGGACGCGGCACCGGACGAGCGGGGCGTCGACGCCCACTGCGCGGTGACGAACGACAAGAAGACGCGGATCATCGTGATGGCGATGCTCGGCCGCCTCGCCGCCGAGGCCGGCGGGAGAGGTTGACGGCACGGCTTCGGTGGTGCGCGGGCGCAGGGGCCGCAGGGCGATCAGGGACAGGACAGCCTGCCCGCGCCTCTCGGCGTCGACTCCGAGGACCGCCGTGGTCACCCGCTGCCCGGTCGTCACGGCCTCGCCGCAGGAGGAGATCCACTTCCACGAGACCTCCGGTGGTGGGATGAAGCCCACCGAGGGTTCGGGGGCTCCGTCAACGTCGACGAACACGCCGAAGGTCTCGATCGAGGTAACCACTCCCGAGCGTTCTTCGCCCCGACGGAGTGTCGCCAGGAACTCCTTGAGCGCCGGGGAAGGCAGCGGATGGGTCACGGCTGTGACCCTGTGCCACCCCTACTTCGGTGGGCGACCGGCTTGGGCGTTCGATGCGTCGGCGCAGGTCGGGGCGGTTGAGAGGAAGAGGAAGGCGCGGGAGGCGCCGGCCTCGTGCTGGACGGCCCGGGGGAGGATACTGGCAAGGATCGGTTTTCGACTGCCCTCGCGGAGGACCGATGCGCCAGGACGGACGGGTCGCGGACTCCCTGCTCGCGCTGTTGAGCCGGGACTGGCTGGGAGTGCCCGTCGCGGTGCTGGTGGTGGCAGTCGGGGGCCTGCTGGTCGGGACGGGGGCGGCCTGGGCGGTGGCGCTCGGTGGCCTGGTGATGGCCGTCGGTGTGCTGCTGGCGGCGGGAGCCGTGCGGCACCTGGTGCTGGTGGCCCGCGGGGCGCGGGGGAATCCGCCGCCGGGGCGGCTGGTGGACGTGGGCGGTCACCGGATGCACGTCCTCGCCGAGGGGGAGGCGGGGGGCGGGCCGACGGTGGTCTGGGTGCCCGGCGGGCACGCCCCGGGTGAGGACCTCCGGGAGCTGCACACGATGCTGGCGGCGAGGGCCCGGTCGGTGCTGGTGGACCGCCTCGGGACGGGCTGGAGCGACGTCGGGCCGTTCCCGCGGACGACGGCGGCCGAGGCGCAGGAGCTTCCGGCGGCGCTGGAGGAGGCGGGGGAGCGGGCTCCCTTCGTGTTCGTCGGTCACTCCTTCGGCGGGCTGCTGGTCGCGAACGTGGCCAGGCGTCGGCCGGACCTGGTGGCCGGCCTCGTGCTGCTGGATCCGACGCCCCTGGAGGTGATCGCCTTCGCGCCGCCCAACCGGCAGCTGGCGGCGATGCGCCGTGGCCTCCTGCGGACGGCGGTGCGGCAGCTGTTCGGCGCCCGCCGCGGCCCCGGGCTCAGGACCGGGCCGGCCTGTGCCGCCGCGTCGGTCTTCGCCGAGCTGTCGCCGTCCGGGCTGGCGCGAGTGGGTTGGGAGACCGTGGTGTACGACGGTGACCTCGGCGACCTGCCGCTGGTGCTGGTGATACCGCGGGACCTCGTCGGCGGTGAGGCGGTGCTGGCCGGTGCCCGGGACGCGGCCGAGGCGGAGCGGATCAGCCGCTTCTACCTCCGGAGCAGGACGCGGTACCTGGCGGCGTCGACATCGTCCCGGCTGGTGTACACGCCGGAGGGGACGGGCCATGACTTCCCGCACGAGGCGCCCGAGTTCGTGGTCGGTGTGGTCGAGGACCTGGTGCGGGAGCTGGGCGCGGTCAGCCCATGACCGTCCGGGCGGAGTCGGGTCGCAGCGGGCGCAGGCGGGAGTAGGCACCCAGGTCGACGACGTTGCCGGTGTGGTCGCAGCGGTGGCGGACCGGGGTGCGGTCGTGGTCGTGGCCGGACTCGACCGCGTCGATCAGGGCGGTCAGGTAGCGGCCCACCAGCGGGGCGTTCTTGAACTGGTTGCCGCTGGTGCCCATGGCGACGTAGTAGCCGGCCAGGGCGGTGCGGTCGTAGATCGGGGTCCAGTCGTCGGCGACGTCGTACACGCCCGCGATCCCGAGGGGCCGGTTGGGGACGCCGATCTCCGGGAAGCGGCGGGCCGCCCGGGTGACCTGGGTCCGGAAGCGGCGGGCGGTCGGGCGGGGGTCGGCTTCGTCCGGGTCGTCGATCCACTGCGGCGGGTCGCAGGCCGGCTCGGTGCCGCCGACCAGGAGCCGGCCGCCGGGGGCCGCTCGGAGGTAGGTGCCGAGGTCGAGGTCGGCGACCACCGGGCCGAAGCCGGGGGCGGTGACCTGGTGCACCTCCTCGCGCAGCGGCCGTACACCGACGGTGAAGTCGTCGCCGACGCCGGCCAGCCGGTTGAGGCCGCCCGACCACGGGCCGGCGGCGTTGACCACGACCGGTGCGGCGATCCGGGTGCCGTCGGCCAGCCGTATGCCCGTCACCCGGCCCGCGGCGCGGTCGACGGCCACCACGGTGTGGTGGAACAGGAAGCGCGCGCCCAGCTCGCCCGCCGCGTCCGCGAGGTTCTGGGCGGCGAGCTGCGGGTCGTCGACGAACCCGGCGTCCGGGGTGAAGAGTGCGCCGAGTTCGCCGGAAGGCGCGTCGAAGAACGCGTCGTCGTCCACGGGTTTCGGCGGCCAGTACCGGCCGGCGTCGATCCCGGGCAGGTGGCGGCGCAGCGCGCCGGCGTCCCACCGTTCGTACGGGACGCCGGCGCGGTCGAACAGCGCGGTGACGGCGGACGGGTCGGCGGCGGGGGAGTCGAGCAGGACGACGCCGGTGCGGTGGAAGGCGGCGAGCGGGCGGTGGCCGGTGAGCCGGAGGTGCTCGGGCCAGGACGTCCAGAGGTGTTGGGCCTCCCAGGCGGTGGCGACCCCGTCGAAGGTGGAGTAGTTGAACCGGATGATCGCGCTGGAGGCGCTGGTGGAGCCGTGGCCGGCGGCGCCCGCCTTGTCGACGACGGTCACCTGCCGTCCGGTGCGGGCGAGTTCGAGGGCGATGGCGGCGCCGATCACTCCGGCTCCGACCACCACGGCGTCCGCTGGGCGACTGGGCATCAGGACCTCCCGGAGGGCAGGCGGGGCACGGCGTCGAGCAGCGCCCGAGTGTAGGGGTGCCGCGGCGTGCGCAACAGGGCCTCGGTGGGGGCGGTTTCGACGATCCGGCCGTCCCGCATGACCGCCAGCACGTCGGAGACGTGGCAGACCGCGGGCAGGTTGTGGCCGATGAACAGCATGGACAGGCCGAGCCGCCGCTGGAGGTCGCGGATGGTGTTGAGGACGGCGGCCTGCACCGACACGTCCAGGGCCGAGGTGATCTCGTCGGCGATCAGCAGGCCGGGCTCGACGGCCAGGGCACGGGCGACGGCGACCCGCTGGCGCTGGCCGCCGGACAGCTGGTGCGGCAGGCGGTCCGCGAACTCGGTTCCCAGGCCGACGAGTTCGAGCAGGGCGGGGACGCGTTCGGCCCGGGCCGGCCGGTCGAGCCGGTGGAAGGAGGTGGCCGCTTCGAGGAGCGTCCGGCGGACGGTCATCCTGGGGTCCAGTGCGGTGTCCGGGTCCTGGAGGACGATCTGGACCAGTCGGCCGAGCCGGCGCCGGTCGCCGACCGTCCGGACCCGGACCTCCCGGCCGTCGAGCAGGACCCGGCCGCCGTGCACGGGCGTGAGACCGACGATCGCGCGGGCCAGGCTCGACTTCCCGGAGCCGGACTCGCCCACGAGCCCGAGCGTGGTGCCGGCCGGGATCTCCAGCGAGACCCCGTCGACGGCGGCGACGGGGCCGTACGGGCCGTGGTGGCGGACGGTGAGGTCGAGGAGCTGAAGGGTGGTCATGGGGCGAGGACCTCCACCGGCGCCGGGTTCCAGCACGCCACCCGGTGGTCCGCGTCGAGCTCTCCCAGCGGCGGGGCCTGTTCGGCGCAGTGGTCCCGGCGGCGCGGGCAGCGGGGCTCGAACGGGCAGCCCGGGGCGGGCGCCAGCGGGTCGGGCGGTGCGCCCTGCACCGTGGGCAGCGGCCGGTCGCGGTCCGCCGCGAGGTCCGGTACCGACGCGACCAGGGCCCGGGTGTAGGGGTGCCGGGCGCCGCCGGCGAGCCGGTCGGCGGGCAGCGACTCGACGACGGCCCCCGCGTACATCACGAGGACGCGGTCGCAGAACTCGCCGACCAGTGCGACGTCGTGGCTGATGAACAGGACGGCGGCGGAGGTCTCCCGCCGGATGTCGGACAGCAGCCGGGTGATCTGCCGCTGCACGGTGACGTCCAGCGCGGTGGTCGGCTCGTCGGCGATGACCAGGCCCGGTCGCAGCATCAGCCCGGCGGCGATCATCACCCGTTGGCGCTGGCCGCCGGAGAGCTGGTGGGGGCGCGAGCGCAGCAGTTCGGGGGGAAGGGCGACCTTGCGCAGCGCGTCGGCGGCCTCCGACAGCGCCTGGGCACGGCTCGCGCCGCGGTGCGCCCGGACGGCCTCGGTGAGCTGGGTGGAGATCCGCAGGGACGGGTTGAGCGCGGAGGCCGGGTTCTGGAAGACCGTCGTCAGGCCGGTCGCGAGGTGGCGGTCGCGTTGCTTCGGCGTCATGGTGGCGAGGTCGGCGCCGAGCAGCCGGAGGGTCCGCCGGGTGACGCGGGCCCGTTCGGGCAGCAGGTCGGCGATGGCGAGCGCGGTGAGCGACTTGCCGGAGCCGGACTCGCCGACGAGCCCGACGATCTCGCCGGGGCGCAGGGAGAGGCTCACGTCGCGCACCGGCCGGATCATCCCGCCCGGGGTGGGGAGTTCGACGCTGAGGTCCTCGACCTGGAGCACCAGGCCGTCCTCGGCGGACACTCCCCCGGCCTTCGGTCGGGGGGACCCGCATGGGGCGGTCGGCGGCGCGGGTGTACGGGGTGCCGGGGTGCGCCGGGCGACGCCGCCGGCCAGGACCTCGCCGAGCAGTTGGAACGTCACCGCCGCGTAGAGGACGGCCAGACCGGGGGCGAGCGCGGGCAGGGGGTCGGCGTAGATCCGGTCGAGTCCCTGGTTGAGCAGCTGCCCCCAGTCGTAGTCGGGTGGTTGGACACCCAGGCCGAGGAAGCTCAGCCCGGCGAGCGCGACGAGGGCGGTGCCCGCGGCCGTGGTGGTGGCCAGCAGCAGCGGTTCGGCGATGTTCGGCAGGACGTGCCGCCACAGCAGCCGGTGTCGGCGCAGGCCGAGCACCCGGGCCGCGGCCAGGTGGTCGGTGCCGGCGACGGCGGCGGCGAGCGTCTGGGCGAGCCGGGCGAAGCCGGGGACGCCGGCGACGGCGAGGGCGAGCACCGCTCCGGCGGCGCCCGCGCCGAACACGACCGCGAGGAACATCGCGACCAGCAGCGCGGGGAAGGCGAGGAGCAGGTTGATCAGCGCGGTGAGCAGCCGGCGGGCGCGGTGGCCGACCACGGCGGTGGCCGCGCCGAGCAGGACGCCGCCGGTGGCGCCGAGCAGGGTGGCGGCCAGGGCCAGCAGCAGGGATGGCCTGGTGGCGGTCAGGACCCGGGCGAGGACGTCCCGGCCGAGGTTGTCGGTGCCGAACGGGTGGGCGGTGGAAGGGCCCTGGAGCACCGCGAAGGGGTCGGGACGGTCGGCCGCGGTGCCCCACAGGAGCGGTGCGACCAGTGCGAGGACGAGCAGCGAGGCCAGCATGACCGCCGAGGTCCAGGCCATCGGTGAGCGGAGGTGCCGGGTGGGAAGGGACATCTCAGCTCTCCCGGATCGTGGAACGCGGGTCCAGCACCGCCAGCAGCACGTCGACCAGGAGGCCGGAGAGCAGCACGGTGGAGCCCAGGATCAGCACCATCGCCTGGATCACCGGGTAGTCCTGGCTGACCACGGACTGGGCCATCGCCGAGCCGATGCCGGGCCAGGCGAACACCTTCTCCACCAGGACGGTGCCGGCGATCATGGCGGGCAGCAGGCTCCCGGCGACGGTGAGCGCGGCGGTGGCCATGTTCGGCGCGGCGTGCCGCAGGTAGCGGCGGGCGGGGGACAGCCGTTTGCCGCGTGCGGTGCGCAGGTAGTCCTCGCCCAGCACCTTCAGCGCCTCCACCCGGACGATGCGCACCAGGACGGCCGTCGGCGCGAGGGCGAGCGCGAGGACCGGCAGCACGAAGGACTCGGCACCCGCCGCGCCGGCCACCGGCAGCAGCTGGAGGCCGACGGCCAGCAGTGCGGTGAGCCCGGCGGCCAGCACGAAGTCCGGCACCCCGGCCAGGCCGGCGGTGAGCACGGTGAACGCCAGCTCGCTGCGCGGGCGCCGGCCGTCGCGGGTGCGGACCGCGGCGAGCAGCCCGCCGGGCAGGGCCACGGCGAGGGTGACCAGGAAGGCCAGGCCGGCGATCTCCAGGGTGGCCGGCAGCCGGGTGCGGACCAGCTCGGCGACCGGCGTGCCGGTGACCAGCGACGTTCCGAGGTCGCCGTGGACGAGGCCGCCCAGGTAGTGCCGGAACTGGGTCGGGAACGGTACGTCGAGGCCGAGTTGGTGTCGGCGCGCGGAGACCAGGGCGGGGGCGGCGTCGACACCGAGGGCGGCGCGGACCGGGTCGCCGGGGACGAGGCGGATCATCGCGAAGGAGGCGGTGAGCACGATGACGAGGGAGAGGACCAGTCGGGCGGTGCGGCGGCCGAGGAACGCCGTCCAGGGGTTCCGCAGCAGGCGGGGCAGGGACACGGTCGGCCTCCCGGTCACCGGTGGAGGCGGATGCTGGTGGGGACGAGCTGGCCGCCGAAGGTGGTGGTGAAGGTGGTGCTCCGGCCGTACACGGTGCTCCGGCCGTCGGCGATCGGCAGGGCGTCGGCCGAGCGGAAGAGCGCGGCGGCGGCCCGGTTCCAGGTGCCGCAGCCTTCGGTGTCCTGCTCCCGGAGGGCCTGGGCGACCAGGGCGTCGTACTCGGGGTCGGTGACGCCCGCGAAGTTCAGCCCCTGGGAGGGGGCGGGGCCCGAGAAGAACGGGATGAAGCCGACCGGCAGGGCGAAGCCCGGAGTGGTGCCGACCACGACGTCGAAGTCGCCGGTCTGGTACATGGCGTTGACGAGGGCGGGCAGGCTCTCGGTGACGAGCTTGACGTCCGCGCCGAGCGCCGTCCAGGTCCGGGCCATCAGCTCGGCGGCGGGTGGCAGGGTGGGGCCGAGGTCGGGGCTGGTGATCAGGCGCAGCCGCAGCGGTCGGCCGTCCTTGGTCAGCCGGCCGTCCGGCCCGCGGGCCCAGCCGGCGGCGCGCAGGGCCTCGGCGGCGTCCTGGGCGGGCAGGTTGGCGTCGGCGAGGTCGGCGTGGCAGACGGCGCCCTCGGCGCCGAAGTCGCCGGCCGGGTGGCCGGTGCCGCCGACGGCGACGTTGGCGAGGCCCTGGCGGTCCAGGGCGGACACCAGGGCCCGGCGCAGTGCCGGGTCGGCGAGCGGGTGGCCGGGGCGCTGGTTGAAGAAGGTCAGCCCGACCACCGTCGCCACGTCCTCGGCGGTCAGGCCGTGGCCGGTGAGCCGGGCGCGGTCCGGCCCGTTCACGCTCGCGATGTCGATGCCGCCGGTGAGCAGCAGGTTCGCCGCGGTCGCCGCCTGGGGCACCACCGAGAGGACGATCCGGGCCGGCAGGCCGGGCGCAGCGGTGGTCGCCCCGGCCGGGCCCCAGCTGTAGCCCTCGCGGACGGTGAACTCGTAGGGCCCGCCGGGGGAGTAGCGGGTGAGCACGTACGGGCCGGTGCCCCGGGTGGTGCGTCCGAGCGACGGCGGATCGTCGAGCCCGGTGGGGCAGACGATCGGCAGCAGGCCGAGGGTGCGGGTGAGGAACGGGAAGGGCGCGGTGGTGGTGGCGGACACCGTGCCGGCCCGGTCGTCGGCGCTCGCGGTGAACGGGACGTTCGGCAGGACGGTCTGGGCACCGGCCAGCTGCTTGGCCGGGTCGCTCGCGTACGTCAGCGCCCGGGCCACGGCGGAGGCGGTGAGCGGGGTGCCGTCGGAGCAGGTGACGTCCGGGCGGAGGGTGAAGGTGGCCGTGGTGGTGGAGGCCTGCCAGGAGGAGGCGAGGCCGGAGACCACGGTGCCGTCGGGGGCGAGGTTGACCAGCGAGTCGTAGGAGAAACGGGCCTGACTGGCCCCGAAGGTGGAGTACGGGTCGAAGCTCGGCGTCTCGCTGGACGCGGCGATCCGGACGGTCCCGCGCTCCACGAGCAGAGTGCTCGTCGAGGACGGGGCGGCGCCCCCGCAACCGGCCGTCGCGAGGGCCAGTACGGCGGCGGTGAGGGAGCGGGCGGCCGACGGGGTGCGACGGGGCATGGGCGTCATGGTGCCACCGAGTTCTGTCCCTGGCGAGTCAACTCGCCTGCACAGTAAGCGTGTTCGAATAGCGCGTGGTGCAGGTCGGGGTCGGATCGTTCCTTCCCGGGTGACGCCTCCCGGAGGCCTCGGTCGGGACGGCCCGACGGGCCGGCACGGGGGTTCCGTACCGGCCGGCGCCGGTGCGCCCTCCGTCGCCTCACCCGTTCGAGGGACACGGGGGCTGCCGCCCCGTGGACCGGGTGGCAGGGCGGCCCGTCACCGCCACACTGGCCGCATGAGCGTGAGGACGAACGAGCCCGGCCATCTGGCGGACCGCTACTGGGAGTTCCTGCTGGAGCGCGAGCCACTGCTGAGAGTCCGCCAGGGGCTCCCGGTCGAGACGCTGCCCCCGGCCTCGCCCGCCGAGGCCGAGGAGCGGGCGCGGTTCGCCGAGGGGGTGCTGGCCGGGGTGCGGGCGCTCGACGGCGCGGAGCTGTCCGGCACGGATGCCGACACCGTCGGATTCCTCGCGGGGCTGGCCGAGCAGGAGGTGCGCGCCCACCGCTGCTACTGGCTGACACCCGCGGCCACGCCGTACCGGCTGTTCCCGCTGTCGCTCTACGTCGACGCGGTGTTCCGCCCGTTCGTCTTCGCCGGACGGGCCGACTGCGAACGGTACGTGTCGCTGGTGCGCGAGCTGGCCCGGGTGGTCGGCTCGATCGCCGACCGGACGGCGGAACAGGCCACCCGTGGCTTCCGGGTGGCAGCCCCGGCCCTGGCCGGGGCGCGCGCCACGCTCGTCGGCCTGCGGACCTCCGTGGCGCAGCGGGTGGAGGTGGACGACGGTCGGCTCCGCGGGCTGGGACCGGCCGAGCACGGGCACCTCAGGGCCGGCGTACGGCGGCTGGTGGACGGCGAGTTGGTGCCGGGCTTCGACCGGCTGCTCGCCCTCCTCGACGACCCGGACTACCGGCGGGAGGCGCCGCAGGAGGTCGGCTGGGCGCGCTACGAGGGCGGCGAGGAGGCGTACCGGGACTTCGCCCGGACCCACAGCGGGGGCGACACGCCGCCCGAGCGTCTGCACGAGCTGGGCCGCGAGCAGTGCCTGGAACTCGCCGAGCGGATGCGGGAGGTGCGCGGAACGCTGGGCTTCCACGGCTCGGAGGCCGAGTTCCACGAGCGGCTGCGCACCGAGCCCCGGCTGTACGCCCGGACCCCCGAGGAGGTCGAGGCCCGCTACCGGGGCTACCTCGACCGGCTCGCCCCGCTGCTGCCGCGCTGGTTCGCGGTGCTACCGGCCGCGCCGTACGGGCTGGCGCGGCTGGACCCGGCACTGGAGGCGGGGATGACCTTCGGGTACTACGAGCAGCCGACTCCGGCCGCGCCGGTCGGGCGCTACCGCTACAACGGGTCTGGCCTGGAGGGGCGTTCGCTGATCGGCGCGGCCTCCCTGATCCACCACGAGCTGGCTCCCGGGCACCACTTCCACCTCGCCCGGCAGGCGGAGAACCGCGCCCTGCCCCAACTGCGCCGCGAGGTGGCCGAGTTCGGCGCCTTCAACGAGGGCTGGGCCGAGTACGCGGCGGGTCTCGGCTGGGAGATGGGCCTCTACGACGATCCGTGGGACGCCTACGGGCGCCTCGCGCAGGAGCGGTTCACCGCGCAGCGCCTCGTCGTCGACACCGGGCTCAACCTCGGGACGATGGGCCTGGAGCAGGCCCGGGACTTCATGCGCGCCAACTCCACCGAGGCGGAGGGCCAGATCGCCTCGGACCTGCTGCGCTACGCGACGGATCTGCCCGGGCAGGCGCTCTCCTACCGGGCGGGGTACCTGGAGTTCGTCCGGCTGCGGGCCCGGACGGAGGCCGAGCTGGGCGCCGGGTTCGAGGTGCGGGCCTTCCACGAGGCGGTGCTGGGTGGCGGTGGGCTGCCGTTTCCGGCGCTGGGGCGGCGGGTGGAGCGGGAGGCTGGCAATCTGCATTGATCTGAAAATCGGATCATATGTTAAATCAATGGCTCCGCGTGTCACAACCTGCGGAAGGGGTGTTTTGTAAAGCACTCGCACGGGTGAATCTGCCGAGGATATTTGGCCCCGACGGGACCGGCTCGACTACGGTGACCAAGGAGCGGGCGGTGGACCCCATCGACTGAGGAATTCGGCCCAGTAGGGAAATCCGGCACGGGAATCGAGAATTCCGGACATGGGTGCTTCGGCCCGCTCTGTTGTGCGTGCTCCGGAGTTCGCAGTGCCCCCGGGGTCCCCTGTCATCCGTCTGCGTAGAGAGGTTGGAGCATCATGCCGCCCGTAGTACCGCCCTTCCTGGTCGGCCTCATCGTCGCGCCACTGGCCAAGCGCCTCCTCAAGCCGCTGGTGCGCGGCGTCGTCAAGACGTCCGTCGGAATCGTGATGGAGGTGAAGAAGGCGGCCCACGAGGCCGGGGAGAACATCCACGACCTCGCGGCCGAGGTGGCCGCCGACATGGTGGCCGCGCAGGTCGCGTCCGACGAGCACCATCACCGGGCCGCCGAGGGCGCCACGCCGAACGGCGAGAAGGAGGACGAGGCCGTCCACCGGACCGAGCAGGAGGCGAGGGGCCCCAGGATCCGCGCGACCGCCGGCTCCGGCGCAGGCAAGACGAACTGACGCCCCCGCCCGAGCCGCCGCCTGGGCGCGTGTTCCGGTCGAACCCGGAGGATGTGTCCGAGCGGCGGGTCGGCCGTCGGCCCGAGGGCCGCACCGCATTCCCCTCCAGAATTCCCACTTCGTCGCAGTGCTCCGCCATGCCCAATGACGGCCCATCCGCGACCTCCGCAAACAGGTGATCGTACACATGCCATCTCTGCTGGGTGCCGCAGCCGGGAACCTCTCCGTGGATTCGGACGTGCGTCCGCGTTCGGTCGTCCCGGGGCGCCAGCGCTGGGACGTCAAGCCGGTCCTCGGGCGGCCCAGGACCGCCGAAATCCTCGCCGCCGCCCTACGGCGCGTCCCCGGGATCACCGAGGCGCAGGCAAGCCCGATCACCGGTGGGGTCCTCGTCCGGTACGACGCGCGGGTGCGCGCCGCGGACGTCGGCCGGATCATCCGCAGGGCGGTCGCCCTGGTCACCCAGGGGCCGGCCGGGACAGGCGGTCCGCTGCCGCCCCGGCCCGCCGCCGCACCGGCCCCGCGCCCGGACCGTGGCCTGGTCGTACGCCCGGTCCTCGCCGTCGGCGGCGGGGTGGCGGCCGGCGTCGCGCTGATCCGCGGGTCGGCGCTCAGCAGGCAGCTGGTGGCACTCGGCGGGGTCGCGGCCGCGACCGTGGCCGTCCTGCGGAGGGCCTGGCGCAGAACCGTCGACACGGCCGGCGAACTGGCCGGGCTCGGGGACGAACGCCACCCCCTGCTGGAGATCGTCGGACCACACCGGCGGCGGCTCCTGCGCGCCTCCGCGCTCTCGGTCGCCTGCCAGTTCTCGGAGATGGCGCTCGCCACCTTCCTCGGCTGGACCGCCCTGGTCCTCATCAAGGGCGAGGCCGCACCGCTGGTCCGCCTCGGCCTGACCACCGCCTCCGCCCAACTCTGGGGCCTGGCCGGGCTGGTGGCCGTCGCCTGCGCCGCCGTCGCGGGCCTGTCGTACTCCTCGAACCTCCAGTGGCGCGGGCTCGGCCAGGACATCGAGCACGACTGGCGCAGCCGCACCTACGACCACGTGCAGCACCTCGAACTGCGGCACCTGGAGGGCGAGCGGACCACCCGGATCGCCGGAGTGCTCACCGACGACGTCCGCCAGCTCGGCGCCTTCTTCGCCACCTCGGCCAACGACGTGCTGCAGATGGGCACCAGCCTGGCCGTCCTGGTGCCGGTGTTCCTGCTGCTGGCACCGCAGATCGCCTGGATCGCCTTCCTGCCCATCCCGGTCATCGCCTGGCTGTCGCTCCGCTACCAGGAGAAGGTCACCGCCGACTACGCCGTCGCCGGGGAGGACCGGGCCAGGCTGCACAGCCAACTGGTGAACACCCTGGAGGCCGGCGCCACCGTCAAGAGCTTCTGCACCGAGGACTACGAGGCCGGGCGCATCGACCGGCTGAGCGCGCGGGCCCAGGACAGCAACGAGCAGACCGACCGGAGCACGATCCGGCACGCCGAGACCGTCCGGGTCTGCACGACCAGCTCGATGGCCGGCACCCTGCTGATCGGCGGCCGGTCGGTGCTCGACGGCAGCCTGCGGTTCGAGGTGTTCAGCCCGCTGATCGGGCTGCCCCAGATGGTGCTGCTGCGGATGAACCGGCTCGGCGGCATCGTCGACCAGTACCAGCGCACCCTCTCCGCCTACGACCGGGTCCACCGGCTGCGCGCCCTGCCCGTCGAGGCCGAGGGCACCGGCGACCCGCTCGACACCGACAAGGTGCGCGGCGAGATCGTCCTCGACGACGTGACCTTCGCCTACCCCGGCCGGCCGCCGGTGCTGGAGGACCTCTCGCTGACCATCCCCGCCGGGCGGGTCACCGCCCTCGTCGGCGCCACCGGCTCCGGCAAGACCACGGTCGCCAAACTGCTGATGCGCTTCCAGGACGCGGAGTCCGGCAGCGTGCTGCTCGACGGACAGGACATCCGGGAGCTGCGGCGGCACGACCTGCGCCACGCCATCGGCTTCGTCGCCCAGGACCCGTTCCTCTTCGACGGCAGCATCGCCGACAACATCCGCTACGGCAGCTTCGGAGCCTCGGACGAGGCCGTGGTCAGGGCGGCCACCATGGCCGAGGCCCACACCTTCGTCGCGGCGCTCCCGGACGGCTACGACACCCTGATCGGCGAACGCGGCGCCGCGCTCTCCGGCGGCCAACGGCAGCGGATCGCCCTGGCCCGCGCGATCCTCAAGGACTCGCCGGTGGTGATCCTCGACGAGGCCACCTCCGCCGTGGACAACGAGACCGAGGCCGCCATCCAGCGCACCCTGCGCAGCTTCGCGGCCGACCGGACCATGGTCGTCATCGCCCACCGGCTCTCCACCGTCCGCCACGCGGACCGGATCTACGTCATGGACAAGGGCGGCGTGGTGGCCGAACAGGGCACCCACGACGAACTCCTCGCCCTGCACGGGCTCTACGCATCCCTCTGGCAGCTCCAGGCCGGCGAACTCGCCGCCTGACCACAGCGGCAGCGCCCGCCCGCCGACCGCGTGACGCCACCGCGGTCGGCGGGGCCCGGCGCGCCCTGCCCGCACGCCTGCCCACACTTCTGGAGGTACCCCCATGTCCCGTCGCGACGGCGACGTCCTTCCGCTGACAGCGGCCCAGCGCGAGATCTGGCTCGCCGAGCAACGCTCCAGGACACCGATCCCGGGCTACCGCGTCGGCGAGTGCCTGGAGATCCACGGGCCGGTGGACCGGGAGCTCTTCGAGACCGCGCTGCGCCGGGTCGTCGACGAGGTCGACGCCCTGCACGTGACCTTCGTCGAGGACGGCGAGGGCCCGCGCCAGGTCCTTCGGGAGAGCTGGGACTGGGCGCCCGCGCACCTCGACCTCAGCGGGGAGCCGGACCCCCGGGCGGCGGCCGTGGAGTGGATGCAACGGGACCTGCTGCGCCCGCTGGACCTCGCCCGGGACCCACTGTTCGGCCACGCGCTGATCAAGGCGTCGCCGACGGAGTTCCTCTGGTACCTGAACTACCACCACGTCGTGCTGGACGCGATCAGCAGCTCCATGCTCCGGCAGCGGGTCGGCGAGGTGTACTCGGCGCTCGCCGAGGGCGGCGGCGCCGTGCCGCCGTGCCCCTTCGGCTCGCTACGGGACCTGGTCGACAGCGACGCCGCCTACCGCGCGTCCGCCGACTTCACCGCCGACCGCGCCCACTGGACCGGGCGGTTCGCCGACCTGCCCGCCCCGACCCGGCTCGCCGACACCTCCGCCACCGACCCGCACCGCGCCCTCCGGCTGGCCGAGGAACGGGAGCTGCGCCGCCCGGACGCCCTGCGGGCCGCGGCCGACCGTTCCGGCGTCCGGTGGTCCCGGCTGGTGATCGCGGCGACGGCGCTCTACGTCCACCGGCTGACCGGCAACCAGGACGTGGTGCTCGCCATGCCCGTCACCGCGCGCCGGGGCGCCGACCGCGACCTGACGGCGGTGCCGGGCACCCTGTCCAACGTGGTGCCGCTGCGGCTGACGGTGCGACCGGGCCTGCCGTGGCGCGACCTCGTCGCCCAGGCGGCGCGGGAGGTCGAGACGGCCGTCGCGCACGAGCGCTACCGCAGCGAGGACCTGCTGCGCGACCTCGGCGCCCCCGGCAGCATCGGCACGGCGTTCCCGCTGATCGTCAACATCATGGCGTTCAACTCCCGGCCGAGCTTCGCCGGGCACCCCGCCGACGTGCACCACTTCGTGTCCGGGTCGACGACCGACCTCGCCGTCTGGGTCTTCGACTACCGGGACGGCAACCCGCCGCTGCTGCGGCTGCACGGCTCGCCGGAGGCCTACGGCGACGCGGACCTCGCCGGCCACCAGGAGCGGCTGCTCGCGCTGCTGGACACCGTCGCGGACTGCGACCCGGACGAGCCGGTGGGCCGGATCGAACTGCTCACCGCCGAGGAGCGGCGCGAGGCGGCGGTGCTCGGTACCGGGCCGGTCGCGCCGGCCCCGGCCACGAGCCTGCCGGAGCTGTTCCGGGAACACGCGCGGGCGACCCCGGACCTGGTCGCGCTGGTCTGCGGCGACGTCTCGCTGACGTACGCGGAGCTGGACCGGCGGGCCAACCGGCTGGCGCACGCCCTGATCGCGCGGGGAGCCGGGCCGGAGCGGCGGGTCGCGGTGGCCCTGCCACGCTCGGCGGAGCTGGTGGTGGCGATCCTCGCGGTGCTGAAGACCGGCGCGGCGTACGTCCCGGTCGACCCCGAGTACCCGGCCGCCCGGATCGCCTACCTGCTCGACGACGCCCGGCCGGCCCTGCTGGTCACGGACTCCCGCGGCGAGGGGCGGCTTCCGCAGGCCGGGCCCGTCGACCGGCTGGTGCTGGACACCGCCGACCTGGACGGGCTGCCGGACACCGACCCGATGGTGGCCGTCCACCCGGACCACCCCGCGTACGTCATCTACACCTCCGGCTCCACCGGGCGGCCCAAGGGCGTGCTGCCGACCCACGGCGGCCTGCTCGACCTGCTCACCGACCTCCGCCAGGTGCAGCTCGCGCCGGTGCTCGCGGAGCGGCGGCGGCTGCGGGTGGCGCTGACCACCTCGGTCTCCTTCGACGCCTCCTGGAACCAGCTGATCGCCCTGTTCGGGGGCCACGAGCTGCACGTCCTGGAACACGCGACCTGGACCGACCCGGACGCCTTCGTCGCCTACTCCGGGCGGTGCGGGCTCGACTACGTCGAGGCCACCCCGTCCTACCTCCGGGTACTCGTCGAGCACGGGCTGCTGAGCGACCAGCGGCGGCGGCCGGCCGTGGTCGCGGCGGGCGGCGAGGCCGTCCCGGAGCGGCTCTGGGCGCAGCTGCGGGCGGCTGAGGGGGTGCGCTGCCTCAACCTCTACGGACCGTCCGAGTGCACCGTCAACTCGGTGGTGGCGCCGCTGGGTTCGAGTCCGCGCCCGGTGATCGGGCGGCCGGTCGGCAACGCCCGGCTGTACGTGCTGGACGGCGCCCTGCGGCCGCTGCCGGCCGGTGTGGCGGGTGAGCTGTACGTCGCGGGTGCGGGGCTGGCCCGCGGCTACCTCGACCGGCCGGGGCTGACCGCCGGGCGCTTCGTGGCGGACCCGTTCGGGCCGAGCGGATCGCGCATGTACCGCACCGGCGACCTGGTGCGCTGGGACGCGTCCGGCAACCTGGAGTTCCTCGGCCGCACCGACGACCAGGTGAAGGTCCGCGGCTTCCGGGTCGAACTCGGCGAGATCGAGGCCGTGCTCACCGAGCACCCGCTGGTCGCCCGGGCCGCCGTGCTGGTGCGCACCGAGGAGGAACCGCGGCTGGTCGCCTACGCCGTCGCGGAGCCCGGAGCCGCGCCGACCGACACCGTGCTGCGCGACCACCTGCGGGACCGGCTGCCCCGGCACATGGTGCCGGCCGCTTACGTGCTGCTGGACGCCCTGCCGCTGACCCCGAACGGCAAGCTCGACCGGCGAGCCCTCCCGGCGCCCGAGCAGACCACCGCCGTCCGGGGCCGCGCCCCGCGCACCGCGACCGAGCACCTGCTCGCCGGACTGTTCGCCGAGGTGCTCGGGGTGTCCGAACCCGGCTTGGACGACAGCTTCTTCGACCTCGGCGGGCACTCCCTGCTCGCCACCCGGCTGGTCGCCCGGGCCCGCTCGGCACTCGGCGTGGAACTGCGGCTCGGCGACCTGTTCGACGCGCCGACGGTGGCGGAACTGGCGGCGGCCGTGGACGTCGCGGGCCGCGCGCGCCCGGCGTTGGGGCGGCGCGAGAGGCCGGACACCGTTCCGCTGTCCTTCGCGCAGCGGCGGCTGTGGTTCCTGCACCGCATGGAACCCGCCCAGAGCGCCACGTACAACATCCCGCTGGCCCTGCGGCTGTCCGGCGAGCTGGACCAGCGGGCCCTGGAGGCCGCCCTGGCGGACCTGGTCGAGCGGCACGAGAGCCTGCGCACCGTCTTCCCGACGGTCGACGGCGTGCCGTGCCAGCGGGTGCTGGACCCGGACGAGGCCCGGCCTCGGCTGCGGATGACCGAGACCGCCGAGCGCGAGCTGCCCGAGCGGCTGGCGGCGGCGGCCCGGTACGGCTTCGACCTCGCCGGGGAACCGCCGCTGCACGCCGAACTCTTCCGGACGGCGGCCGAGGAGCACGTGCTGCTGCTGGTGATGCACCACATCGCCGGTGACGGCTGGTCGGCCGGGCCGCTCTCACGGGACCTGACGACCGCCTACGCGGCCCGCGCGCAGGGCGCGAAGCCGCAGTGGTCGCCGCTGCCCGTCCAGTACGCCGACTACGCCCTCTGGCAGCGCGAGCTGCTCGGCGACGGCACCGACCAGGACAGCCTGCTGAGTCGTCAACTCGCCTACTGGCAGGCAAAGTTGGCGGACCTTCCGGAGCAGGTCGAGCTTCCCTTCGACCGGCCCAGGCCGGCCGCGATGTCCTACCGGGGCGCCCACCTGCCGGTGCGGATCGACGCCGAGCTCCACCAGGGCCTGCGCGCGCTCGCCCGGGACGGCGGGGCCAGCCTCTTCATGGTGCTCCAGGCCGGACTGGCCGCGCTGCTGGGCAAACTCGGCGCGGGCACCGACGTCCCGATCGGCACCCCGATCGCCGGACGCACCGACGAGGCCGTGGACGAGCTGGTCGGCTTCTTCGTCAACACCCTGGTGCTGCGCACCGACCTCTCCGGAGACCCGTCCTTCACCGAACTGCTCGGCCGGGTGCGCGCCGACGCGCTCGCCGCGTACACGCACCAGGACGTGCCGTTCGAGCACCTGGTGGAGGCGCTGAACCCGACCCGGACACTGGCGCACCACCCGCTGTTCCAGACCATGCTCGCCCTGCAGAACGCACCGCTCGGCACCTTCGACCTGCCGGGGCTGCGGGTGGCCACCGACCTGGTCCACACCGGGACGGCCAAGTGCGACCTGACCTTCATCCTGGCCGAACAGCCCGACGGGCTATCGGGCGTCCTGGAGTACAGCACCGACCTGTTCGACGAGGCCACCGCCGCCGGGATCGTCGAGCGGTGGCTGCGGCTGCTGCGCGCCGTGGCCGCCGACCCCGGCCGGCGGATCGGCCGGGTCGACGTGCTGTCCGCCGAGGAACTCGCCGCGCTGCTCCCGGCCCGTACCGACCGGGGCGAGCGGCCGCCGGAGCTCGGCCTGACCGCGCTGTTCGAGCGGCAGGTGCGGGCGAACCCGGCCGCCGCCGCCCTCACGGACGGCGAAGTCACCCTGACCTACGGCGAGTTGAACGCCCGGGCGAACCGGCTGGCGCACGCCCTGATCGACCGGGGGGTGGGCCCGGAGCAGCTCGTCGCACTGGCCCTGCCGCGCTCGGCGGAGCAGGTCGTGGCGGTGCTCGCCGTACTCAAGGCGGGCGGCGCGTACCTCCCGGTGGACCCGGACTACCCGGCCGCCCGGATCGCCTACCTGCTCCAGGACGGCCGCCCCGCGCTGCTGGTGACGGCCGGCGCGGCCGGCGAGCTGCCGGGAGCGGACGGCGTGGACCGGCTTCCGCTGGACACCGCAGACCTGGCCGGGCAGCCGGACACCGATCCGAAGGTCGCGGTGGACCCCGGCCAGGCGGCCTACGTCATCCACACCTCCGGCTCCACCGGCAACCCCAAGGGCGTCGTGGTCCCGCACCGGAACGTGGTGCGGCTGTTCGACGCCACCCGGGAGCTGTTCGGCTTCTCCGCCGAGGACGTCTGGACGCTCTTCCACTCCTACGCCTTCGACTTCTCGGTGTGGGAGCTGTGGGGGCCGCTGCTGCACGGAGGCCGGCTGGTGGTCGTCGACCACGAGACCAGCCGCTCGCCCCACGCGTTCCTGCAACTCCTCGCCCGCGAGCGGGTGACGGTGCTCAACCAGACGCCCTCCGCCTTCTACCAGCTGATGCGGGCGGACCAGGAGGCGGGCCCCGAACTCGCCCTGCGCACCGTGGTGTTCGGCGGCGAGGCGCTGGAGCACGTCCGGCTGGCGAGCTGGTACGAGCGGCACCCCGAGGACGCGCCGCGGCTGGTCAACATGTACGGCATCACCGAGACCACCGTGCACGTCACCCACGCGGCCCTCGACGGCCCCGGCACCGCCGCCGGGCAGATCGGCACGGCCCTGCCGGACCTGCGGACGTACGTGCTCGACGACGGCCTGCGCCCGGTCGCCCCGGGCGTCGCGGGAGAGCTGTACGTCGCGGGCCCGGGCCTGGCCCGCGGCTACCTGAACCGGCCCGGCCTGACCGCCGGGCGGTTCCTCGCCGACCCCTTCGGGCCGGCCGGCTCCCGGATGTACCGCAGCGGCGACCTGGTGCGCCGGGCGGCGGACCACAGCCTGCGCTACGTCGGCCGGGCCGACCAGCAGGTGAAGGTCCGCGGCTTCCGCATCGAACTCGGCGAGATCGAGGCAGCCCTCGCCGCCCACCCCGGCGTCGCCCAGGCCGCCGTGCTGGCCCGGCAGGACCGCGCCGACGACACCCGGCTGGTCGCCTACCTGGTGCCGGCCGCCGCGGCCGCGCCACGCCCGGCCGAGCTGCGCGGATACCTGGCCGAGCGACTGCCGGAGCACCTGGTGCCGTCCGCGTTCGTCCTGCTGGACGCGCTGCCGCTGACCGCCAACGGCAAGCTCGACCGCCGCGCCCTGCCCGCCCCCGACCTCGCCCCGGCGGCCGCCGCCCGCGCGCCGCGCACCCCGCAGGAGCAGGTCCTCTGCGAACTGTTCGCCGAGGTCCTCGGCGTGGCGTCGGCCGGCGTCGACGACGGCTTCTTCGACCTCGGCGGGCACTCGCTGCTGGCCACCCGCCTGGCCGCCCGGATCCGCGCGACGCTCGGCGTGGAGATGCCGCTGCGCACCCTGTTCGAGGCGCCGACCCCGGCCGGCCTGGCCGCCGCCCTGGTCGCGGCCGGACCGGCGCAGGCCGCCCTGGTACGGCGCGAGCGCCCCGAGGCGATCCCGCTGTCGTTCGCGCAGCGGCGGCTGTGGTTCCTGCACCAGCTGGAGGGCGCCGACGCGAACTACCACATCTCCCTGGCCTGGCGGCTGTCCGGGGTGCTGGACCGGCGGGCCCTGGAGGCCGCCGTGGCGGACGTGGTGGCCCGGCACGAGAGCCTGCGCACCGTCTTCCCTGCGGTGGACGGCGTGCCGCACCAGCGGGTGCTGGACGTCGCGGCGGCCCGCCCGCGGCTGCTCGTGAGCCCGACCACCGAGGCCGGGCTGCCGGCCGCGCTGGCGGCGGCGAAGGACCGCCCGTTCGACCTGGCGGTCGACGTGCCGCTGCGGGTCGGGCTGTTCGAGCCGGCACCGGACCACCACGTGTTCCAGCTGGTGCTCCACCACATCGCCGGTGACGGCTGGTCGCTCGGCCCGCTCGCGCGGGACCTGACCGCCGCCTACACGGCGCGCCGTCGCGGCGAGGAGCCGCGGTGGGAGGAGCTGCCGGTCCAGTACGCCGACTACGCCCTGTGGCAGCACGAGCTGCTCGGCGAAGCCGGCGACCGTGACAGCCTGCTCGCCCGCCAGTCCTCCTACTGGAAGCGTCAGTTGGCGAATATGCCGGAGCTGCTCCAGTTGCCCACCGACCGGCCCCGCCCGGCGGTCGCCTCGCACCGGGGCGGCTTCGTGCACGCCGGACTGGACGCCGAACTGCACCGCGGTCTGCGCGAGCTCGCCCGTGCGCACGGCACCAGTCTGTTCATGGTGCTCCAGGCCGGTCTGGCCGCACTGCTGAGCAAGCTCGGCGCGGGCGACGACATCCCGCTCGGCAGCCCGGTCGCCGGCCGGACGGAGCAGGCGCTGGACGAGCTGGTCGGCTTCTTCGTCAACACCCTCGTGTTCCGCACCGACACCTCGGGCGACCCGACCTTCGTGGAACTGCTGGGCCGGGTCCGGGACACCGCGCTGGCCGGATACGCCCACCAGGACCTGCCGTTCGAGCACCTGGTCGAGGACCTCAACCCGGCGCGCTCGCTGGCGCACCACCCGCTGTTCCAGGTCATGCTGGTGCTGCAGAACGCGCACGGCGCCGACTTCGCGCCGCCCGGGCTGCACGTCGACGACATGCCGCTGACCACGACCACCGCCAAGCTCGACCTGACCTTCACGGTGTCCGAGCGGCACGCGTCGGACGGTCCCGCCGGGTCCGGCGGCCCGGGAGGGGCCCCCACCCCGGAGGGGATCGACGTCGTCGTCGAGTACGCCGCGGACCTGTACGACCCTGCCACCGTCGAGACGATGGTCGGGCGCTGGGAGCGACTGCTCCGCGCCGTGACCGCCGACCCGCGGCGGCGACTCAGCCGGTGCGACGTGCTCTCCGCCGCGGAGCACGGCGACCTGGCGGCACTCGGCACCGGACCGGAGGTGGAGCTTCCGGCCGCGAGCGTGGCGGAGCTGTTCCGGGCGCAGGTGCGCGCCACCCCGGAGCAGGTGGCACTGGTGTGCGGGGACGTCTCGCTGACGTACGAGGAAGTGGACGCGCGGGCGAACCGGCTGGCACACGCCCTGATCGCCCGTGGCGCGGGGCCGGAGCGGCTGGTGGCGGTCGCCCTGCCGAGGTCGGCCGAGCTGGTGGTGGCGGTCCTCGCCGTGCTGAGGACCGGAGCGGCCTACGTCCCGATTGACCCCGAGTACCCGGCCGCGCGGATCGGGCACATGCTCGATGACGCCGGTCCGGTCCTGGTGGTGACCGACGCCCGGACGCGGGACGGGCTGCCGGAGGCGGGCCCGGCCGGGTGGCTGGTGCTCGACGACCCGCGGACGGCCGCCCTGGTGGCCGGCTGCCCGGCGACGGACCCCCTGGTGGCCATCGACCCGAGGCATCCGGCCTACGTGATCTACACCTCCGGCTCCACCGGGAAGCCCAAGGGCGTGGTGTCGACCCACGGCGGCCTGCTCAACCTCTTCGTCAGCCAGCGTCCGCTGCTGTTCCCCCGGCGGACGGAGGAGCGGCTGAGGATCGGACTGACCACCTCCGTGTCGTTCGACGCCTCCTGCGACCAGATCTCCAGCCTGTACGCGGGCCACGAACTGCACGTCCTGGACGAGGCGACCTGGTCCGACCCGGACGCCTTCGTGCACTACGCGGCACGCGCCGGTCTGGACTACGTCAACGCCACCCCGTCCTACCTCCAGGTCCTCGTGGCGCGGGGGCTCCTGGACGATCCGGTGCGTCGTCCGGCGGTGGTCTCGATGGGTGGGGAGGCCGTTCCGGACCGGCTGTGGGAGCGGCTGCGGGCGGTCGAGGACGTCTCCTGCCTGAACTACTACGGGCCGTCCGAGTGCACGGTCGACGCGGTCGTCGCGGCAGTGGCGTCGAGCCCCCGCCCGGTGATCGGCCGGCCGCTCGGAGGCATCCGGCTGTACGTCCTCGACAGCGCGCTGCAGCCGGTGGCCGCGGGCGTGGCGGGCGAGCTGTACCTCGCCGGAGCGGGCCTGGCCCGCGGCTACCTGAACCGGCCAGGACTCACCGCGGGACGGTTCGTGGCGGACCCGTTCGGTCCGAGCGGTTCGCGGATGTACCGCACCGGCGACCTGGTGCGCTGGGGCGCGGACCGGAACCTGTGGTTCCTCGGCCGGACCGACGACCAGGTCAAGGTGCGCGGCTTCCGGATCGAACTCGGCGAGATCGAGGCGGCGCTGGCGGAACACCCGCAGGTCGCCCACGTCGCCGTGATCGTCCGGGAGGACCGGGAAGGGGACGTGCGCCTGGTCGCCTATCCGGTGCCCGCCGCCGGGGCGGAACTCCGCGCGGACGAGCTGCGGGCGCACCTGCGCGAGCGACTGCCGGACCACATGGTCCCGGCCGCCTTCGTGCCCCTGGAGAGCCTGCCGCTGACGGCCACCGGCAAGCTGGACCGGCGCGCGCTGCCCGCGCCCGTCCACGGTGCGGCGCGCACCGGCCGGGCCCCGCGCACACCCCGGGAGCAGGTCCTCGCCGAGCTGTTCGCCGAGGTGCTCGGCGTGGCCGAGGTCGGGGCCGACGACGACTTCTTCGACCTCGGCGGGCACTCCCTGCTCGCCACCCGGCTGGTCGCCAGGGCACGGGCGACCCTCGGAGTGGAACTGGAGCTGCGCGCCCTCTTCGAGACGCCGACGGTGGCCGGGCTCGCCGCCGGGCTCGGCCGGAGCGGCCGGGCGCGGACCGCGCTGCGCCGCGCGGAGCGGCCCGGCACCGTGCCGCTGTCGTCCGCGCAGCAGCGGCTCTGGTTCCTGCACCAGCTGGAGGACGCCGGCTCCGCCTACAACATGCCGCTGGCGTGGCGGCTGTCGGGCGGGCTCGACCGGGCTGCCCTGCACGCGGCGCTCGGCGACGTCGTCGCCCGGCACGAGGGCCTGCGCACCGTCTACCCCCAGGTCGACGGGGTGCCCCACCAGGATGTGCTGGACGCCGGAAGCGCCCCGCCGCGGCTGCCCGTCACCCGCGTCGGCGAGGCGGAGCTGTCGGGGCTGCTGACGGCCGTGGCGGCGCGGGGATTCGACCTCGCGACCGAACCGCCGCTGCGCGCCGAGCTGTTCGAGCTCTCCGCCGACGAACACGTGCTGCTGCTGGTGATCCACCACATCGCCGGTGACGGCTGGTCGCTGGGCCCGCTGGCCGCCGACCTGGCCACCGCCTACGCGGCGCGCCGCCGGGGCGAGGAGCCGCAGTGGGCGCCGCTGCCCGTGCAGTACGCCGACTACACCCTGTGGCAGCGGGAGCTGCTCGGCGAAGCCGCCGACCCGGACAGCCTGTTCGCCCATCAGCTGGCCTACTGGAAGCGGACGCTGGCGGGCCTGCCGGAGCAGATCCGGCTCCCCGCCGACCGCCACCGCCCCGCGACCCCCTCCCACCGCGGCGGCCACCTGGCGGTCGAGCTGGACGCGGAACTGCACGCCGGGCTGGTCCGGTTGGGCCGGGAGCACGGCGCCAGTGTGTACATGGTGCTGCAGGCCGCCCTGGCCTCGCTGCTGGAGAAGCTCGGCGCGGGCACGGACATCCCGCTCGGCAGCCTGATCGCCGGCCGCACCGACCAGGCGCTGGACGACCTCGTCGGGTTCTTCGTCAACACCCTGGTGCTGCGGACCGACACCAGCGGCGACCCGACCTTCGCCGAGCTGCTGGGCCGGGTCCGGGAGGCCGCGCTCGGCGCGTACGCCCACCAGGACCTGCCGTTCGAGCACGTCGTCGAGGCGATCAACCCGTCCCGCTCGCTCGCCCGCCAGCCGCTGTTCCAGGTGCTGCTCGCACTGCAGAACACGCCCCGCACCGAGTTCACCCTGAGCGGTCTGAGCGCCGAGATCCTCCTGGTGCGGACGCCGACGACGATGTTCGACCTCGGCTTCCACCTGCTGGAGCGCGGCGGCACCGGCGGGCCGGCCGAGGGCATCGTCGGGCGGGTCGAGTACCGCACCGACCTGTTCGACCTCGCCACGGTGGAGGCGCTGGTCGCCCGGTGGCTGCGGCTGCTGGCGGCGGTGGCCGCCGAGCCGGACCGGCCGCTGAGCCGGATCGACGTCCTCACCGCCGAGGAGCGGCACGAGCTGCTGGTCGCGCGCAACGACACCGCCCGGCCGGTGCCCGCCGCCACGCTGCCGGCCCTGTTCGAGGCGCGGGTCCGGGCCACCCCGGAGGCCGAGGCGGTGGTGTTCGAAGACACCGTGCTGACCTATCGCGAGCTGAACCGCCGGGCCAACCGCCTGGCGCACGCCCTGATCGCCCGCGGGGTGGGGTCGGAGCAGGTCGTCGCCCTGCGGCTGCCGCGCTCCGCCGAGCTGGTGGTCGCCGTCCTCGCGGTGCTGAAGACCGGTGCGGCGTACCTGCCGGTCGACCCGGACTACCCGGCCGCCCGCATCGCGTACATGCTGGAGGACGCGCGCCCGGCCGTCGTCCTCGACGACCTCGCCGCCGTCACCCCGGCCGGGGATTGGCCGGAGCACGACCCGGCCGTCGCCGTGGACGCCCGGCACCCGGCCTACGTCATCTACACCTCAGGCTCCACCGGCCGGCCCAAGGCCGTGGTGATGCCCGCCGCCGGCCTGCTCAACCTGCTGGCCTGGCACCACGAGGCCGTCGGCGGCGAACCCGGCACCCGCACCGCGCAGTTCACCGCGATCAGCTTCGACGTCTCGGTGCAGGAGCTGCTCTCCGCGCTGCTGTACGGCAAGACGCTGGTGGTGCCGACCGAGGAACAGCGCCGCAGTGCCGAGCTGTTCGCGCACTGGCTGGACCGGCACCGAGTGGGCGAGCTGTTCGCGCCCAACCTGGTGGTCGAGGCGCTGGCCGAGGCCGCCGAGGAGGCCGGACTGGAGCTGCCGAGCCTGCGGCTGGTCGCCCAGGCCGGCGAGGCGATGCGCCTCGGCGGTGCGGTGCGCCGCTTCCAGGCCCGCCGCCCTGGCCGGGTGCTGCACAACCACTACGGGCCCGCCGAGACCCACGTGGTCACCGCCTACCCGCTGCCGGCCGACCCGGCGGACTGCCCGCTGCCGGTGCCGATCGGCCGACCGATCGCCAACTGCCGTGCTTACGTGCTGGACTCGGCGCTCCGGCCGGTCGCCCCCGGGGTGCTGGGCGAGCTGTACCTGGCCGGCGCGGGGCTGGCCCGCGGCTATCTGAACCGGCCGGGGCTGACGGCGAGCAGGTTCGTCGCCGACCCGTACGGCCCGGCGGGCGCGCTGATGTACCGCACCGGTGACCTGGCCCGCTGGCGCGCCGACAGGGAGCTGGAGTTCGCCGGGCGGGTGGACCACCAGGTGAAGGTGCGCGGCTTCCGGATCGAGCCGGGTGAGATCGAGGCCGAGCTGACGGCCCACCCGGGCGTCGCCCAGGTCGCGGTGCTCGCCCGCGAGGACCGGCCGGGCGAGACCCGGATCGTCGCGTACGTCGTCCCTCCGGCCGGGACCGGTGCGACGGCGGCGGAGCTGGCGGCGTACCTGCGCGAGCGGGTGCCCGACTACCTGGTGCCGTCCGCGTTCGTGCTGCTGGACGCGCTGCCGCTGACGCCCAACGGCAAGCTGGACCGCGCCGCGCTGCCCGCGCCCGAGCCGACCGGCACGGCCGTCGGCGGTCGCGGGCCGCGCACCCCGCAGGAGCAGATCCTCTGCGAGCTGTTCGCCGAGGTGCTGGGAGTGGCCCGGGTCGGGGTCGACGGGGACTTCTTCGAGCTGGGCGGGCACTCCCTGCTCGCCACCCGGCTGGTCTCGCGGGTCCGGGCGACCCTCGGGGTCGAGCTGGAGCTGCGCAGCCTGTTCCGGACCCCGACACCCGCCGGACTGGCGGCCGGGCTGCACGACGCCGGCACCGCGCGGCAGGCCCTGGTGCCCCGGCCCCGCCGTGACCCGATGCCGCTGTCCTTCGCCCAGCGCCGGCTCTGGTTCCTCCAGCAGTTCGGCGCGCCGAGCGCCACCTACCACCTGCCGCTCGCCCTGCGGCTCTCCGGCGACCTCGACCGGGCCGCGCTGAGCGCCGCGCTCGCGGACGTGGCGGCCCGGCACGAGACCCTGCGCACCGTCTTCCCGCACCTCGCCGGAGTCCCGTACCAGCGGGTGCTGGACGCCGCCGAGGCCGCCGTCCCGCTGACCGTGCGAGCGGCCGGGGAGGCGGAACTGCCCGCCCTGCTGCGCGAGGCGGCGGTGCGCGGCTTCGACCTCACCTCGGAGGTGCCGCTGCGGGCGGAACTGTTCGCGGTCGCGGAGAAGACCGACGAGCACGTGCTGCTGCTGGTCATGCACCACATCGTCGGGGACGGGTGGTCCCTGGGCCCGCTGGCCCGCGACCTGGCCACCGCCTACACCACCCGGCAGCGGGGCGGGGCGCCGGCCTGGCCGCCGCTGCCGGTGACGTACGGCGACTACACCCTGTGGCAGCACGAGATCCTGGGCGACGAGCAGGACGGCGACAGCGTGTTCGCCCGTCAGGTCGGCTACTGGAACGAGGCGCTGGCGGGGCTGCCCGAGCAGCTGCGGCTGCCCGCCGACCGGCCGCGCCCGGCCACCATGTCGTACGGCGGCGACCTGCTGGAACTCCGGATCGACGCCGAACTGCACACCGCGCTGGTGGGGTTGGCGCGCCGCTCGGGCGCGACCCTGTTCATGGTGCTGCAGGCGGCGCTGGCGGCGCTGTACACCCGGTTGGGTGCGGGGACGGACATCCCGATCGGCAGTCCGATCGCGGGGCGCACCGACGAGGCGCTGGACGACTTGGTCGGGTTCTTCATCAACACGCTGGTGCTGCGGACGGACACCAGCGGTGATCCGTCGTTCACCGAGCTGCTGGGGCGGGTGCGGGAGACGGCGCTGGAGGCGTACGCGCACCAGGACGTGCCGTTCGAGCACCTGGTGGAGGCGCTGAACCCGTCCCGCTCGCTGTCCCACCACCCGCTGTACCAGACCGGGCTGGTCGTGCAGAACGCGCCGGGCGGCGACTTCGACCTCCCCGGCCTGCGGGTCTCCGGGGTGACGGTGCTCACCGGGACCGCGCGGCTCGACCTGACCTTCGGATTCGCGGAGGAGCACGGGCCGGACGGCGCGCCGGCCGGGCTCAGCGGGGCGGTCGAGTACAGCACCGACCTGTTCGACCGCTCGACGGTCGAGGCGCTGGTGGCCCGGTGGACCAGGCTGCTGGCGGCCGTCGCCGCCGCCCCGGAGCAGCCGATCGGCGGGATCGACCTGCTGTCCGCCGAGGAGCGGCGCGAGCTGCTGCCCGCCGTCGACGGCGAGGTGGCGGCGGCGAGTCTGCCGGAGCTGTTCGCGGCGCAGGTCGCGGCGACGCCGGACGCGGTCGCTCTCGTCTGCGGGGACACGGAGTTGACATACCGTCAGTTGAGCGCGCGGGCGAACCGGTTCGCGCATGCGCTGATCGCCAGCGGTGTCGGCCCGGAGCAGCTGGTGGCGGTGGCGCTGCCGCGCTCGGTGGAGTCGGTGGTGGCCGTCCTCGGTGCACTGAAGGCCGGGGCGGCGTACCTGCCGGTGGATCCGGCGTACCCGCCGGCGCGGATCACGTTCATGCTGGACGACGCCCGTCCGGCGGTGCTGGTCGACGATCCGGCGATGGTCTCGGACGGGGACTGGCCGGACGGCGACCCGGGCGTCGTGGTGGACGTCCGGCACCCGGCGTACGTGATCTACACCTCGGGCTCGACCGGCCGCCCCAAGGGCGTGGCCGTGAGCCACAGCGGGGTGTCGGGCCTGGTGGCGGCGCAGACCGAGCGGCTCGGCATGGGGCCGGGCAGCCGGGTGCTCCAGTTCGCCTCGCCCAGCTTCGACGCCTCCTTCTGGGACCTGTGCGGCGCACTGCTGACCGGTGCCGCCCTGGTCCTGGCCCCGGCCGAGGCCCCGCTGGAGGCCCTGGCGGGCCGGCGACTGGACGTCACCCACGTCACCCTGCCGCCCTCGGCCCTGGCCGCGCTGCCGGAGGACTCGGTGACCGCGTCGACCCTGGTGGTGGCGGGCGAGGCCTGCCCGCCGGAGCTGGTCGCCCGCTGGGCGCCGGGCCGGCGGATGATCAACGCGTACGGTCCGACGGAGACGACGGTGTGCGCCACGATGAGCGAGCCGCTGTCCCCGGGGGCGGGCGTGCCGCCGATCGGCCGGCCGGTCGCGGGTTTCCGGGCGTACGTGCTGGACGAGCGGCTGCGTCTCGTGCCGCCGGGGGTGACGGGGGAGCTGTACGTCGCCGGCCCCGGGTTGGCGCGCGGCTACCTCAACCGGCCCGGTCTGACGGCCGGACGGTTCGTCGCCTGCCCGTTCGGTCCCTCGGGCGCCAGGATGTACCGCACCGGTGACCTGGTGCGGCGCCGTGCATGGGGGTCCCCCCGGTCGGAGGTCGGGGGAGGCGAACTGGAGTACGTCGGCCGGGCCGACGACCAGGTGAAGGTGCGCGGCTTCCGCGTCGAACTCGGTGAGGTCGAGGCCGCCCTGGCCGGCCACTCCGCCGTCGCCCAGGCCGCCGTCCTGGCCGGGGACGACCGGCTCGTCGGCTATGTGGCGGCGCGTCCCGGCGCGGCGGTCCGGCCGGTGGAGCTGGCGGCGCACCTGCGCGACCGGCTGCCGGACTACCTGGTCCCGTCGGCGTTCGTGGTGCTGGACGCACTGCCGGTGACGCCGAACGGGAAGCTGGACCGCGCCGCTCTGCCCGCGCCGGAGGCCGCGGCCACCGAGGCGGGCCGGGCGCCGCGCACGCCGCAGGAGCAGATCCTGTGCGGCCTGTTCGCGGAGGTGCTCGGCGTGCCGCAGGTCGGGGTCGACGAGGACTTCTTCGACCTGGGCGGGCACTCCCTGCTCGCCACCCGGCTGGCCGCGCGGGTGCGCTCGGTGCTCGGCGTGGAACTGGGGCTGCGCGCGCTCTTCCAGGCGCCCACCGTGGCGGGCCTGGCCGGGGTGCTGGCCGGGGCCGGCCACGCCCGTCCGGCACTGACCGTGCACGAGCGACCGGACGCGGTGCCGCTGTCCTTCGCGCAGCGCCGGCTCTGGTTCCTGCACCGGATGGACGCCGCCGCCGCGACCTACCACATCCCGCTGGCGCTCCAGCTGACCGGAACGCTGGACCGGGCGGCGCTGGACCGGGCGCTGGCCGATGTGGTGGCCCGGCACGAGAGCCTGCGGACGGTCTTCCCGGAGATCGACGGCGTCCCCCGCCAGTGCGTCCTGGATCCGGCCGCGGCCCGCCCCCGGGCAGGGTCGACGGAGGTGCTGGAGGCCGAACTCTTCGAGCGGCTGGCCGAGTTCGCCCGTCAGCCGTTCGACCTGGCGGTGGAACCCCCGCTGCGGACCGGGCTGTTCGCGCTCGCGGACAAGGCCGGCGAGCACGTGCTGCTGCTGGTCATGCACCACATCGCCGGCGACGGCTGGTCCACCGGCCCACTGGCCCGGGACCTGGCCGAGGCGTACGCGGCCCGCAGCCGGGGTGAGGAGCCGCAGTGGGCCCCGCTGCCGGTGCAGTACGCCGACTACACGCTGTGGCAGCGCGAGCTGCTCGGCGACGCCGATGACCCACAGAGCCGGTTCGCCGAGCAACTCGGTTACTGGAAGCGGCAGTTGTCCGACATCCCGGAGCTGCTCGCGCTGCCCACCGACCGGCCCCGGCCGGCCGTCGCCGGCTGGCACGGGGACCACGTCGGCCTGGAACTCGACGCCGAACTGCACGCCGCCCTCACGGAGTTGGCGCGGCGCACCGGCACGAGTCTGTTCATGGTGCTGCAGGCGGCGCTGGCGGCGCTGTACACCCGGCTGGGTGCGGGGACGGACATCCCGATCGGCAGTCCGATCGCGGGTCGTACCGACGAGGCGCTGGACGAGTTGGTCGGGTTCTTCGTGAACACGCTGGTGCTGCGCACCGACACCAGCGGTGATCCGAGCTTCGCCGAGCTGCTGGGCCGGGTGCGGGAGACGGCGCTGTCGGCGTACGCGCACCAGGACGTGCCCTTCGAGCACCTGGTGGAGGTGCTGAACCCCGCCCGGTCGCTGTCCCACCACCCGCTGTTCCAGACGATCCTGGCCGTGCAGAACGCGCCGATGGGCCGGTTCTCGCTGCCCGGGCTGGACGTCGCCACCTACGCGGTGGCCACCGGAACCGCCAAGTTCGACCTCGGAGTGAGTCTGGTCGAGCAGTTCGGCCCGGACGGGAGCCCCGCCGGGATCGTCGGCGCGGTCGAGTACGCCACCGACCTGTTCGACCGCTCGACGGTCACCGCCCTGGCCGCACGGTGGGCCAGGCTGCTGGAGGCGGTCACCGCCGATCCGGAACGGCCGATCGGGGGGATCGACCTCCTCGACGCCGACGAGCGGCACCGGCTGCTGGAGCGCGGCAACGAGACCGCCCGCGAGGTGGACGCCGTCCCGGTGCCGCGGGCCTTCGCGGCGCAGGTCGCGGCGACGCCGGATGCGGTCGCGCTCGTCCATGGCGAAATCGAGTTGACGTATCGCCAGTTGAACGCGCGGGCGAACCGGTTCGCGCACGCGCTGATCGCGCGCGGCGTCGGGCCGGAGCAGCTGGTGGCGGTGGCGCTGCCGCGCTCGGTGGAGTCGGTGGTGGCCGTCCTCGGTGTGCTGAAGGCCGGGGCGGCGTACCTGCCGGTGGACCCGGCATACCCTGCCGCCCGGATCGCGTTCATGCTGGACGACGCCCGTCCGGCGGTGCTGGTCGACGACCCGGCGATGCTCTCGGACGGCAACTGGCCGGACACCGACCCGGAGGTCGCGCTCGACGTCCGGCACCCCGCCTACGTGATCTACACCTCGGGCTCGACCGGCCGCCCCAAGGGCGTCGTGGTCGGCCACGGCGGCGTGGCCAGTCTGGTGGCCGCCCAGATCGAGCGGTTCGCGATCGAACCCGGCAGCCGGGTGCTCCAGTTCGCCTCGCCCAGCTTCGACGCCTCGGTGTCGGAGATCTTCACCGCCCTGCTGTGCGGCGCGGCCCTGGTGCTGCCCCCGGCGGCCGAGCCGCTGTCCGCGCTGACCGACCCGGGCCTGGCGGTCACCCATGTGACCGTGCCGCCGTCCGTCCTGGCCGCCCTGCCGGTGTGCTCGGTGGCGGTGGTGTCCACGGTGGTGGTGGCCGGTGAGGCCTGCCCGCCGGAGCTGGTGGACCGCTGGGCACCGGGCCGGCGGATGATCAACGCGTACGGTCCGACCGAGACGACCGTGTGCGCGACGATGAGCGACCCGCTGTCGCCGGCGTCCGGCGTGCCGCCGATCGGCCGTCCGATCACCAACGCCCGGGTCTACGTGCTGGACGAGCGGCTGCGACCGGTGCCGCCGGGAGTGCCGGGGGACCTGTACGTGGCCGGCGCCGGCCTGGCGCGCGGGTACCTGAACCGGCCCGGACTCACAGCCGGGCGGTTCGTCGCCTGCCCGTTCGATCCCTCGGGCACCAGGATGTACCGCACCGGGGACGTGGTCCGCTTCCGTGCCGACGGCCAGCTGGAGTACCTCGGCCGGGCCGACGACCAGGTGAAGGTGCGCGGCTTCCGGGTCGAGCCCGGCGAGGTCGAGTCGGCCCTGACCGAACACCCCGCCGTCGCCCGGGCCGCCGTCC
This sequence comes from Kitasatospora sp. NPDC001132, assembly GCF_053598415.1. Taxonomy (NCBI): domain Bacteria; kingdom Bacillati; phylum Actinomycetota; class Actinomycetes; order Kitasatosporales; family Streptomycetaceae; genus Kitasatospora; species Kitasatospora sp. NPDC001132. The sequence goes on along the minus strand of NZ_JBSFKF010000018.1, from coordinate 105,690 downwards.
TCGCCCAGGACGACCGGCTCGTCGGCTACGTCGTCCCGCGGCAGGAGCCCGCCCGCGACAGCGGCATCGAGGCCGACCACGTGGACGAGTGGCGGGGCATCTACGACGCCCTGCCCATCACCCCCGAGGAAGCCGCGTTCGGCCAGAACTTCGTCGGCTGGAACAGCAGCTACGACGCCGCCCCGATCCCCGTCGAGCAGATGCGGGAGTGGCGCGACGCGACCGTCTCCCGGATCCTGGCCCTGTGCCCCCGCCGGGTTCTGGAGGTCGGCGTCGGCACCGGGCTGCTGCTCTCCCGGATCGCCCCGCACTGCGAGACCTACTGGGCGACCGACTTCTCCGCCACCGCGATCGACGCGCTGTCCGCCCAGGTGGCGCGCCAACCGGACCTGGCCGAGCGCGTCGTGCTCCGGACCCGCCCGGCGCACGACACCGACGGGCTGCCGGGCGGGACGTTCGACACCATCGTGATCAACTCGGTGGTGCAGTACTTCCCGTCCGCCGAGTACCTCGCCGACGTGATCGGGAAGCTGACGGCGCTGCTCGCCCCCGGCGGCGCGCTGTTCATCGGCGACGTCCGCAACCTGCGGCTGCTGCGCCCGCTGGCCACGGCCGTCCAGCTGCACCGCGCCGGGGACGGCGCCGACCTCGCAGCGGTGCGCCGCGCGGTGGAGCAGGCCCTGCGGGTCGAGAAGGAACTCCTGGTCGACCCGGACTTCTTCACCGCCCTGCGGGAGCGTGGCGCGGAGCACGGCACGGAGATCGGCGCGGTGATCGTGGAGGTCAAGCGCGGCCGCCACCACAACGAACTGAGCCGCTACCGCTACGACGTGACGCTGCACAAGCGGCCCGCCGTGCCCGTCCAGCCGCTCGACCTGGCGTGGGGCCGGGACGTCACCGGCCTGGCGGAGCTGCGCGAACTGCTCGGGCGGCCGGGCACCGGCCCGGTGCGCCTCACCGGGATCCCGAACCGCCGCGTCGCGCGCGAGGCCGAGCTGGCCCGGGCGGTGCGCGACGGGGACGGCACGCTCGCCGGGCTGCTGGAGCGGCTGCACGGCCCGGACGGCGCCGACCTGCCCGACCCGGAGGACTTCCACGCCCTCGGCGGGGAGCTCGGCCGCCGGGTCAGCCTCACCTGGTCGGCCGACGCGCCCGAAGCCCTCGACGCGCTCTTCACCGGCTCCACCGCCTCTGCCGGCTCCACCGACGGGCCGGCGGACGCACCCGTCGAGGCCTACCGGCCGGCGCGGCGGGCCGGCGTCCCGCTGTCCGGGCTGACCAACCGCCCGACCGGCAGCCGGGGCACCGGCGCCCTCCTCGGCGAACTCCGCGACTGGCTGCGGGGCCGGCTGCCCGACTACCTGGTCCCCTCGGCGTTCGTGGCGCTGGACGCGCTGCCGCTGACCGCCAGCGGCAAGCTCGACCGCCGTGCCCTGCCCGCCCCCGACCTCGGCCCGGCCGTGGCCGGGCGGGCGCCGCGCACCCCGCAGGAGCAGCTCCTCGCCGAGCTGTTCGCCGAGGTGCTCGGGCTGGCGCAGGTCGGGGTCGAGGACAGCTTCTTCGACCTGGGCGGGCATTCCCTCCTGGCGACCCGGCTGGCCTCCCGGGTCCGGGCGACCCTCGGCGCGGAACTGGAGGTCCGCACGCTCTTCGAGACCCCGACCGTGGCCGCCCTGGCGGCCCGCCTCGACGGCTCCGGAACGGCGCGGCCCGCGCTGACCGCCCGGCCGCGTCCGATGGGGGCACCTCCCGGCCGTCAAGGCTGGGGGAGGGTGCCGCTGTCCTTCGCCCAGCGCCGGCTGTGGTTCCTGCACCGGATGGACGGGCCGAGCGCCACCTACAACATGCCGCTCGCGCTGAGCCTCACCGGTGAACTCGACCGACCGGCCCTGCACGCGGCGCTCGCGGACGTGGTCGCCCGGCACGAGAGCCTGCGGACGGTCTTCCGCGAGACGGACGGCGTGCCGTACCAGGTCGTGCTGAGCGCCGCGGACGCGTACCCGGAGCTGCCGCTGGTCGAGCTGGACGAGGGCCGCCTGGCCGAACGGCTGGCGCGGACGGCCCGGCGCGGCTTCGACCTGGCCGCGCAGCCGCCGGTCCGGGCGGAGCTGTACGCGCTCGCGCCCGACCGGCACGCGCTGCTGGTCGTGGTGCACCACATCGCCGCCGACGGCTGGTCGATGGGCCCGCTCTCCGCCGACCTGGCCGCCGCCTACGCGGCCCGCTGCCGGGGCGAGGAACCGCGGTGGGCCCCGCTGGCGGTGCAGTACGCCGACTACACGCTCTGGCAGCGCGACCTGCTCGGCGACGCCGCCGACCCGGACAGCCTGTTCGCCCGGCAACTTGCCTACTGGAAGGACGAGTTGACGGGAATGCCGGAGCAGCTCCAGCTGCCCGCCGACCGGCCCCGCCCGCCGGTGGCCTCCCAGCTGGGCGACCGGGTCGCGGTCCGGCTGGACGCCGAACTCCACCAGGCCCTGCGGGACCTCGCCACCGCGCGCGGCGCCAGCATGTTCATGGTGCTCCAGGCCGGCCTCGCCGCACTGCTCACCCGGCTCGGCGCCGGTACCGACATCCCGATCGGCAGCCCGATCGCAGGCCGCACCGACCAGGCACTGGACGACCTCGTCGGCTTCTTCGTCAACACCCTGGTGCTGCGCACCGACACCGGAGGCGATCCCGGATTCGCCGAACTGCTCGGCCGGGTGCGGCAGAAGGCGCTCGCCGCGTACGACCACCAGGACGTGCCGTTCGAGTACCTGGTCGAGGTGGTCAACCCGGCGCGGTCGCTGGCCCGCCACCCGCTGTTCCAGGTCATGCTGGCCCTGCAGAACGCGCCGCTGGGCGAGTTCGCGCTGCCGGGGCTGGAGACCGGCCACCTGGAGGCGCCGACCGGGACCTCCCGGGTCGACCTGACCTTCAGCCTGGCCGAGCAGTTCCGCCCGGACGGCGGCCCCGACGGCCTGGTCGGCGCGGTGGAGTACGCCACCGACCTGTTCGACGCGCCCACCGTGGAGCTGCTATTCGACCGCCTGGCCCGGCTGCTTCGTACCGCGGTCGCCGACCCGGACCGGCCGATCGGCCGGATCGACCTCCTGTCCGAGGCGGAACGCCACCAACTGCTGCACGGGTTCAACGACACGGCCGCCGAGCTGCCCCGGGCCGCGGTGCCGGAGCTGTTCGCCCGCCAGGTGCGGGCCACCCCGGACGCGGTCGCCGTCGTGGCGGGCGGCACCGAGCTGACCTACCGGGAGCTCGACCGGCGCTCCAACCGGCTCGCACGGGCACTGGTCCGCCGGGGCGTCCGGCCGGAGACGCCCGTCGCGGTGCTGATGGAACGCTCGGCGGACCTGGTCACGGCCATCCTGGCGATCGTCAAGGCGGGCGGCGCCTACGTGCCGCTGGACTCGCGCTTCCCGGCGACCCGGATCGAACTGATCCTGCGGGAGAGCGGCGCGGCCCTGGTGCTCACCGAGGAGGTGCTGGCCGCCCTGGTGGACGCCGAGCCCGATCCGTCCGACGTCGAAGTCCCGTGCGAGCCGAAGCAGTTGGCGTACATCATGTACACCTCAGGATCGACCGGGCGGCCGAAGGGCGTGGCCGTCACCCACCGCGACGTGGTCGGCCACGCGCTGACCCCCGAATGGCGCGGCGGCGGACACGAGCGGGTGCTGATGCACTCCCCGACGGCCTTCGACCTCTCGACCTACGAGCTGTGGGTGCCGCTCCTGGGCGGCGGCCGGATCGTGGTCGCACCGCCCGAGCAGCTCGACCTCGACCTGCTCCAGCACACCATCGGCACCCACGGGGTGACCGGTCTGTGGCTCACCGCCGGACTCTTCCGGCTGGTCGCCGAGGAGCGCCCCGGCCTGCTCGCCGGGGTGCGCGAGGTGTGGACCGGCGGCGACGTGGTCTCCCCGGCCGCCGCCGCCCGGGTGCTGGAGGCCTGCCCCGGCATCGAGGTGGTCAACGGCTACGGCCCCACCGAGGCCACCACCCTGGCCACCTGCCACCCGGTGCGCGACCTGCCCGAGCAGGCCGCCTCCGTGCCGATCGGCGGCCCGATGGCCAACATGCGCGCCTACGTGCTCGACGACCACCTGCGGCCGCTGCCCGTGGGGATGGTCGGCGAGCTGTACCTCGCGGGGGTCGGCGTGGCCCGGGGCTACCACGGCCGGCCGGGACTCACCGCGGAGCGCTTCACCGCCGACCCGTACGGGCCGTCCGGGAGCCGGATGTACCGCACCGGCGACCTGGCCTGGTGGCGCGCCGACGGCACCCTGGAGTTCGCCGGACGAGCCGACCACCAGGTCAAGCTGCGCGGCCTGCGGATCGAGCCCGGCGAGATCGAGGCCGTCCTGGCGGGCTGCCCGGGCGTCGCCCAGGCGGCCGTGGTCGCCCGCGAGGACCGGCCGGGCGACAAGCGGCTGGTCGCCTACCTGGTGCCCGCCCCCGAGGGCGCGCCCGAGGCGGTCGAGCTGTCCGCCCGGCTGCGCCGCGAGCTGCCCGACTACATGGTGCCGGCGGCGTTCGTCACCGTGGACGCGCTGCCGCTGACCGCCAACGGCAAGCTCGACCGGGCCGCCCTGCCCGCCCCCGAGTACGGGGCTTCGGACGCCGGCCGCGGCCCCCGGACGCCGCAGGAGCAGCTGCTGTGCGGCCTGTTCGCCGAGGTCCTCGGCCGGGAGCCGGTGTCCATCGACGACAACTTCTTCGACCTGGGCGGGCACTCGCTGCTGGCCGCCCGGCTGGCCTCCCGGGTCCGCGAGACCCTCGGCCTGGAGCTGGGACTGCGCATGCTCTTCGAGGCGCCGACCGTGGCCGGGCTCACCGAGCGCCTGGTCATGAACGATCCCGACGACGCGCTGGACGTGGTGCTGCCGCTGCGTTCGACCGGGACGGGCACGCCGCTGTTCTGCGTCCACCCCGGGGGCGGCATCAGCTGGTCGTACAGCGGGCTGCTGAACCACGTCGGCCCGCAGCACCCGGTCTACGCGATCCAGGCGCGCGGCCTCGGCCGGCCCGAACCGCTGCCGACGTCCTACGAGGAGATGGCGGCCGACTACGCCGACCACATCCGGAAGATCCAGCCGGAGGGCCCGTACCTGCTGCTCGGCTGGTCCGCCGGCGGGCTGATCGCCCACGCGCTCGCCTGCGAGCTGCAGTCGCGCGGTGAGCGGACCGCGCTGCTGGCGATCCTCGACGCCTACCCGGTGAAGGACGTGAAGTTCGAGGAGGTGCCGGTGCCCACCGAGCGGGACGTGCTCGTCGGGGTGCTCGACGTCGACCCGGACGAGCTGGGCGACCGGGAGATCACCTACGCGGAGGTCGCCGAGGTGCTGAACCGGCGGGGCAGCGCGCTGGCCGGCCTGACCGAGCGGCAGGTCGAGGTGGTCGTCCAGATCATGATCAACAACGCGAAGCTGGCGGTCGACTTCGTCCCCGGGACCTTCGACGGGGACCTGCTGCTCTTCAACTCCACGATCGACCGCAACGCCGAGGACAACGCCGGGCCGGGGATCTGGCAGCCCTACGTCACCGGCCGGATCGAATCGCACGAGGTCACCACCCGGCACAACCGGATGACCCAGGCCGGCTCGCTGGCCCAGATCGGACCGGTCCTGGCCGCCAGGATCGCCGAGGCCACCGGCGACACCACCGTTTCCCACCACCACCAGGAGGACTGACCCATGACCAACCCCTTCGACGACCAGGACGGCACCTTCCTCGTGCTCGTCAACGACGAGAACCAGCACTCGCTGTGGCCGCAGTTCGCGGACGTCCCGGCCGGCTGGACCGTCGCCCACGGCCCCGACACCCACGCCGCCTGCCTGGAGTACGTCGAGAAGTCCTGGACCGACATGCGGCCCAGGAGCCTGGCCGAGGCCATGGACGCCCGGCGGTAGCCGACGTGACCACCACCGACACCAGGGGCGGGGCCCGCGCCACCGCGGGCCCCGCACGGCCCGGCGGCCCCGCCGAGCCTGGAGATCCCGCCGAGCCCGGAGATCCCGCCGGGCCCCGCGACCTCGCCGCGGACCTGCTCACCCCCGAGGCCCGCCGCGACCCGTACCCGTTCTACGCCCGGATGCGGAGTGAGAGCCCGGTCCACCGCAGCGCCCAGGGCATCTGGTACCTCACCCGGTACGCCGACGTCGAGGCGGCGCTGACCGACCCGAGGCTGTCCAACGACCGGGACCGGATGACCCGCGCCTACGTCGCGCTCGGCGGCGACCTCAAGGCCTTCAGCCGGCTCACCGACCGGCTCGGCCGGGTGATGTCCAACACCGACCCGCCGGACCACGCCCGGCTGCGCAAGCTCGCCAACCGGGCCTTCACCGCCCGGCGCGTCGAGGCCCTGCGCGACGGCATCCAGCGGATCGTCGACCAGCTGATCGACCGGGCCGTCCAGGCCGGGCCGGCCATGGACCTGATCGAGGCCGTCGCCGCCCCGCTGCCGACGTCCGTCGTCTGCCGGCTCTTCGGCATCCCGGACGACGACCTCCCGCAGGTCAAGACCTGGTTCAGCCGCTTCGGTCGGCTGAGCGAGGACCTCGACAAGTCCGAGGAGGCGATCGGCCAGTACGAGGAGTACCTCGCCCGCCTCGTCCGGCAACGCCGGGCCGATCCGGGCGACGACCTGATCAGCGCCCTGGTCGCCACCCAGGAGCAGGACGACCGGCTCACCGACTCCGAACTGCTGTCCACCTGCTTCGTCCTGATCACCGCCGGCGACGAGACCACCACCCAGCTGATCGGCAACGGCATGCTGGCCCTGCTGCGCCACCCCGACCAGCTGGCCCGGCTGCGCGCGGACCCGGGGCTGATCCGCGGCGCCGTCGAGGAACTGGCCCGCTACGACACGGTGACCCAGGCGATCGTCCGGGTCGTCGCGGAGGACCTGGAGATCGGCGGGCGGACGCTGCGCGAAGGCGAGCTGGTCTACCTGTTCCTCGGCGCGACCAACCGGGACCCCGAGCGCTTCGAGGACCCCGACCGGCTCGACCTGACACGACCCGACAATCGCCACCTCAGCTTCGGCAACGGCCCGCACTTCTGCCTCGGCGGCCCGCTGGCCAAGCTCCAGGCGGAGGTGGCGGTCGGCACCCTGGTGCGCCGGCTGCCCGAGCTGCGGCTGGCCGACGGGGCGGCGCTGGAGTGGCGGCCCAACCCGCTGCAGCGGCGGCTGAGCGCCCTCCCGGTCAGCTACTGACCCATGACGACGACGAAGGAGAACCCGACCATGGCCCGAGAGTTCGAGGTCCGCAAGGAACAGGACCTGCCCGCGACCCCCGAACAGGTCTGGGCCGCGGTCGCCACCGGCGTCGGCAACCTCGGCTGGCTGTACCCGATGGAGATCGAGCCGCGCGTCGGCGGAAAGGTCACCCGGGCCGAGAGCACCGTCGTGGCGTGGGAGCCGCCACACCACTTCGCCGTCCGGGCGACCCTGGGCGACGAGTTCTCCAACACGCTCAGCTACCGGATCGAGCCGGCCGACGGCGGAACGAGCCACCTGCGGATGGGAATCCACTGGGTGCACCAGGGCGTCTGGGACGAGATCTGGGACCGGAAGGCGGACGCGGCCGAGAAGCACGTCCACTTCTACCAGCACAGCCTCGCCGAGTACCTGCGGCACTTCGCCGGCCGCCCCGCCGTCTACGTCAAGGCCGTGCGCCCCGAACCCACCGCCGACCCGGCCGACTGCGCCGCCCTGCGCCGACGTCTCGGCCTCGCCGAGGACGCGGCCGTCGGCGACCGGCTCGCCGTCCACGTCCCCGGCCGGGACGGCGGCCCGGAGGAGGTGGTCGTGGACTGGCTCAGCCCCGACTTCGTCGGGCTGCGCGGCCCGGACACGCTCTACCGCTTCTTCAACGGCAGCACCTGGAACACGCCGATCTGGCTGGCCCACCACGTGTTCGCCGGGAACACCGACGAGCAGCGGGCCACCGAGGCGTGGACCGCCTGGCTCAACGACACCCAAGCCTAGGACCCCCGATGCGGACCTCCACCGAAACCCTGCTCTACGCCGCCGAACTCGTCGAGGAGAACGGCACCTACACCCTCGTCGTCCAGGACGTGCGGAGGGACACCGTCCAGACCGTCCCGGTCCCCAAGTCCATGGTCGACAAGCTCCCGACCTTCCTGTCGGCGCTCGCCGCCAGGCTCAACCCCGCCCCCTCGCGCGGCCGCTGGTAGTTCCGGGACATCCGGGCGCCGGGTCGTCTCCAGCCGGGGACGACCCGGCGCCCGGTCCCGCGTCCTGCGGCGGGATCACCGCCCGGCCGGCGCCTCCGGGTCGGCGGCGCCGGCCGGGGTTCCGCGCGAGGAGAGGAGCTCCGCGACCGGATCGGCACTGCCCGAGGCGCTCAGCTCCTGCACCAGCTCGCAGTTCCGGGAAACCCTGCCGGAGACCCACTCGCGCAGCCACGCGGACAGCCGGGGGAGCGGCAGGTCGGACGGGGCCAGCCCGGCGAGCACGCACCCGGTGGCCGCCGCCCCGCCGACGTTGACGACCACGTCCGGCAGGACGGTGTGGCCGGCCTCGCGCAGCAGCCGGCGGGCCGGTGCGGTGCAGCTCATGTTCCCGCCCTCGACCACCAGACGGGCCCGCACCGCCGGTACCGCCTCCTCGTCGACCGCGGAGGCGGACGCCGCCAGCACCAGCACGTCGGCGTCGACGTGCAGCCACGCCTGCCCGGGCCCGTGGACCGTGACCCGGGCGGGCAGTCGGCTCCGGTCGATCGTGCCGTCGCTGCTGGTGAGTGCGGCGAGTTCGGCGACGGGCAGTCCGCGCTGGTCCTCGACGGTGCCCCGGACGTCGGCCACCACCCGGTGGCCGTGCGCGGCCAGGTGACCGGCCACCGCGCGTCCGACGGTGCCGAAGCCCTGGAGCGCGACGCGCTGCGGGGTCCGCGACCGTTCGGCGTCGGCGCGCACTACTGCATCGGACACACCGTCGCACGGGTGGCCCTGCGGATCCTGTTCGCCGAACTGCTGGGCCGGTTCACCGACTTCGAACTCGCCGGTGCGCCGCGGCGCATGCGCTCGAACGTCATCGCGGGCTTCACGCACCTGCCGATCACCGCGCGGACCCGATAGGAACCGCTCATCGCCGCCTTCACCGCAGCCGGCGTCACCTGCACCGGCAGCACCGCGGTCGAATCCGAGAAGAAGCCCCCACCCGGAAGGACATCAGTGGACGCTCCGACGGCCCCCATCCGCAACAAGTGGTTCATCCGCGAGCCGTCGCCGGTGGCACCGGCGCGGGCGCCGGCGGAACTGCTGGCGCTCCTGGTCGCGGATCTGACGCCCGACCGGCGGGAGAACGGGCGGGTGTGATCACCCGCGCCCGGGCGGACCGGCGAAGGGCGGTGGCGCATCCCGGCCGCGCGGCACAGCTCACCACCCACCGGTTCGGACCCGACACCACCGATCCGGTCGACCTCACGGCTCGTTCGCGGCGGCGTCCGTCCTTCCGGCGTGGAGCAGCTGGCGTGCGAGCTCTGCGAGGGCGCGGCCGGCGGCGTACTCGTCGCCGATCTCGGGGACGGGCGGGTCGTGGGGGCTGCGGTGGGCGGTGGTGCGGGCCTCCAGGGTGTTGTCGCCGGTGTCGAGGACGGCGTGGACCTTGGTGGCGTCGCCCTCCTCGAAGAGGTCGAGGCGCAGGGTCCAGCGCTTGGTGCGCATCGGTGTCGGGGTCTTCGTGGTCATCTTCGGCTCCAGGGTCCGACGGGCCCGGGGTGGTGCCCGGGCCCGGAATCGGGGGTCAACTGCCCCGGGTTATCTCGATCCTGCGGGCGGGTCTGGCGACTTCGCCGACGGGCGCCCGGACGGTCAGGACGCCCTGGTCGTACGACGCGGTGACGTCCTCGTCGCGGACGCCGGCGGGAAGCCGGACGCTGCGGCTGAACGAGCCGTAGCGGAACTCGGAGTGCTGCTTGTCCTTCGTCTCCTCGGTGCGTTCGGCCTGGACCGTCAGCACGCCGTCGTCGATGCTGATCGTGATGTCCTTGTCGGGGTCGACGCCGGGGAGTTCGGCCTTGAGCTGGTAGACGCCGTCGGTCTCGGACTCCTCGATGCGGATCACGTGCTCGCCGTGTGGCATGCGGAACTCGGCGGGGAAGTCCTCGAAGAAGTCGGGCAACGACGGCCACCGGCCGCCGAACGGGAATCGTCTGCGAAGGTCACCGGCCATGACGGCCTCCAAGGGGTTCGAGGGGAGGGTGAGGGCGGACAGCGGCTTCCCGCAGGGCGCTGCGGGAGACCGGGATCAGCACGTCGAGGAGCCGTTGGACGACGTCACGGAGCAGGTCGTCGACGGTGAGCATGCCGATCGGGCGGCCGTCGTCGATCACGGGCAGGCGGCGGACGCCGGCGTTGCGGAAGGTGCGGTAGGCGGTGTCGAGGTCGTGGTCGGCATCCAGGGTGGCGACCCGCACGGTCATGAGCTCGGTGACGGGCCGCTCGGGGCTCCCGTCGTGGGCCAGGCCGCGGACGGCCAGGTCGCGGTCGGTGAGGATGCCGAGCAGTCGGTCGTCCTCCGTGACGAGGACGCAGCCGACCGCCGCCTCCTCCATCCGTCTGGCCGCCTCGACGGCCGTCGCGGTGGCGCCGACGGTCACCGGGGGTGACGTCATCAGGTCGGAGGCCCTCATGACGCGGTGGCCTTCGCGGTGTCGTTCCCGACCGGCCGCCGGGCCTCGGCCGGGGTGAGCGAGAGCCGGACCCGGTCGGTGTCGTACGGTTCGCGGGCGGGGTCGAGGGCGACGCGGCCGGTGTCCGGCAGGACCTCCGGGGCGAAGCGGGACACGGACACGGTCCGCCCGGCGGCGGTGTGCGGCAGCAGCCGGGTGGTGGTGCGGGATTCGTCGGTCAGCACGGCCGGTGCCTCCGCTCGTCAGGGCCCGGAACGGGGAGCGGGCCTTCGTATCCAGCAGACCGCCGCCGCGAGCGGGGCGGCAGGGCCGTTCGGCCCATCACCGGGCCCCATTGGTGGGGCCGTCCGGGTCGGTGCGGTGCGGCCGGGTGCGTCCGGACGGTACCGGTGAACCGGGGCAGGGCCGGGGCGGAGGCGTACCGCACGGCTCGCCGGGTACCGCGACCCCGGTGAACAACTGTTCCTCGACGACCTGCCGCGCTGGCGCTCCCGGGCGCCGGGCGGTTGACGCGCACCGGGGGCGCGGGACCGGGCCGTGATCCGCCCGCCCCGGGAGTCAGCGGGAGAGCGATCCGATCGTGGGCGATCGAGCGCCGTGCTCCACCCGCGGTGCCTCCGGTGTGCGCCGCACGGTGAGGCGCCGGCGTTCGCCCGGTACACCGTGTTCGCCGAGCAGGTCGAACAGTGCGGTGACGAGGCGGTCGCCGCGCTCTTCCGGGGTACCGCCGCGGTGCGTGGCCCTACTTCGGGACGAGCACCGCGACGCCGGTGACCCGGTCCGCGGCGAGGTCCGCGAGGGCGGTGTCGGCCTGCCGCAGGGGGTAGCGGGTCACGTGGACGGCCGGGCGGGTGCGGGCCGCCTCCGTGAGGAAGGCCCGCCCGTCGGCGCGGGTGTTGGCGGTGACGCTGCGCAGGGTGCGTTCCTGGAAGAGGTGCCGCTGGTAGTCGAGTCGCGGGATGTCGGTGAGGTGGATGCCCGCGACGGCGAGTGTGCCGCCGCGGTCCAGGGCGGCGAGGGCGGCGGGTACGAGCTCGCCGGCCGGGGCGAAGAGGATGGCGGCGTCCAGTGGTTCCGGGGGCGGGTCGTAGGAGTCGCCGGCGAAACCGGCGCCGAGGTCCAGGGCGAGCCGCCGGGCGGGTGCGGCGCGGGTGAACACGGCCACCCGGGCGCCCCGGGCGAGGGCGATCTGGGCGGTCAGGTGCGCGGACGCGCCGAAGCCGTAGATGCCGAGCAGTCCGCCGGCGGGCAGTTCGGCGCGTTCCAGGGCGCGGTAGCCGATGATCCCGGCGCACAGCAGCGGGGCGAGCTGCTCGGCGGGCGGGCCCTCGGGCAGCCGGTAGGCGTAGCGGGCGTCGGCGGTCAGGTGCCGGGCGTAGCCGCCGTGCCGGTCCCAGCCGGTGTAGCGGGAGTCGGGGCAGAGGTTCTCGCGGCCGCTGCGGCAGTAGCCGCACCGGCCGCAGGTCCCGGCCAGCCAGGCCACCCCGGCCCGGTCCCCGACGCCGAACCCCTCGGCCCCGGCGCCGACCGCGAGCACGCGGCCGACCACCTCGTGCCCGGGGGTGCACCGGGCCGTCCTGGGGGAGAGGTCCCCCTCCGCGAGGTGCAGGTCGGTGCGGCACACCCCGCAGGCCTCCACCTCCACCAGGATCTCCCGCGGCCCGGGCGCCTCCAGCGGCCGCCGCTCCCACAACAGTGGTCCCGGCCCGGGACCGCCGACCGGCCCCGGGCGGTCCACCACCCAGGCGTCGGTCTCCGTGGGGAGGGGTTCCGTCGTGCTCATCGCCGTCTCCTGCCGCTCGGCCCGTGACGTCGGACGTCCGCGTTCAAGTCTCCTGCTCCGCGGCTGCCACCGCGTGCTTCACGGCGGCGAAGCTGTCCGGGGTGACGGAGATCGAGTCGATCCCGGCCCGCACCAGGAATCGGGTGAAGTCCGGGTCGTTGCTGGGGCGCTGGCCGCAGAGGCCGACGTGGCGGCCGGCCGCGTGGGCGGTGGCGATCAGGGACTCGATGCTGCGGGTGACGGCCGGGTCGCGCTCGTCGAAGAGATGGGCGAGCAGACCGGAGTCGCGGTCGACGCCGAGGGTGAGCTGGGTCAGGTCGTTGCTGCCGATCGAGAAGCCGTCGAAGCGTTCGGCGAACTGCTCGGCGAGCAGGATGTTGGCCGGGATCTCCGCCATCACGTACACCCGCAGGCCGTTCGCCCCCCGCGTCAGCCCGTTGTCGGCCATCACCGCGAGGACGCGGTCGGCCTCCTGCGGGGTCCGGCAGAACGGGATCATCACCACGACGTTGGTCAGCCCGAGCTCGTCCCGGGCCCGGCGCAGCGCCCGGCACTCCAGGGCGAAGCCCTCGCGGTAGCCGAGGTCGTAGTAGCGGCTCGCGCCGCGCCAGCCGATCATCGGATTGGCCTCGACAGGCTCGAATGGCGTGCCGCCGATCAGCCGGGCGTACTCGTTGGTCTTGAAGTCGCTGGTGCGCACGACCACCGGGTCCGGCCAGCGGGAGGCGGCGATCCGGGCCACGCCGCGGGCGAAGAGGTCCACGAAGTAGTCGGTGCGGTCGGGGTAGCCGTACGCCAGCTCGTCGACCCGGCGCCGGTCCTCCGGCGAGAGCCGCTCCGGGTGAACCAGTGCCATCGGGTGGACGCGCACCTGGTGGGCGACCACGAACTCGGTGCGGGCCAGGCCCACGCCGTCCGCCGGCAGCCGCCACCAGCGGAAGGCCGCGCCCGGGTCGGACAGGTTGAGCATCACCTTGGTCCGGGTGGCCTGCAGTGAGCCGAGGTCGGTCTCGGTCGCCTCGTACCCGACGAGGCCCGCGTAGACGTGGCCCTGCGCGCCCTCGGCGCAGGAGACGGTGACCTCCTGTCCGCCGGTGAGCACGGCGGTCGCCGATCCGGTTCCGACCAGGGCCGGTACGCCCAGTTCGCGACTGACGATCGCCGCGTGCGAGGTCCGGCCGCCGTGGTCGGTGACGATCGCGGCGGCCCGCTTCATCAGCGGCTCCCAGTCCGGGTCGGTGATCTCCGTGACCAGGACGGCGCCCTGCGGGAAGCGTTCCAGGCCGACCGGCTCGGACAGCTCGCACACCGGCCCGGCGCCGATCGCCTCGCCGACGGCGATGCCGTCCACCAGCCGCTCGCCCGTACCGGTGAGCCGGAACCGGCGCAGCACCTCGCCTCGGCGGCGGGACTGCACGGTCTCCGGCCGGGCCTGGACCAGGAACAGCCGGCCGGTGATGCCGTCCTTGGCCCATTCCAGGTCCATCGGGCAGCCGTAGTGCTCCTCCACGGCCACCGCCCACTCGGCCAGCGTGCGGACGTCGCCCTCGCCGAGCACCGGGCGGGACCGCTCCCGGGCGTCGGTGTCGACGACCGTCGTCGAGCCGTTCCCGCCGTAGACGGCCTTGCGGCGCTTCGCACCGAGCCGCACCTCGATCACCGGGTCGATGCGGTGGTCCTTGAGCACCGGCTTGAACACCGTGTACTCGTCCGGATCCACCTGGCCGCTGACCACCGTCTCGCCCAGCCCCCAGGCGGCACTGATCACCACCACACCGGGGAAGCCGGTCTCGGTGTCGAGCGTGAACGCCACCCCCGCGCCCGCGAGGTCGGAGCGCACCATCAGCTGCACGCCGACGGAGAGTGCGAGGGAGAGGTGGTCGAAGCCCATCCGCTCCCGGTAGTCGATCGCCCGGTCGGTGAACAGCGAGGCGAAGCAGCGTCGGCAGGCGTCCAGCAGGGCGGCGGGCCCCCGGACGTTGAGGAAGGTCTCCTGCTGCCCGGCGAAGCTCGCCTCCGGCAGGTCCTCGGCGGTGGCGCTGCTGCGCACCGCGACGTCCGGGTCCTCCCGCCCCGCCTCAGCGGCGAGCCGGGCGTACGCGTCCACGATGTCGTGTTCGAGCGCGGGCGGCAGCGGGACGGACAGGACGGCGGCGCGGATGGCGGCGCCGACCTCGGGCAGCGGGGCGCCCCCGTGCAGCCGGTCGACCTGCTCCGCGACCCGCTCGCGCAGACCGTCGGCGCCGAGCAGTTCGCGGTAGGCGTCCGCCGTGGTGGCGAAGCCGTCGGGCACCCGGACGCCGGCCGGGCCCAGGCCGTTGATCAGTTCGCCGAGCGAGGCGTTCTTTCCGCCGACCAGGCCGACGTCCTCCCGGCCGAGGTCGCGGAAGCGGATGACACGGCGCATGGCTGCCTCCAGGCGCGCTGGCAGGATGGCCCGGCGGCGCCGGACGCGCCGGGGGTCCGTCTCTTCCACTGTCCTCTGCGGGGCGGGAAGCTTCGAGAGGACGTACGCCCCTCGGGCCGGGCCTGGTCGGCCGCCGTACCGGGGCCGTTCGGCCCAGGAGCCGATGTGGAGGCGCGCGGGTGGGTACCGGGCGTGATCAGGCGTTCGGCGCTGTGCCGGGACCGCCCGGCC
Organism: Kitasatospora sp. NPDC001132; assembly: GCF_053598415.1. Taxonomy (NCBI): domain Bacteria; kingdom Bacillati; phylum Actinomycetota; class Actinomycetes; order Kitasatosporales; family Streptomycetaceae; genus Kitasatospora; species Kitasatospora sp. NPDC001132. The sequence goes on along the minus strand of NZ_JBSFKF010000018.1, from coordinate 90,614 downwards.
CGTCCGGCGCGGCCCCGGCCGACCGGCCGGGGCCGGCGGGGTCCACCCGGGCCCGGCGGGCCAGGAGGTCGGCGAAGGCCACGGTGAGCGGGTCCGGGCGGGTGCGGGTGTAGGCGGTCAGGGTGCGCAGGATCGGGGGTGCCGGGCGCAGCAGGGCGCCCTCGAAGTGGGCCGGGACGATGTTGGCGGGCACCAGGGCGGGGCCGAGCCCGGCCGCGGCGAGCAGCGGTGCGGCGGAGGTCTGCTCCGCGCGGATCGCCGCCCTGGGGTGGAAACCGGCCCGGGCGCAGACCTGGTCCAGGAGATCGGCGAGGCCGTTGTCGGGGGCGTAGTGGACCCAGTCGCGGTCGGCGAGTTCGGTCAGTTCGACCGTGCCGGTGGGGCGGTCGGCCAGTGGGTCCTCGGCGGGCAGCACGACGGTGAACTCCTCGACGCCGAGCTCCCGGATCGGCCCCTCCCAGCCGGTCGGCGTGGGCCCGATGGCGAGGTCGGCGCGGCCCGCGAGCATGGCCTCCTGGAGCCGGTCGGTGTGGGCGTACTCGCGCAGCCGGATCCGCACGCCGGGGTGGCGGCGGTGCCAGTCCCGGAGCACCGGCGGCAGGATGCCGAGGCTGACCGAGTAGACGACGGCGACCTCCAGTTCGCCCTCCTCCAGCCCGGCCGTCCGGCGGGCCGCCGTGTGCAGGCGCTCGGCCTCGGCCAGCGCGGCGCGGGCGTGCGGCAGGACCGCCCGGCCCATCGGGGTGAGCCGTACGGAACGCGGCAGCCGTTCCAGCAGCGGGCCGCCGAGGGTGCCCTCCAGGGCGCGGATCTGGTGGGAGAGCGCGGGCTGGGTGACGTGCAGTTGTTCGGCCGCCCGGGTGAACGATCCGGTGTCGACCACGGTGGTCAGGTACTCGAGCTGCCTGAGCGTCGGCGTTGCCATGAACGGATTTTATCGCTGGGGTAGAAAACAAGCCTTGGACTCATCACGGGCGGCCGGGAGAGGGTCGTGGTGTGGCCGCCGCGGGAAACAGCGGGCGGTCTGATTCCCCGACGATCCCAGGAGTTCTCCATGTCCGTTTCCGCCTCCGCACCCGGCACCACGTACCCCCCGGCCTCGCTCCAGGGCCGACGGCTCGTGGTCGTCGGCGCCGGCTCCCGCACCGGGCGGGCCCTGGCCAAGGCGGCCTCGGCGGCCGGCGCCTCCCTGGTGCTGGCGGGCCCGGACCCGCGCAAGCTGGAGTGGACGGCCGGCGAGCTGACCGGGCCGTCCGAGGTGATCGCCCTCGACATCGCCGACGAGCGGTCGATCGCCGACTTCGCGGCCCGGGTCGGCCGCTTCGACCACCTGGTCTCGACCGCCGCGATGCCCGCCAACGGCCCCCTGCGGGAGCTCGAGGCGGCCGACGTGCAGCGGGCGTTCGCGGCGAAGGTGATCGGCCCCCTGCTGCTGGCCAAGCACCTGGTCGGGCAGGTCGCCGAGAGCGGCTCGTTCACCTTCTTCTCCGGCGTGGCCGCGTGGCGCCCGGCGCCGGCGCGCACGGTGATGGCCACCACCAACGGCGCGCTGGCCTTCCTGGTGCAGGCGCTGGCGGTCGAGATCGCGCCGGTCCGGGTCAACGCCGTCTCTCCCGGCATCGTCGACACCGGCTCCTGGGACGGCCTGGGCGCCGACAAGGAGGCGTTCCTGCGCGGGGTCGCCGAGCGCAATCCGGCCCGGCGCGTCGGCACCCCGGAGGACCTGGTCAAGGCGGTCCTCTACGCCGTCGACAACCCGTACGTCACCGGCACGGTGCTGCACGTCGACGGCGGCGGCCGGCTCGCCTGAGCCGCGGCCGCGGCGTCTTCTTCCCCGTCCTTCTCCCGGCACGCCCGGCCCCCGGGCGTGCCCACCCCGATCCGAGGAGCTGTTCCCATGCGCTCGCGCACCCTGATCCGTACCGCCGCCGTCCTGGCGGCCGTGGCCGCCCTGGCGGGTGGCACCGCCGCGGCCGCCCCCGCCCACGACTCCGACCGTGACTGGCCGCAGCGCCTGGTCGACCGTTCGCCCGGCCTCGTCCAGCCGAAGGCGCTCACCGCGGACCGCTCCATCGGCGCCCGGCGAGCGGCCCAGGAGGTCCACCTGGCCCAGCAGTTGTACACCTTCTGGAACACCGGGCAGCAGCGCTACCTGGATGCGGCGGTCAGCCCGCGGTTCCGGGACAACACCCTGCCGCCGGGCCGTCCGCAGGGCCCCGCCGGGCCGCTGTTCGCCTCGAGGAACTTCCGCGCCGCGGTGCCGGACCTGACCTGCGAGCTGTCCGACCTCCTCGTCAGCGGCGACAAGATCACCGCCCGGCTGGTCTTCCGCGGCCACTTCACCGGCACCTTCGACGGCGTGCGGGGCCAGGGCCAGCGCGTCGAGTTCAACGCCATCGACATCCAGCACGTCGGCACCGACCGGATCACCGAGGACTGGCACATCGAGGACAACGCGACGCTGCTTGCCCAACTGGGCGTCCACGCCTGACGGCTCGCGGCAGCCGGCCGCGTTCACCGGGCGAAGGCGGTCACCGCCTCGGCGGCCCGGCCGGTCCCGGCGCCGACCGGCCGGATCGGGTCAGGGCCGGGCGGATCGCCTCAGGCCGGGCTGCCGTGGCCGCCGCCGCCCGGTGTGCGGATCTCCAGGGCGTCCCCGGTGGCGAGCTCGGTGCTCCCGCAGCCGGGCAGCTCCTCGACGGTGCCGTCCGCGCGCAGGACCCGGTTGTCGCCGAGGGCGCCGGGGGAGCCGCCGTCGAGGCCGTACGGGGGGACCCGGCGGTGGCCGGTGAGCAGGCTGACCGTCATGGGCTCGCGGAAGCGCAGCCGACGCAGCGCGCCGTTGCCGCCGTGGTGGCGCCCGGTGCCGCCGCTGCCGGGGCGGACGGCGAACTCCTCGACCAGGACCGGCAGCCGCCACTCCAGGACCTCGGGGTCGGTGAGGCGGGAGTTGGTCATGTGGGTCTGGACGGCGTCCGCCCCGTCGAAGTCCGGGCCGGCGCCGGAGCCGGAGGCGATGGTCTCGTAGTACTGGTGCTCCGCGTTGCCGAAGCTCAGGTTGTTCATCGTGCCGGAGCCCTCCGCCTGCACACCGAGTGCGGCGTAGAGGGCGCCGACGATGGCCTGGGAGGTCTCCACGTTCCCGGCGGCGACGGCGGCGGGGTACTCGGGGGCGAGCATGGAGCCGGGCGGCACGACGATCCGCAGCGGGCGCAGGCAGCCGTCGTTGAGCGGGATGTCGTCGGCGACGAGCGTGCGGAAGACGTACAGGACGGCGGCGGTGACGACGGCGGAGGGCGCGTTGAGGTTGCCGTCGAGCTGGGGGGAGGTGCCGGTGAAGTCGATGACGGCGCCGCGCTCCCGGCGGTCGACGCGCACCGAGACGGCGATCACGGCACCCGAGTCGGTCTCGTAGCGGTACGTGCCGTCGGTCAGGCCGTCGACGGCGCGGCGCACCGCCTGTTCGGCGTTGTCCTGGACGTGCCGCATGTAGGCCTGGACGACGTCGAGGCCGAAGTGGTCGATCATCGCGTTGACCTCGTCGACGCCCTTGCGGTTGGCGGCGATCTGGGCGCGCAGGTCGGCGAGGTTGGTGTCCGGGTCGCGGGACGGGTACGGCGCCTCGGTGAGCAGCCGGACGGTCTCCTCCTCGCGCAGCCGCCCGTCCACCACCAGCGGCCAGTTGTCGAAGAGCACGCCCTCCTGGTGGATCTCGCGGCTGTCGGCGGGCATCGAGCCGGGGGCGGTGCCGCCGATCTCGGCGTGGTGGCCGCGGGAGGCGACGAAGAACAGCACGTCCTTCCCGTCCGGGTCGAAGACCGGGGTGACCACGGTGATGTCGGGCAGGTGGGTGCCGCCGTGGTACGGGTCGTTGACGGCGTAGGCGTCGCCCGGGCGCATCCGCGGGCCCTGCCGGCGGAGCACCTCCTTGACGGTGGTGCCCATCGAGCCGAGGTGGACGGGGATGTGCGGGGCGTTGGCGACGAGGTTGCCGTCCGGGTCGAAGAGCGCGCAGGAGAAGTCGAGCCGCTCCTTGATGTTGACCGACTGGGCGGTGGACTCCAGCCGGGCGCCCATCTGTTGGGCGATCGCCATGAAGAGGTTGTTGAAGACCTCCAGCAGCACCGGGTCGGCGGTGGTCGGCACGGCCTCCTCGGCGGTGGCGCCGACCTGTTCGACCAGCAGGTGCCCGGCGGCGGTGACGGTGGCCTTCCACCCGGCGTCCACCACGGTGGTGGCGTTGGCCTCGGCGATCACGGCCGGGCCGGTGACGGTGTCGTCCGCGCGCATCGACTCCCGCTCCAGCAACGGGACTTGGCTCCACGCGCCGCCGGTGTACAGGCGGACGGAGGCGGGCTCGGCCGCGGTGCCGGCGGGTTCGGCCGCGGCGCCGGCGGGGCAGAGGGCGTCGAGTGCGGGCTGTTCGGTCAGGCCGGTGCCCTCCACGGCGAGGGCCTCGACCACGAGCGGGCGGTCCATCAGGAAGGAGTAGGTGGCCCGGTGCCGCTCCTCGAACTCGGCCCGCATGCCGGCCGGTTCGCCCAGTGGGACGCCGATCGTGGTGTCGGTGCCCTGGTAGCGCAGCCGGGCCCGGTGCGCCAGCCGGATCCGTTCCCGTGGGACGCCCTGGTCGAGCAGCTCGCCCGTGGCCGTCTGCGCGAGTTCGTCGGCGAGAGCCCGTACCGCGGCCATCTCCTCCTCGGCGAGCGGCCGTTCGACGGCCCGCTCGCGCAGGACGGTGGTGTCGGCCAGGCCGATGCCGAGGGCGGACAGCACCCCGGCCATCGGCGGGACGAGGACGGTGCGGATGCCGAGTGCCTCGGCCACCGGGCAGGCGACCTGGCCACCCGCGCCGCCGAAGGTGGTCAGGGCGTAGCGGGTGACGTCGTGGCCCTGCTGGACGGAGATCCGCTTGATCGCGTTGGCGATGTCGCCCACCGCGATCCGCAGGAAGCCCTCGGCCGTCTCCTCCGCCGAGCGGCCGCCGATCTCGTCGGCCAGTTCGGTGAAGCGGCGCCGGGTCAGGTCGGTGTCGAGCGGCTGGTCGCCGTCCGGCCCGAAGACGCGCGGGAAGTGCCCGGCCTGGATGCGGCCGAGCAGCAGGTTGGCGTCGGTGACGGTCAGCGGCCCGCCGCCCCGGTAGCAGGCCGGCCCCGGGTCGGCGCCGGCAGAGTCCGGTCCGACCCGCAGGCGGTCGCCGTCGAAGCGCAGCACCGAGCCGCCGCCCGCGGCGACGGTGTGGATGGCCAGCATCGGTGCCCGCAGCCGGACTCCGGCGACCCGGGTGGTCACCACCCGCTCGTACTCGCCCGCGAAGTGCGACACGTCGGTGGAGGTGCCGCCCATGTCGAAGCCGATCACCCGGTCGTGGCCCGCCAGTTCGGACATCCGCACCATGCCGACGATGCCGCCGGCCGGGCCGGAGAGGATCGCGTCCTTGCCCCGGAAGTGGCCGGCCTCGGCGAGGCCGCCGTTGGACTGCATGAACATCAGCCGGACACCGGCGAGTTCCTCCGCGACCCGGCGGACGTAGCGGCGCAGGCCCGGGTCGAGGTAGGCGTCGACCACGGCGGTGTCCCCGCGCGGCACCAGTTTCATCAGCGGGCTCGCCTCGCTGGACAGCGACACCTGGTCGAAGCCGAGCCGCTCGGCGAGCCGCCCGATCTCCTGCTCGTGGGCGGGGTGCAGACAGCTGTGCAGGCAGACCACCGCGACCGAGCGGATGCCGGCGTCCAGGCAGCCGTGCAGGTCCTCGGCGAGCCGGTCGAGGTCGGGCGGGCGCAGCACCTCGCCGTCGGCGGTGATCCGTTCGTCCACCTCGACCACCCGGGCGTAGAGCGGCTCGGGCAGGACGATCTCGCGGGCGAAGATCTCCGGCCGGTCCTGGTAGCCGATCCGCAGCGCGTCCGCGAACCCGCGGGTGACGCACAGTGCGGTCGGCTCGCCGGTGCGCTCCAGCAGGGCGTTGGTGGCCACCGTGGTGCCCATCCGGACGGAGTCGACGAGGGCTCCGAGGTCGGCGCCGGGCGGCAGCAGGGCCCGGATCCCGGCGACGGCCGGGTCGCGGTAGCGGGCCGGGTCGTGCGAGAGCAGCTTGCGGGTCAGCAGCCGGCCGTCCGGAGCCAGCGCGACCACGTCGGTGAAGGTTCCGCCCCGGTCCACCCAGAACTGCCAGCCCCTGGCTGCCATGACCGGCTCCCTCCGCCCTGCCGCGCGGCGTTCCGTGTGCGCGCGGCGTTCCGTGTGTGCGTGGTGTCCGGATGCGCGTGCCGTCCGGATGCGCGTGGTGGTGCGCGCACGAGTGGCCCCGCGCACGAGTATCCGACCGGGCGAACGACCCGGGCAAACGGGACATACTGGGCGGGAGGGCCGACCCCTGGAGGCAGCGTTGACGGCCACGACGGTGGGGGTGCTGCGCGAGACCGTGCCCGGTGAGCGCCGGGTGGCCCTGGTGCCCGACCTCGTCCCGGCCGTCGCTCGACTCGGTGTGACCGTCCTGGTCGAGTCCGGAGCCGGTGCACCGGCCGGCCACCACGACGCGGAGTTCCGCGCCGTGGGCGCCACCGTCACCGGTCGCGCCGAGCTGCTGCGCCGTGCCGACGTCCTGCTCGGCATCCACCCGCCGAACGTCGACCCGGCGCGCGAGCTGCGGCCCGGGCAGGTGCTGGCCGCGCTGCTGCGGCCGCAGCGGATCCCCTACCTGGTCCGGCAGTGGGCGGACCGCGGGGTGACGGCGATCGGCCTGGACCTGGCGCCCGACCTGCCCGCCGCCTACCCGCTGGACGCCGGGGCCTCCCAGGCCAGGGTGGCCGGGTACCGGGCGGTGCTGCTCGCCGCCGGCCGTCTGGGCCGCTGCCTGCCGCCCTGGGGCACGACGGACGGCCTGTTCGACCCGGTCCGGGTGCTCGTGGTCGGCGCGGGCCCGGCGGGTCTCCAGGCGATCGACACCGCCCGCCGTCTCGGCGCCCCGGTCGACGCCGTCGAACCGCGCCACCGCGAGCGCGCCGCGGCCGTGGCCCTGGGCGCTCGGCTCTCGGACCTGCCCGGGCTGCGCCCGGTCGCGGACGAGGGGGAGCCGGGTGAGTCGCTCGACCGGGACCGTTCGGCCTGGTCGGCGGCGCTGGCCGAGGCCGTCCTGCGGTACGACCTCGTGGTGACGGCCCTCGCCCTGCCGGGCCGGCCGCCGCCCGTCCTGCTGCACGGGGCGACGCTCGCGCGGCTGCGGCGCGGCTCGGTGCTGGTGGACCTCGCGGCCGGCCCGGAGGGCGGCAACGTCGAGGGCGTCCCGCCGGGCACGACGACGGCGGGGGCCGGGGGCGGGGCCACGGTGATCGGCGCGGCGGACCTCGCGGCGCAGGCGCCCGGAACGGCCTCGCGGGCGTACGCCCACAACGTGCTGGCGCTGCTCGACCGGCTGACGCGCACCGGTCGGCCGGGCGCGGATCCCGTACTCGGCCCGATGCTGGTGACCGACCGGGGCGCCGTACGGCACGAACCCACCGCCCGGCTGCTGATGGCGGCGACCGCCGTCGCCGGTCTTCCCTGAGGGGTTCAGACCGCGTGCGAGGGGTTCAGACGGCGTGCGAGAACAGCCCGGCGTGCCGGGCGATCGCCCCGGCGCGGTCGGCGCACTGCTGGTAGCAGCACGACAGCAGCACGAGGTCGGTGACATCGACCGGATCGCCGCCCTGCTCGCCGAGCAGCAGCTCGTACAGCAGCCGCTGCCGCTGCCCGAGCTCGTGCATCCGCGTCAGCAGGTCCGCGACGTCCTCCGGCGAGCCCGACTCCAGGGCGTCGGCGGAGCGGGCGACCAGGTCCAGCGCAGCGTCGGCGATCCCGATCAGGGGCGCTCGCAAGCGTTCGTCGAACGGCTCCCGCTCCTGGCGCGCCCAGGCCGCCTCCAGCAGCCGCAGAGCCAGCCGACCGAGAGCCTCCACCTCGCATCCCACGTGGACGCCGACCACGATTGCGGCCCGGCCGCCGGGCGTCGCGGCGGCGTCCTCCTCGACGCGGGTGAGCAGTTCCGCCAGGGCCTTCTCCGCGGCGGTGATCCCGGCGCCCCCGTCGGCCGGGTCCGTGAGTGCGGCCGTCGCGCCGCCCAGCGCGGTGTTCGCCAGCCGTACCAGACCGGCCAGCTCGCCGACCAGGGCGCGGCGCCCGGTTCCTCCGCCGTCGGACATCCCGTCGTCTCCTGTCCTGCGGCCCCTCGACCAGTCTCCCTCCGGTGCGGCGAGGGCGCCTCGGCGCGGGATCAGACCAGGCTCGCGCCCCCAGGCGCGGGCACGGTCGAGTTCACCGGTGCGCAGCGGCCCGTCGTTGTCCTCCACGATGAAGCCCTCGGGTTCGACGACCACGTCGTAGCGGTGGTGGGAGAGCCGGTGGGCGATGCCCTTGGCCGCGCCTCCGGCCCGGGGCGTGTCGATGCGGGTGTCGAACGCGGCGGCATGGGTGCCGGACTCGGTCTCCGGGAGGTCGTGGAACCAGGCCCGCAGGCCCGGACCCTCGACCGTCTCCCGCGCCTCGGCCGCCTTCTCGTCCGCGCCCTCCTTGTGCCCCTCGGCCGTGGCGGCCATCCGGCGGCTGAGCCCGGAGGACATGCCGTGCATGTGGGTCGGGCCGCCGACCACCAGCAGGTCCGCGGTCCGGGTGACGTCGGCGCGGGCCTCGGCCACCGGGATGCAGTCGACGGCCGCCCCGGGATCGGCCTGGTGCACGCCCTCGGCGATCGCCTCGGCGACCTCCCGGGTGTTGCCGTACATGCTCTCGTACACGATCACGGTGTGCATGGTCTCCACCTTCCGTCGTCTCCAGTCTTGCGCCCGAATTCCACCGCCGACTTGGGCCGTTCGGCCCGGACCGGTCGGCGGGACGGGCACGTCCGCGCAGGCCGGTGGCGGACGGGCCGGGACGCCGCCGGCCGGGCCCGGCCGACGGGGACGTCAGTCTCCGGGCCCGTACAGCCGGGCGGCCGCGAAGCCGACGAGTCCGGCGGCCACGGGGGCGGCGAGGTCGGCCCAGCCGAGCGGTTCGGTGGCGAGGACGTCGCGCAGGAAGGGCAGGTAGAGGGCGGCCACGGCGAGGGCGGCGGAGGCGAGGACGGCCAGCGGGAGGAAGGGGTTCGCGCGGGTCAGCAGCCGGTCGCGCAGGCCCAGGACGGTGCCGAGCTGGGCGGCCAGCAGGGCGAGGAACAGGACGGTCTGCCAGGGCCGGTCGTCGTCGTGGGCCCGGAGCGCCGCGCCGAGGGACGCGGCCGCGACGACGAGGCCGAGCAGCAGCACCCGCTGCCAGACGCCGGAGCCGAGGATGTTCTGGTCCGGTGGGCGCGGGGGCCGGGACATCGCGCCGGGGGAGACCGGCTCCGCGCCCATGGCCACGCCGGTCAGGCCGTGGGTGAGCAGGTTGATCCAGAGGATCTGGCCGGCGCGCAGGGGCAGGGCGAGGCCGAACAGCGGGCCGGCCAGCATCACCAGGATCTCGGCGCCGCCGCCGGCCAGGCCGAAGACCAGGAAGCGGCGGATGTTGTCGTAGACCCGGCGGCCCTCCTCCACCGCGCCGACCACGGTGGCGAGTTCGTCGTCGGCGAGGACCAGGTCGGCGGCCTGGCGGGCGACCTCGGTGCCGCGCCGACCCATGGCCACGCCGATGTCGGCCTGCCGCAGGGCGGGGCCGTCGTTGACGCCGTCGCCGGTCATCGCGGTGACGGCGCCCCGGGTGCGCCAGGCCTGGACGATGTCGACCTTCTGCCGGGGATCGGTGCGGGCGAACACCCGGGTACCGGTCGGGTCGGTGACCGCGCCGGTGACGAGGTCCCGCCCGGTCGCGACCGCCCCGGCTCCGGCGGACGCGTCCAGCAGCCCGATCCGGACGGCCAGGGCGCGGGCGGTGGCGGGATGGTCGCCGGTGATCAGGACAGGCAGGATGCCGGCCCGGCGGCAGGCGGCCAGGGTGGCGGCCGCGGACGGCTTGGGCGGGTCGGCCATCGCGGTCAGGCCGAGCAGCCGCATGCGGTGCTCGGCCGCCTCCGGAGGGTCGGGCACGTGGTCGACGTCCCGCCGCGCCACGGCGAGCACCCGGTAGCCCTCGGCGGCGAGGTCGGCGGCCGCGTGCCGGGCCCGTTCCAGCAGCTCCGGGGGCTCGGCGAGGACGACGGGGTCGAGGACGGCCTCCGGGGCGCCCTTGAGGCAGGCCGACAGGGTGCCGTCGGGCCCGCGGTGGAGGGTGCTCATCCGTTTGCGGGTGCTGTCGAACGGCGTCTCGGCGACCCGGGGGAGGTCGGCCCGCAGCCGTTCGTGGTCCAGCCCCGCCTTGCCGGCGGCGGTCAGCAGGGCGGCCTCGGTGGGATCGCCGAGGGCCCGCCACTCGGTGTCCCCCTCCGCGGGCGGGCGCAGCTCCGCGTCGTTGCACAGGACGGCGGCGGTGAGCAGCGCATCCGCTTCACCGGGGGCGGCCCCGTCGATCCGGACCTCGCCCGCGGGCCCGTAGCCGAGGCCCGTCACGGTCGCCGTGGAGTGCGGCGTCCAGAGGCGCTCGACCACCATCCGGCCCTCGGTGAGGGTGCCGGTCTTGTCGGTGGCCAGCACGGTGACCGAGCCGAGCGTCTCCACGGCCGGCAGCCGCCGGACGACGGCGCGGCGGGCGGCCATCCGGCGGGCGCCGAGGGCGAGGGCGAGCGTGACGACGGCGGGCAGCGACTCCGGCACCGCGGCGACCGCCAGGCTGATCGCGGTGACCGCCATCTCGCCGGGCGGCTGGTGCCGGACCAAGCCGAGGACGAAGACCAGCGCGCACAGGCCCACGGCCACCGCCGCCAGCACCCGGCCGAGCCCGGCCAGCCGCCGCTGGAGCGGGGTGGGTTCGGGCCGGGGGCGCAGCAGCGCGGCGATCCGGCCGAGCGCGCTGTCCGCGCCGGTGGCGGTGACCCTGGCCATGGCCCGGCCGCGCAGGACGACCGTGCCCGCCCACAGCACGCCGTCCCCGGCCTCCTTGGCCACCGGCAGGGACTCGCCGGTCAGCATCGACTCGTCGAGCAGCAGGGCGGCGGCATCGAGGATCCGGGCGTCGGCCGGCACGATGTCCCCCTCGGCGAGCGCCACCACGTCGCCCGGGACGACCTCGGCCGAGGGCACCTTGCGCGGTTCTCCGTCGCGCACCACCCGGGCCGCCGGTGCGGAGAGCCGGGACAGCGCCGCGACGGCGCTCTCCGCCCGGACTTCCTGGACCACGCCCACGGTGGTGTTGACCACGATCACCAGGGCGATGACCACCGCGTCCGGGTGGTCGCCGATGGCCAGCGTCAGGGCGACGGCCGCGAGCAGCACGGTGATCAGCGGGTCGCGCAACTGGGCGACCACCCGGGCCCACAGCGGTACCCGGCGGTCGGCGGCGACCTCGTTGCGGCCGTGCTCGGCGAGCCGTCGGGCGGCCTCGGCGCCGGTCAGCCCACGCGTGCGCGGATCGACGGTGACGGTCACGAGGGCGGCCCGTCAGTCGGCGAACAGGTGCGGGTTCGGCGGTACGCGGTCCGGGGCGGCGGGCTCGTGGGCGAAGTGGTGGATCCGGGCGTCCGGCCCGGGGAAGTACTCGGTGACCCGGTCGTCGTCGGACCAGCGGACGTCGTACGGCGGGCTGCCGTCCGGGTGGTGCAGGCCGACGATCTCGCCGTCCCTGCGGGCCGCGCCCGGCCGGGTGCCCTGGACGATGATGCGGTCTCCCACGGCGGCTTTCATGCCCGCCTCCCTGGCTCGGTGCGGGGCCCGGGCCCGTGGCCCCGGCCGTTCGTACTTCCATGGCACCACCGAACGAGCGTTTCGGCAGGGGCCGGACGGTCCCCGGGGACGGGACCGGGCCGGCCCGGTCCGGGACCAGCGGCCGGTGGACCGCGGCCCGGGGGCCCAGAGGAGCAGGGCCGTCAGGCCCTCGGCGGCGGCCGGCGGGCCCGGAAGACTGATCGGTGAGACAGAGCCGTTCCGGCACCGAGGAGACGCGTCATGTCCGCCGCAGCCGCCACGCACAGGCGTCCCGCCTCGCACACGACCCTGCGCGGGCACGTGCGCCGGGCCGCCGGTCGGGACCACAACCCGCTCTGCCGGCCGGTCGACCGTGCGTACAGCCGCCTGGTGGCGTCGGCGGTCCTGACGGCGCTCGCCTCCATCGTCCTGGCGGCGGTGGCGGCGCTGCTCGTCCACCACGTGGAGACGGCGGACGCGCGGGACGCCGCCCGCGACCGGCACGTCGTCACCGCCGTGACCACGGGCCCGGCCCAGTCGGTCGACCCGCGTGCGGGCCGCGTGCGGGAGCAGGCCCCGGCCCGCTGGACGTACCCGGTGGGGCCGGAAGCCGGCCAGGTCTCCGTGCCGGCGGGCACGCCGGCCGGGACGGCCGTGGCGGTCGGGCTGAACGGCGCCGGGCAGCCGGTCGACGCGCCCCGGTCGGGCGAACTGATCGTCGCGGACGCCGTCCTGGCGGGCCTGGGCACGGTCCTGGTGCTCGCGCTCGGGGCGGACGGCTGGTTCGCGCTGCGCCGACGCCGGTTGGACCGCCGGGCCGAGCGGGACTGGGAGTCCGCATGGGAGCAGGTGGAGCCGCGCTGGTCCGGGCGGCGGTGAGCGGGCCGCTTCCGAGGTCGCGTGTTCCGGGACCGCGTCTTCCGAGGGCCCCGTCGCTCAGAGGTGGAAGAGCCTCGCCTCGCCGGGCCGGACCGTTGCCGTGCTGCCCCGCAGCCGGATCCGGACCGGCTCCTGACGGTCCTCGCGCAGGCTGACCGTGACGGTGCGGCGGTCGACGGCGATCGTGAGGCCCCAGTGGCCCCGGTAGCGCAGGTCCAGCTCCAGCCGGCCGAGGGCGGAGGGCAGCCGGGGATCCAGCCAGAGGGCGTCCTCGCGGACCTCCAGGCCGGTGTAGCAGCGCTGCAGCAGGTCCACGGCGCCTGCCATGGCGCCCAGGTGGACACCCTCGGCGGTGGTGCCGTGCTGGCTGTCCCTGAGGTCGGCGACCAGGGCGTCGCGGAAGTGGTGCCAGGAGGCGCGGCGGTCGCAGCGGGTGAGCACCCAGGCGTGCACCACCGAGCTGAGGGTCGAGCCGTGGACGGTGCGCCGCAGGTAGTAGTCGGTGGTGCGGCGCAGCAGTTCGTGGCCGGCGGGGTGGCCGAGGCGGCGCAGCAGGTCGCGGACCTCGCGGGCGGAGAAGAGGTACCAGAGCATCAGCGCGTCGGCCTGTTTGGAGGCCTTGTAGCGGTTGACGGTGTCGCCCTCGGCCTCCATGATCCGGTCGAGTCGGCGCAGGTCGGGGTAACGGCGCCGGTAGGTGGGCCAGTCGAGTTCGGCGAGGCGCTCGTAGCCGTCGAACTGGCTCAGGACGCCGTCGTGGAACGGGACGTGCAGGTGTCGGCCGACCTCCTGCCAGCGGTCGAGCTCGGCGGCGTCGAGCGCCAGGCGCTCGCGCAGCTCGTCGCGTCGGTAGCCGGGCAGGACGTCCAGGGCGTCCTGGGCGCGGGCCAGCACCCAGGAGGCCAGGACGTTGGTGTACGCGTTGTCGTCCAGGCCCGGCCGGGTCTCCCACGGGTAGGCGTCGTGGTACTCGTCGGGGCCGACCACCCCGCGGATGGACCAGCGCCCCCGGGTCGGGTCGTGGACGGCGGCGGAGGACCAGAACCGGGCGATCTCCAGCAGCGTCTCGGCGCCGGCGGTGGCGAGGAAGTCCCGGTCCCCGGTGGACTGGTAGTACTGCCAGATGTTGTACGCGACGGCGGAGCCGACGTGCCGCTGGAGGTGGCTGTGGTCGGGCAGCCAGCGGCCGGACAGCGGGTTGAGGTGCAGCCGCTGGGACTCCTCGCGGCCGTCGCGGGCGCTCTGCCACGGGTAGACCGCGCCGCGCAACCCGAGGGCCCGGGCCTGGCGTCGGGCCGCGTCGAGGCGGCGGTGGCGGTAGCGGAGCACGGCGCGGGCGAGTTCCGGGAAACGGAGGTTGAGCAGCCGCAGGACGAACAGCTCGTCCCAGAAGACGTGCCCCCGGTACGCCTCCCCGTGCAGCCCCCGGGCCGGGATGCCGACGTCCAGGTCGACGGAGTGCTCCGAGTAGGTCTGGAGCAGGTGGAACAGGTTCAGGTGCAGCGGGCCGGCCCCGTCGAAGTCCGCCTCGATCCGGCAGCGGCGCCACAACTCCGCCCAGCGCAGAGCGTGTTCGGCGAGCAGCCGGTCGAACTCCCCGGCCTCGGCGGCGAGCAGCCGGGAGGCGAGCAGCGGAGCCTCGACGGCCCGGTCGCGGGAGGTGTGCACGGCTACGGTCTTCGTCACGGTGACGGGGCGGTCGGGGGTGGCCTCCACGGTGAGGAGGTGGGCCGCCCACCCGTCGCGGACCTCGGCCGTCCGGGCGTGCTCGCGGTCGGCCTCGGTCCGGGCGCACAGGGCGATCCGCAGCGGCGAGTTGACCGTGTCGGCTTCGAGCCGGAGCAGACCGCTCTCGTCCACCCCCTGACCGGCCGGGACGAGGTGGCGTTCGGCCAGCCCCCGGTAGCGGGCGACCCCGGCGTTGGCGACGCGGCCGTCCAGGCCCGAGCGGACCTCCAGCGGGCCGGACCAGTTCTCCGGGGTGAGGATGCTCTCCAGTGCCAGCAGGTGCGGCCGGGCCTGGCTGGCCAGGCGGCGCTGCACCAGGCGGGTCCGCCGCCCCTGCCCGTCGACCACCAGCGCGGTGCGGGTCAGCAGCCCCCGGCGCAGGTCCAGCTCCAGCGTCTGCTCGGCGGGCGGGCCGGCGAACCACCCACCGCCCGCCGGGCGGAAGGTCAGCGGCAGCCAGTTCGGACAGTTGACCAGGTCCTCGTTGGCCACCAGGTGTCCGGCGGCGACGACTGACTCCGCACGGTCGTAGCAGCCCGCCAGGTACGTCCCCGGGTAGTGCACCCCGTCGGCGGCCGACTCCGGCGCGGCGCCCCGGCTGACCACGTAGCCGTTGCCGACCGCGCACAGCGCCTCGCGCAGGCCCTCCTCCACCGGGTCGAAGCCCCGGTAGCGGAGGGTCCACGGGTCCGGCATGTCGGGATACCCCCTGGGTGGGTCTGCTGCCACGACCTGACCTCCGTGCCGACCGGCCTGCCTCCAGTCTGCGCACGGCGCCGCCGGGCCGCCGCCCGACCGGCCCGGGCCGGTCGGCCCTTCCATCGGCCGGGGGTGGGCGTGGAGCCTGGGAGACGGAGACAGGAGGTGTGCCATGTCCACCGTCCACCCGCTCGGCGGCGCCGAGGCCCTGCTGGCCGACGGCACGACCGTCGAACTCCGGCCGCTGCGGCCGGACGACCACCCGGCGGTGCTCGACCTGCACACCGCCGGGATGTCCGAGGAGAGCCGCCGGCTGCGGTTCTTCGGCGTCAGCCGCAACGCGCCGCGGCAGGCCGCCGACCGGCTGTGCGGGCCGCCGCGCACCGACCTGCTGGCGCTCGGCGCCTGGGTGGGGGAGGAACTGCTCGGAGAAGCGGACTGCGAGCTGATGGACGACCCGCCCGAGACGGCCGAACTGGCCCTCGCGGTGGCCGACCGCTGGCACCACCGGGGCGTCGCCACCCTCCTGCTGGAGCACCTGGTGCACGCCGCCCGGGCCGTCGGCGTCCGCTTCTTCGAGGCCGACACCCTGGGCGGCAACCACGCCGTCCACCAGGTCTTCGCCGACCTCGGCCTGCCCGTCGAGCGCCGGTACGCGCAGGGCGAGGTCAGGCTCCGGGTGCCGCTGGACGAGGGCGACGAGCGCTACCGCTCGGCAGTGGACGAACGCGGGCGCACCGCCGACCTGGCCAGCCTCGCCGCGCTGCTGCGCCCGGCCTCGGTGGCGGTGGTCGGGGTGTCCCGGCGGGAGGGCTCGGTCGGCCGGACCGTCTTCGGGAAGATCCGGCGGGGCGGTTTCGCCGGTGCGGTGTGGGCGGTCAACCCGCACGCCGGCGAGATCGACGGCGAGACCTCGTACCCGTCCGTCCGGGTGCTGCCCGCCGTGCCGGACCTCGCCGTGCTGGCCGTGCCCGCCGGCGCCGTCCCCGGGGCGGCCGAGGAGTGCGGCGCCGCCGGGGTGCGGGCCCTGGTCGTGCTCACCTCCGGGCTGGGCGCCGAGGAGGCCCGCGGGCTGATGCGGGCCTGCCGCCGGCACAGCATGCGGCTGGTCGGACCGAACAGCCTCGGCATGGCGCAGACCGACCCCGCCGTCCGGCTGGACGCCGAGTTCGGCGGCGCCTTCCCGCGGCCCGGCAGCGCCGGGGTCGCCGTGCAGAGCGGCGGCGTGGGGATCGCCCTGCTGTCGCGGCTGGCCTGGCTGGGCATCGGCGTGTCGAGCTTCGTGTCGCTCGGCGACAAGTACGACGTCAGCGGCAACGACCTGCTCCAGTGGTGGGAGGCCGACGGCCGCACCGACCTCGCGCTGCTCCACCTGGAGTCCTTCGGCAACCCGCGGGCCTTCGCCCGCACCGCCCGCCGGGTGACCAGGAGAGTCCCGGTCCTGACCGTCGACGCCGGACGTTCCACCGCCGGGCGCCGGGGCGCCGCCTCGCACACCGCGGCCGCCGCCACCCCGACCGTCACCCGGGAGGCGCTGTTCCGGCAGGCGGGCATCACGGCCACCCGCAGCATCGACGAACTCGTCGAGGCGGCCGCCCTGCTGCGCTCCCAGCCGCTGCCGGCCCCCCGCGGCGCGGTCGCCGTGGTCTCGAACGCCGGCGGCATCGGCATCCTCGCGGCGGACGCCTGCGCCGAGGCAGGCCTGGAACTGCCGGAGCTCCCGGCGGAACTGGGCGAACTGCTGCCGCCCGGAGCCTGCGTCCGCAACCCGGTGGACACCACGGCTGCCATCGGGCCGAACGAACTCACCTTCTTCCTGAGGGCGTTGGAACGCGAGGAGGCCGTCGACGCGATCCTGGTGTGCCTGGTGCCGACGGCGCTGGGCAGCACCCCCGCCCAGGACCCGGTGCGCGCCCTGCTGGAGGGCCCGGCCCGGCGCCGCGTCCCGATCGCCGCCGTGCTGCTCGACCAGCAGGTGCCCGTTCGCTACCGCACCTGCGCCGACGGCGGCGTGCTGCCCGCCTACTCGGACTCCGTCGCCGCCGCCCGGGCCCTCGGCCACGCCCGGGACCGCGCCCGCCGGCTCGCCGAAGCCCCGTCCCCGCCCGCCGACGCCCCGGACTGCGACCGCCGCGCCGCCCGCAGCCTGATCGACGGCCACCTCACCGCCCACCCCGACGGCGGCTGGCTCGACCCGCTGTCCACCGCCGACCTGCTGGAGGCGTACGGGCTGCCGCTGACCACCTCGGTGTGGGCCCGCGACGAGCATACGGCGGTCGCCGCCGCGCGCGGGCTGCGCTGGGTCGGGCACGACCACGAGGTGGCCCTGAAGGCCTACTGGCCCGGGCAGCTGCACAAGAGCGCGCTCGGCGCCGTCCGCACCGGGCTGGGCGCCGAGGACGAAGTGCGCGACGCCTACCGCGAGTTCGCCGAGCGGTTCGGTCCGCAACTGGCCGGAGCGGTGGTCCAGCCGATGGCGGCGCCCGGTGTCGAGCTGCTCGCGGGCATCGTCCAGGACCGGGTCTTCGGGCCGCTGGTGGTGCTCGGGGCGGGCGGCACCGCCGCGGACGTCCTGGCCGACCGGTCCGCCCGGCTCGCCCCGCTGAGCGAACGCGACCTGACCACCATGGTCGACGAGCTGCGCAGCGCGCCGCTGCTGTCGGGCCACGCCGGGGCGCCCGCCGTCGACCTCACGGCGGTCCGCTCCGTCCTGGCCCGGCTCTCCCGCCTCGCCGACGACTTCCCGGAACTCGTCGAGGTCGATCTCAACCCCGTGATCCTGCGCCCCGACGGCGCCGTCTGCGTGGACGCCCGGGTGCGCCTGGAACGCCGTCCGTCCTTCGACCCCTACCTGCGCAGGCTGCGCCGCCCGGCGGCCGCCGAAGGGGAGTGAGCCCGGCGACGCGCGGCCCTCACCGTGCGGCCGTACGCGCCCCAGCCCTCGGCCGTCGACGGAGCCTGGCAGCCCCGGCCCTGTTGCCCGCCGCCCGACCGGTCCCGGGACCCGCACCGAGTCGGCGCGCCGGCATGTGGCAGATTTGCCCGTGCCCGCGCGCCCGCACGGGCGTGGTCCGAGACGACGAGGAAGCCGATGACCAGAGTCCCCGAGGACGTCGACACCCCGGACATCGTGGTCGAGCTGGACGTGCTCCGGCGCAACGTCGACCGCATGGCGGCCGGGCTGCGGGCCAAGGGCCTGCGGCTGCGTCCGCACGCCAAGACCCACAAGATGCCGGAGATCGCCGAGTTGCAGCTCGCCGCAGGGGCCGTCGGGCTGACGGTGGCGACCATCGGGGAAGCCGAGGTCTTCGCCGAGCACGGCGCCACCGACCTCTTCATCGCCTATCCGCTCTGGATCGGCCCCCGTCAGGCGCAACGGCTGCGGCGGCTCGCTGCCGGGGCCAGGATCGCGATCGGAGCGGACTCCGCGGAAGCCGTCGGGGCAGCCGGTCGGCAGCTGGGCGACGCGGCCGGTGACATCGAGGTCCTGGTGGAGATCGACAGCGGCCACCACCGCAGCGGTGTCCTCCCGGCCGCGGCCGTGGCGGTGGCCCGCGCGGCCGCCGCCGCCGGGTTCCGGGTCGGGGGGGTGTTCACGTTCCCGGGCCACGGCTACGCGCCGGACATGCCCGAGCAGGCGGCGCGGGAGGAGGAGCAGGCCCTCGGGCGGGCCGCCGAACTGCTGACCGCGGCGGGATTCGACGTCACCCGGGTGAGCGGCGGATCCACCCCCACCGCTGAGCTGGCGGGAACCTCGGCGATCACCGAAGTACGGCCGGGCGTCTACGTGTTCGGTGACGCCCAGCAGCTCGAACTCGGACGGTGCGCGATCGCGGACATCGCGCTGACGGTCGCGGCGACCGTCGTCAGCCGTCACGAAGGAGACGGCACCGCACCCCGGCGGATCGTCCTGGACGCGGGCAGCAAGGTCCTCGGCGGCGACCGGCCCGCGTGGGCCACGGGCTTCGGCCGGCTCATGGACGAGCCCGACGCCCGCATCACGGCCCTGTCCGAGCACCACGCCACCGTGGTCTGGCCCGACGGCGGCGACCTGCCCGCCCTCGGCGAGCGGCTGCGGGTGATCCCCAACCACGTCTGCGTGGCGGTCAACCTCGTCGACGACGTCGCGGTCGTCAGCGGCGGCGAGGTCGTGGGCCGCTGGCGCGTCGCCGCACGGGGCCGGAACTCCTAGCTGGAGAGACGCGGGAACGAGCCGGGTCAGCAGCCGGGTCGATCTTGCCCGATGCTCACGGTCGCCGACCTCACCGAGGCCATCGGCTTCATCAACGACCGCGACAAGCCGCTGGCCGTCTACGCCGTCACCGGGAACGACACCACGAAGTCCCGGATCACGGCCGAAACCTCCTCCGGCACCGTCAACGTCGGCAACTGGTTCGGCCGCTACTCCCTGGAATCCTTCAGCCACCGGAAGACGGCCTTCGACGTCCCGCTGAACCGACCCGGGTACGGCCGGCGTCCGTCCCCGGCGCCGGCCGCCGGGTCAGGCGGTCAGCGAATCGAACACGGTGAGGAAGTCGTCCAACGGCGCGCTGCCGCGGACGACCTTCGCCTGCATGGCCGCCCCCTCCCACGCGCTCACCAGGAATCGGGCCAGGACCGCGCTGTCCACCTCGCTCGCCAGAGTCCCGGCCGCGCTCGCCTCGTCCAGCGCCGAGGCGAGCGCGGAGGCCCAGCGCCCGAGCCGGTTGCCCACCTCGTCCCGGACCGCGGGGCTCTGCGTGGACAGCTCCGCCCCGAAGTTGCCGAACATGCAGCCCCGAGCGTAGTCGTACCGCTCCAAGTCCGCGATCAGGTAGGCGAAGTGGCCGCGGATGCGTTCGACGGGAGGAACGGACTTGTCGGCGAGCATGTCCAGCCCGCGCGATGCGGCGTAGCGGCGCATGACCTCGACGGCCATGGCTTCCTTGCTGTCGAAGTGGTTGTAGAACGAACCCTTCGGGGTGCCGGCGGTGTCGGTGATGTCCTTGATGCCGACGCCGTTGAAGCCGTGCTCGTGGAAGCGATCGTGCGCGGCTTCGAGCAGATGTTCGCGCATGCTGGGACGCGGCACGGTGCACACTCCTTCTGTCGTTCTCAATATGTCCGGTCGTCTTTCAATATGTCAAGCAGTGCGGTCGGCGTCGGGCCAGTGGGGGAGCTGTCCGACGGCCTCACCCAGGTCGGCCTCGAGGTCGCCGGGTGTCTGGAGGCCCAGGCGCGCGAGGCGGTCCAGGCGCTCGCGCGTCTGAGGCAGGGCGACGAGGCTCTGGAAGACGGCAGCGTCGGAGCGGACCTGCGCGGGCTCTGCCAGCGTGAGATCGCCGATGGCGCGTTTGGTGGCCCTGACTCCCTCGGGCGGGAAGCCGGCGATGCGCTTGGCCAGCCGCTCGACGAAGCCGTCCAGCTCGTCGTCGGGCAGGGCGCGGTTGATCCAGCCATAACGCTCGGCGAGGTCCGCGTCGAAGTCGTCCGCGCCCACGATGGCCTCGACGGCCCGCGCCCGGCCCAGTCGCCGGGTCAGGTGCTGAATGCCGCCGGCGCCGGGCAGGGCGCCGGTTCCGACCTCGAACTGTCCGAAGACCGCGTTCTGTCGCGAGGCGAAGATCATGTCGCAGGCCAGGGCCAGCTCGTTGCCGCCACCGCGGGCCCGGCCGCGCACCTTGGCGATGGTGATCACCGGGACCCGCGCCAGCCTGTGCAGGAACATGCCGAGCGAGGCGTCGCCCGGGCCGCCGGCCTTCGCGGCCTCGGCGGTGTACTGCGGAACGGCCGCAAGGTCCACATGTGCCGAGAAGTACTCGGGAGAGGCGCTGTCGAAGACGATGACCCGCACGTCGCCGGGGTCCGCGTACAGCGCGTCGACGAGCCCGGCCAGGGCGCGGACCAGGTCGACGCCGATCAGGTTGAGCGGGCCGGCATCGAGGGTGGCGAACAGGACGCCGTTCTCCAGCCGGGTGCGGATCGAGGGGTGGTCGAAGGTCATGATGGCTCCCAACGGTTCGTGGATGCCGGGCAGTTGCCGCCCGATCCGGCCGCGCGAGCTCGCGGCGGAGTTCCTTGACACTACCAAGACGACCGGCCATATTTATGTCCGGTCAACGGCCGTACCCGCCATCGCCGAAGCTGGGAGGAGCGCAGATGAACACACTGCTCGACGAGGTGCTCGAAGCCCACGGCGGGATGGACCGCTGGCGCCGGTTCAGCTCCGTCCACGCGACGATCGTCAGTGGCGGCGACCTGTTCGCGATCAAAGGGCTTCCGCAGGACCCGACGCCTCGGCAGATGACGGTGCGGCTGCACGAGGAGCACGCCTCGGTCGCCCCGTTCGGGGCCCCCGACCAGCGGACCGACTTCACCCCCGACCGCGTCGCGATCGAGCGGACCGACGGCACCGTGGTCGCCGAGCGCACACAGCCGCGCAAGGCCTTCGACGGACACGTCCTGCAGACCCCGTGGGACGCGCTGCACCGTGCGTACTTCAACGGCTATGCCCTGTGGACCTACCTGACCACCCCGTTCCTGCTCGCGACGCCCGGCGTGGACGTCGAGGAGATCCGGCCCTGGCGCGAGGACGGCGAACAGTGGCGCGTCCTGCGCGCGACCTTCCCCGCCGCCCTCGCCAGCCACAGCACCGTCCAGGACTTCTACTTCGGCCCGGACCGCCTGCTGCGCCGCCACGACTACCAGGTCGACGTCGCGGGCGGCCTCGCCGCCGCCCAGTACGTCCACGACACCGTCGAGGCCGACGGCATCCTGCTGCCCACCCGGCGGCGCGCCTACAACCGCGACGCCGACCTGCGTCCCGTCCCCGGCCAGGTCATGGTCGCCATCGACCTCAGCGACATCCACTTCGGCTGAACCCGGCGCCCGCCGCCGACCCGGCCCCCCTCCACCGGGGCCGAACCCCGACAAGCCCAAGGGAGCGATTTCCATGGTTGAACGCCAAGACGTCGAGTTCGAGGCCGACGCGGGGGCGATGCTGCGGGGCTGGCTCCACCTGCCGGACGGGCCGGGCCCCCACCCGGCGATCACGATGGCCCACGGCTACGCCGGGGTCAAGGAGCACGGTCTGGAACCGTTCGCGCGCACCTTCGCCGAGAACGGGTTCGTCGTGCTGCTCCACGACCACCGCGGCTTCGGGGACAGCGACGGCCTGCCGCGTCAGGACGTCGACCCCTGGCAGCAGATCGCCGACTGGCGGCGAGCCATCTCCTACTTGGAGAGCCGGCCCGAGGTCGACCCCGGCCGCATCGGCCTGTGGGGCACCAGCTACGCCGGCGGCCACGCCATCGTGCTGGGCGCGACCGACCGCCGACTGCGCGCCGTGGTCGCCCAGGTGCCGACCATCAGCGGCTACGAGCAGGGCCTGCGCCGCATCGCCCCGGAGGCCGTCGCCGCCCTGGAGGAGGCCTTCGACGAGGACGAGCGGGCCCAGCTGCGCGGCGAGGCTCCGCGCACCCAGGCCGTCGTCGGCGGGGACCGGGCGGTGGCGGCGTCCTACCGTACGCAGGAAGCCGTCGACTTCTACCTCCAGCCCGTGCCCGACGGCGCGTGGGAGAACCGGGTCACCATCCGCTCCACCCGCGCGGCCCGCATGTACGAGCCCGGCACCTGGATCGCCCGGGTCTCCCCGACGCCGCTGCTGATGGTGGTCGCCCTCGCCGACACCGTCACCGTGACCGACCTCGCCCTCGCGGCTTACGAACGCGCCTTGGAACCCAAGCGGCTGGAGCTGATCCCCGGCGGCCATTTCGCGCCCTACACCGCCCGGTTCGAGCAGGCGAGCGGCGCAGCACTCGCCTGGTTCCGGGAACACCTGGGGTGAACCGGGGAGTCGGGCACGTCGTGACCGGACGCGGCACCCGGGGTGTCAGGCCCCGGCTGCCGCGGCGTCTCGCCTGCGCGCGCGGTGCGCGCGCAGGTTCGCGGCGTTGCCGCAGGTGCGTACGTCGTGCCAGGCGCCGCTGTTGTTGCGCGAGCGGTCGTAGAAGGCGACCGCGCACCGGGGGTTGCGGCACAGTTTCAGCCGCCGGTCTTCACCGCTGTTGCGGGCCTGCCACAGCGTCAGCAGCAGCGTGGCGACCAGGAAGCCCGCGCCGCCGCCGCGCGGCTCCAGGCGCACCGTGCCGGTGGCGTCCAGTTCCAGCGCCGCCTGTGCGGTCTCCACGACGGGGGATCCGGTGTCCCCGCTCGGCTCCGGCGCTCCGTCGGCCGGCGGCGTCAGGGCGTCTCGCAGTGCCGTGCGCAGGTCGCGGAGCCGGCTCAGGTCCTCCTCGTGGAGGCGCGGCCTCGGAGAGGGCTGTTGTGTCGTGGCCGCCCAGGCGGCCAGCGCCGAGTCCGCCCAGGCCTGCGCGGAGTCGGTGTCCGCCAGCAGGTCCGGCCTACGGGGCCGGCCGGCCGGTAGGGTGTTGAGCAGGTCCTGGACCAGACCCAGCGCGCCGGGAGCCGACGCGAGCTCGTACCGGCCGGTCGCCTGCCACATGGCGTCCATGGAACCCATCGCCTTCCTGTCCCGGGGCGGTAGTGACCGCCCCATGCACGTCGAACAACCGATCCTAGACGGTCCTTCCCGAGGGCCTTCCGGTTCCCGCCCGGGCAGGCGTGCTGCCCTGCCCGGGCGGGCCGGCCGTGCTGCGCGCCGGGTTCACTCCCGGACGGCTCCGGCGGCGGACCAGCCCGGTCCGTCGACCGCCGAGTACTCCTCCCCGTGGCGGTCGATCCGCCGCATCCGACGCGCCATTCGCTCGGCCACGACCTCGTCGGTGAGCGGGGGAACGAAGGTGTTGTCGACCACGGTGTACTCCGCCGCGAGACGGCCGACAGGGGCGAGTGCGCCGAAGTCGATCCGCCCGTTGACGTAGATGTCGTCGCGGACATGGAAGCTCACGACCTCCCCCCACACCACGTGGTGCAGTCCGTCCGGGGCGGAGAAGATCTTGTCCACCCTGCACTCCAGGGCGACCGGCGCGCCCTTGACCCGGGGCGGGGTGACCAGCGTGGACGGCTCCTTCTCGACGCCCACCGCGTCGAACTCGTCCACGTCCGGCTCGAACTCGATGGCACTGCGGTGCAGCGGCACGATCTGCGGGAGCGTCGCGAGGTTCGTGACGAACTCTCCGGTGTCACGGATGTTCAGGAAGCTGTCCTTGAGCGACAGCCCGTCCGACTTGGGCTGGATGGACAGCGAGACCTTCGGGGGCTTGCGCCCCACGCAGGTGAAGAACGAGACGGGGGCGAGGTTGCCGACGCCGGCCGCCGACTGGGTGCTGATCCACGCGATGGGCCGCGGGATGATGCTGCCGATCAGCAGCTTGTACGCCGCTTTCGCGTCCAGCGTGCGCGAGTCGATGTCCATGGGTACTCTCCCTTCCCTTTCAGCCTCAGGCGCCCAGCAGGCCGACGGCGCCGTACCAGACCGGCCCCGGGTTGAGGCGGTCGGGGTGGAGCCGCAGCAGCTCCTCGTAGAAGTCGCGGGCGGTCGGCTTCTGCGCCAGCAGGCGGATCACGTCCCGCAGGTACTCCCGTGTACTGGCGATCGTTGCGGGGTCGTCCGGCAGCGCCGCGTTCTTGTGGCCGGCGACCACGTGGCGGGGACCGAGCGCCTCGATCACGTCGAGCGCCTCCAGCCAGGACTCCAGTCCGCCCTCCCCGCCCTCCAGGAGGTACTGGTGCACGCCGTTGTAGACGGCGTCGCCGGCGATCACCAGGCCGATCGGCGGCACGTGCAGCACCGAGGTGCGGTCGGTGTCCGTGTGACCGACATCGACGGCCCGCAGCAGCTCGCCCTCCAACAGGAACCCCTCGTCGGGCACCGGCTCGGCGAGCACGGGGGAGGGCGGGACCAGGCCGGGGAAGTCGACGTCCCACATGGCCGACCGCCCCTCGGCGGCCTGCTGGTGCATGACCTCGATCGTGCCCGGCGTCGCGTAGACCCGGGCGTCCGGGAAGCCGGGGAGCAGCGCGGCGGTGCCGAACCAGTGGTCGCCGTGACCGTGGGTGGCGAAGACGTACCGGACCTTCTTGCCGGAGGCGGCCACCCAGTCGCGCACCTGCGCGATCTGGGAGTCCAGGAACGGCGGGTCGACCAGCACCGCCTCCTCCCGCCCGTACACCAGGACGGTGGAGACAGGCGAGGAGACGATCGGATCGCCGTTCGGCAGGGACTTTCCGGCGCGCTCCGCGCCGGGTGTGACCAGCACGTCGTAACCGAGGTGGGAAGCCATGGGGCTGTTCCTCCAGCCGGGATTCGGGGGAGTTGCGGTGTGAAACAACCATACAGCTATTGCTTCTTTCGTGTAAGCCATCTGGCGCTTTGAGCTGCCAAGGTCGTAAGATGCGAAAAGTATTTGCTTGGTACTTGCTGTCATGGAAGCGGGACAGGCGAACGATCAGGGGGTTGCGGCATGGGTGAATCGACGGAACGGCCGGGTGGGAACACGGCGCCCGGGGTGGAGGGCGGCGCGTGGACGCGGGCGTTCGCCGCCCGCGAGGAGGACGCTTTCGCCGGCGCCTTCTCCCAGGACGTCGTCCTGGAAGGGCCGACACTGAGCCGGCCGGTCCGAGGGCGAGAGGAGGTAGCGCTGATCATGGGAACGGCGAGCAGGGTCTACGAGTCGCTGGTTTTCACGCACGAGGCGCACCACGGCGACCGCACCTACGTCGAGTGGGAGGCGACCGCCCTGGGCGGGACCACGCTGCTGGGCTCGACCATCCTCGTGCGCGACGGGGAGGGGCGGATCGTCAAGGCGGTCGTCCAGCACCGGCCGCTGCCCGGCCTGCTCGCCTTCTCCGCCGAGATGGGGCGCCTGCTGGAGGGGCAGGTCGACGACGACCTGTTCCACCGGCCTGTGGAATGAGCCCAGTTGGACCTGTAAGCGACTCGTCGCCGTCCGCGTCGCGTGTCGCGCCGGGGGACCGTGTCTAGGCGTTGCACGGCGCGCGGAACACGGCGTTGGCTTCGGCGAGGCTCCAACTGCGTTCGTAGGTGCCGTCGGGGTGCTGCGCGGAGAGGTCGGTGTGTCAGCGCGGGGGGATCGCTCCTGGGCGCCTTGTGTTCCTCATGCGCGCGGGATCCCTCGCACCGGTCGGAATCGGACGTCGGCCGGTCGTCCAGCTGGGGCGCCATGGGCGTCACCTCAGATTCAAAATGACCGGTCAGCTTAAATTTGTCAATGGCTGCCTGCGGGCAGTCGACCAGCAGGTCGTTCAGCGCGGCCCGTCCAGTCTTCGATCAGCCCCGAGCATGCCCACTGGCCAGGCTGGCACACCGGGAAAGCTCCAAGATCCCCGAAAGAGTCAAGCCAGGAGCCCGGCCTCGGCTCAGATCGGCAGGTCCCAGCCCGGACCGTCCTCCGTACCGATCCACACCCGTTGCCCGGCGGGTGAGACCGTGATCCCGAAGCCCTGCTGGTGCGGCTCGCCGGCCTGCTGCCAGAGGTGTACGGCCTCCTCGACACGGTCCCACAGCCGCAGTGGGCCCCGCTGGGTGACGGTCCAGCCCCCGTCGGGACAGGGTGTGGTGCGGGCCTGGGAGCCGGTGGCGACGTCGGAGAGGATCTGGGTCGCGCCGCTGCCCATGCGTTCGGCGGAGGGCGCGGCGAGCTGGGCGACCCAGCTGCCGGTCCAGGTGTCGATGACGGCCGGGTCGATCAGGCTCGGCCGTTCGTCGCCGGGCAGCATGGCGACGGTCGAGCGGGGCGGGCGGTCGTGCGGGCGGGCGATCATGAAGCTGGTGTAGCCGGGCAGGAACCGGCCGGTGGCTTCGCCCGGGCCGGTCACGGTGAGCTCCGCCAGGCCCGAGGCGTAGCTCCAGCCGGACAGGGTGACCAGGATGCGCCCACCCGGCTTCACCTGGTGGAGCCAGGGCATCGGCAGGTAGCGGACCGAGCAGGTGGCGATCAGCCGGTCGTAGGCGCCGCCGTCCGGGTCGCCGCGCAGCCCGTCGCCGAGGACGAGGCGGGGCGCGTAGCCGGCCGTCCGAAGGGCGGCGGCGGCGCGTTCGGCGACCTCGGGGTCGTACTCGATGCTGGTGAGGTTGGCGTCCCCGAGCCGGTGTGCGCCGAGGGCGGTCGAGTAGCCGGTACCGGTGCCGATCTCGAGGACGCGGTGTCCGGTGTCCGTTCCGAGCCGCTGCCACATTCCGAGGACGAGGGAGGGCAGGGTGGAGGAGGACGACGGGGCGCCGACCACCGGTTGCCCGCCCGCGTCGTCCGCTCCGGTGCGACCGTCGAGTTGGGTGATGAGCGTCTGGTCGGTGTAGATCCCCTCCAGCCAGCCGGGGTCTCCCCGCCGCACCGCCCGGTAGCCGGTCGGGTTGCTGCCTTCGACCGGGAGGAAGTACGCCCCGGCGAAGACCTCACGGGGAACCGCTTCGGCCGCCTTGATCCATGCCGGGTCGGACAGCGCGCCGTTCTCGGCGAGGCCGGCCGCCAGGGCGGCGCGCAGCTCTTCGGACGTGCTCATGCGTCAGGGCCTCTCAGTAGCTCGTCGGCGAGGGCGTGGGCGATTTCGTCGGTGGTCCCGGGCGGTTGCCACGCCCACTGGCCGTTGGGGTTGCATTCGAGGAAGGACCAGCTGCCGTCACTCGTCACGGCGAAGTCGAATGCCCCGAACACCAGCCGGAAGTGGCCGAGGTAGCGGACCACGGACCTCGCGACCGGCTCGGGTACGGCGATCGGTGTGCAGGTCATCAGGTCCTGCCGTCGGCGCCAGTCGAGGTCCGGGCTGTCGATCCGCACGCCGAACAGCCGGTCGCCGACGGCGGTCACCCGGACGTCGAACGCCTTGGGAACCCGGGCCTGGAACATGTGCGGGCAGGCCCGGACCGCGTCCGTGATCTCCTGCGACCTGACCTCCCGCACCCACACGGCCCGCGGCTCACCGTCGACGGAGTACGGGGTGTTCCACACGGGCTTGTAGACCGCCCCGGCCGGCCGGCGCGCCACGAAGTCCCGTGCTTCCTGCGGGTCGTTCGTGATCAGGGTGTCCGGGACGGCGAACCCGAAGCGCTGCGCGGCGGCGAGCTGCGCGGGCTTGTGCTCCGCGGCGCGGTTGGCCCACGGGTGGTTGACGTAGTGCGCTCCGGGAAGGGAGGCGAGGATGCCGCCCGCGCCCCACACGGACTGCGAGGCCGCGAAGCGGCGTTCCTGGCCGTCGAGGTCGACCGGCCCCTCGTACGGGGAGGCCCTGCGCACCCACACGGCCCCCACCTCGGTGAGGTCGAGCGCGCGGCTCCGGGTGCGCAGGGTGCCCCGCTGGTCGCCCGTACGGAACGAGGCGGTCAGCGAGGCGCCCGTGTGCAGGTCGGTGCCGGGGTCGAGACGGACCACGGTGGCGCGGCGGTGCGCGAGGATGCGCAGGACCACGTCCGCGGTGACGTCACACGGGTTGGTCAGCACCAGCACCGGCCGGCGGCGATGTGTCAACTGGCGCTCTGGTCCTGGTCGTATGACTCGGTGCTGTCGGCATCGGTCGAACCGCCCGGCCCGGCCCCGTCGCCGGGGCGGGTGGTGGTCGGAGTGAGCCCGCTGGTGCTGGTGCCGTGGGAACCCAGTTCCACCGTCCGGCCGTTCTCGTCCACGACGACCGCGATCTGCGTCTCGGGGTCGATCACGGGCGTGAGCGCCGGGAGCGTGGCAGTGGTGGCCGCGTACGGCCTCATCCTGCCGATGCCCCACGGTACGGGCGTCTGCGTCATGCATCCTCCTCGTATCGATGGTGCCGGTTCACTGGCCATCACTCTGCCGATCCGCGGGGGTGCTTTCAAGCCCGTCCTGACGGACGGAATATGCCAGGTTGACGGGGCCGGCTCCGCCCCTCACCACGGTCGGCCGATCCCCGGCCGCGCGGAGGGGGAGCATCGAACCCGCGGACCCCGCTCGGGGAACGCGGTCCGAAACCGCGGTACCGGACGCCTCGTCAGGGCTGGGACGGCAGCAGAGCTGGGCGCGTCGGCGGCTTGGGTGCCGTCGTCCTCCACGTCGCGCCGACGGGTGCGTCACCCGGTCGGTCCCGCACCTCCCGCGGCAGGCGCGCGTACCGCGCACGCTCGACCCGTGGCGGCGACATCACCCGTACGGATGCGGTGGTGTCCGCCCGCCGCGCGTACAACGCGGCAAGTCCGCAGACGGGAATCGCTGAGCACGATGTCCACGACCGCGACCCCGGGTGGCGGTGGATCCGACGGTCCGGGGGGCGTGCGCGGCGCGACCGCCTCGACCGGCGGGCGCGGAGGCCCCCGACGTCGGTGTCCAGCGGGACGGGGTCGAACATCCGCAGCGCGTTCCCGTCGTCCTGCCGACCGGCCGCACTGTCCTGGGGCCGGAGCGACCCGACGGCATGGCCCGACCGGCCCTGTCCGGCGGCTCCGGGCGGGCGGACAGTGAAGACGGGACCACCCGCAGGAGGAGTGAGGACGATGCAGCACCGCAGCGTCAACGACGTGATGACCCGCGAGGTCGTCACCGCCCGGCCCGACACGCCGGCCAAGGAGGTTGCGGCGCTGTTCCACCGCAACGACGTCACCGCCATCCCCGTGGTCGACGACCAGGGCCGCCCGCTCGGCCTGGTGTCCGAGGCCGACCTGATCCGCAAGGAGGCCGTCCTGCCGGACTCGGAGGGCCGCTACCCCGGCCGCTGGTTGTCGGCGGGCGACCGCGCCCGCGCCGAGGCGGAGACGGCCGGCGGCCTGATGACCAGCCCCGCCGTCACCGCCCGTCCCGGCTGGTCGGTTCCCGAGGCGGCGCGCGCCATGGACAGGCACAAGGTCAAGCGCCTGCCCGTGGTCGACGAGGTCGGTCGCCTGGTCGGCATCGTCAGCCGCGGGGACCTGCTGCAGGTCTTCCTGCGCCACGACGCGGCGATCCGGGACGAGATCAAGCACGACGTGCTGGGTGAGGCCCTCTGGGTCGTTCCCGGCGAGGTCCAGGTCGCGGTGCACAACGGAGTGGTCACCCTGAACGGGCGGCTGAGGTCGCGGAGCCTGGTCCCCGTCGCCGAACGGCTCTGCCGCACCGTGGACGGCGTGGTCGCCGTCCACGCCACCCTGGACTGGACCGAGGACGACACCGACCGCTCCGTGGAACACCCCCGCGCCTACCGCGCGGCATCGTAGGAGGCCGTCATGTCCCGTACACCGAGTACCGTCGCCGACGTCATGACCCACGCGGTGGTGGCCGTCGGCCGCGACGCGGACTTCCGTGAGGTCACCGACACCCTCCAACGCTGGCGGGTCAGCGCCGTCCCGGTTCTGACCGGCGACGGGCGGGTGATCGGGGTGGTCTCGGAGGCCGACCTGCTCGCTGCCGGGGACCGCGACGGCGCGCGCGCCGCCGCCCTGACGGCCGGGCGGATGATGTCCGTCCCGGCGGTCACCGTGCACCCCGGCAGCCCGCTCAACGAGGCTGCCCGAGCGATGGCGCGCGGCCACCTGAAGCGGCTGCCCGTGGTCGACGAGGAGGACTACCTCGTCGGCATCGTCAGCCGCGGCGACCTGCTGAAGGTCTACCTCGAGGACGACCGCGAACTCGCCGACCGGGTGCGCTTCGAACTGGTCGCCACCCTCGGCCCCGGAGCCGGGGTGGGTACCGACGTCCGGTCCGAGGACGGCCGGATCACCTTGACGGGCGAGCTGCCGGACGCCGTGTCCGCGGCGGTCCTGGAACGGCTGGTCGGCTCGGTGCCCGGTGTGGTCGGCGTCGAGGTCCGGCTCGCCGCCCCGGCCTGAGCGGAGGCGTGGACATGGTCGTGCTCGCCGCGGTGGACGGCTCCCCGGAGAGCCTCGCCGCCGCCCGCTGGGCCGCTGACGAGGCCGTCAGGCGCGGCCTGCGGCTGCGCCTGGTGTACGCCTGGCCGTGGCCGCAGCACGCGGCGCCCGGACTGCCCGGCGTCGGTGAGGTGCGCGGCCGGGCGGTCGACATGGTGGCCGACGCCGCCGCGTCGGTCCGGGAGAGCCACCACGGGCTGCACGTCGACACCGCGCTGCTGGACCAGCACGCGCCCGCCGGGATCAGGGCGGCCGCCGCCGCGGCCCCGGCCGAGCTGCTGGCGCTCGGCTCCTCCGCTCCGCACGTCCTGCCCGGCTCGGTCGGCGTGGCCGTCGCGGCCAGGGCGGTCTGCCCGGTCGTCCTGGTCCGGGAACCCCCGGACACGGCCGGAGTGCCGCGGGAGGTGGTGGCCGGGATCGACACCGACGACCCGGCGGAGGCGGCTCTCGCCTTCGCCCGCCTGAGCGCGCTGGCCGCGGACGCCCCGCTGCGCGTCGTCCACGCCTGGACACCACCGTGGGACTGGCCACTTCGCCCCGCCGCCGAGCGGGCGCTCGCGGCCGAGAAACAGGAACGAGCCCTGGCCGACCTGCTGGCATGGGAGCCCGATCCGCCCGCCGTCCCGGACGTCCGGCAGGCCCGGGCCGCCGACGCGCTGGTGGCGGCCGCCGGATCGGCCGGTCTGCTCGTCCTCGGCCGCAGGGGACACCGCCTCGGCCCGGTCACCCGAGCGGTGCTCCGCCGCGTCCGCTGCCCGGTCGCCGTCGTCCCGCGCGGCTGACGCGCTGCGCGGGCACGGGCGTGCGCGGAGAATCGGTGGTGTCAGCGCCCCCGCGCACCCCAGGAGCAGGCCATGGACACGCCCCAGCCCGTACGGGTGTTCCTGCTGGACGACCACGAGGTGGTCCGCCGGGGGGTGCGCGACCTCCTGGAGGCCGAACCGGACCTGCAGGTCGTCGGCGAGGCCGGCACCTGCGCCCAGGCCCTCGCCCGCGTCCCGGCGCTGCGCCCGGACGTCGCGGTGCTCGACGTCCGGCTCCCGGACGGCGACGGGGTGAGCGTCTGCCGGGACCTGCGTGACCGGATGCCCGAACTGGCCTGCCTGATGCTGACCTCCTTCGACGACGACGACGCCCTGCTCGACGCGATCATGGCCGGCGCGGCCGGCTACGTCCTCAAGCAGGTCAAGGGCACCGAACTGGTAGGTGCGGTCCGTACGGTGGCCTCCGGCCAGTCGATGCTCGACCCGGCGACCACCCGCAAGCTGATGGAGAGCCTGCGCCACCACGAGGAGAGCGGGACCGACGCCGCGCTCGCCGCGCTCACTCCGCGTGAGCGGGAGATCCTCGCCCTGGTGGGGGAGGGCAAGACGAACCGCCAGATCGGCCAGGAGTTGTACCTCGCCGAGAAGACCGTGAAGAACCACGTCTCGCGCCTGCTCGCGAAACTGGGCGTCGAACGCCGCCTGCAGGCCGCCGTCATCGCCGCCCACGCCGATCCCGAGCAGCACCATCAGCGCCCGCACTGAGCCCGGCGGGGCCGGAGGGGCCGGGCGGGCCCGGAGGAGGCCCGAACGGCCCAAGCGAGGCGGAGGGTGCCGGCCGCACCGTGGAGGTGATCGACCTCCCGCCACGGCTGAGGAGACGGCGATGATGTACTGGAACAACGGCGGCGTGAACGGCTGGGCCACCGGCCTGATGACCGTGAGCATGCTGCTCTTCTGGGCGCTGGTGGTCCTCGGTGTGATCGCGCTGGTCCGGTACGTGGGCCGCACGGCCGCGCACGGGCCCGCGGTGCCGCCCCCGACGACGGCCCCGCCCGCTGCGCGGCCGACACCGGAACGACTGCTCGCCGAGCGCCTCGCCCGCGGCGAGATCGACCCCGACGAGTACCGGGCCCGACTGGCCACCCTGCGCGGCGGCGTCGGTGACCCGCCCGCCTCCGGCTGACGCAGAATCCCTGGAGGCGGTCATGTCCACCCCGGCCCTCGACGCACCCATGCTGGAGAAGCTCGTCTCAGCGGCGGTCGCGGCGCCCTCGATCCACAACAGCCAGCCCTGGCGCTTCCGGCTCCAGCCGGACACCTCGACCCTGGAAGTCCGGGCCGACCGCAGCCGGGCCCTCCCCGCGGCCGACCCCGAGGGCCGGGCGCTGCACATCTCCGTCGGCGCGGCCGTCCTCAACCTGCGGGTCGCCGCCCGCCACCTCGGCTGGGCACCCGAGGTACGCCTGCTGCCCGACCCCGCCGAACCCGAGCTGGTCGCCGCCGTCGGACTCGACACCCCGGCGAGCGCGCCGGCCCCCGGCACCGAGAAGCTGTACGAGGCGATCTGGCGCCGGCACTCCATCCGCACACCCTTCACCGACGTACCGGTCCCGCAGGCCGTGCTCGACGAACTGAGCAGTGCGGCCCGGGTCGAGGACGCCGCGCTCCACCTGCCCGACGAGGCGGAGACCGCCCGACTGCTGCACCTCACCGCGGAGGCCGAGCGCCGCAACACCACCGACGAGGCCCAGCGCACCGAGAGCCGCGGCTGGATCCGCACCGGCGACGCACTGCCCTACGGCATCCCGGTCGACGCGCTCGGCCCCCAGGACGCGGCAGGCCGCCTGCCGATGCGCGACTTCTCCGCCATCCACGCCGCCGAGCACCGGGCCCCGGCCCGCTTCGAGCGCGAGCCCCGCATCGCCGTCCTCACCACCGGCCGCGACACCCCGGGGGACTGGCTGCGGGCTGGCATCGCCCTGGAACACGTGCTGCTCGCCGCCACCGTCCACGGCGTCCGTGCCTCCCTGCTGCACCAGGCGATGGAGTGGCCCTACCTGCGCTGGGAGGCCCGCGACCCGCACCAGCGGCCCGGCTTCGTCCAGATGCTGATCCGCCTCGGCTACGGCCCCGAGGGGACCCCGACACCCCGCCTACCGGCTGGCACGGTGTTGGAATGACGTCTACCGGAGCGGCACCTGCCAGACCAGCTCGGTGCCGCCCTCGGGGCGCGTGCGGGCGGTGAAGGTGCCGTTCAGGGTCGAGGCCCGCTCGGAGAGATTGGCGAGGCCGCTGCGCCGGCCGCCCTCGGGGAGACCGACCCCGTCGTCGGTGACGGTCACCGTCAACTCGTCGTCGGCGGCGACGGTGACGTCCACGGCGCCGGCCCGGGCGTGGCGGGAGGCGTTGGACAGGGCCTCCTCCAGGACGGCGACTGCCGCGTCCGCGACCTCATCGGGCACGGTGACGTCGATCAGGCCGCTCATCCGCAGGTCCGGGGCGAAGCCGAGGGAACGCGCGGCCCGGTCGACCACCTCGACGATGCGGGCGCGCAGGCCGCTCGCCGCCGGGCCGCTCTCGCGCAGGCGCAGGCCGAAGATCGTGGCGCGGATGGTCCTCGCGGTCTCGTCCAGGTCGTCGATGGCCCGCAGGACGCGGGTGGTCGCCTCGGGGTGGTCGATGAAGCGGGTGGCGCCCTGGAGGGTCATGCCGGTGGCGAAGAGCCGCTGGATGGCCAGGTCGTGCAGGTCGCGGGCGATCCGGTCACGCTCCCGCAGCAGGGCGATCTGCTCGGAGTCCCGGCGACGCTCGGCCAGCTCCAGGGCCACGGCGGCCTGCCCCGCGAAGCCCAGCAGCGGACCGGACTCCTCCTCCTCGAACAACGGGGTGCCGGCGGCCCGGGCCAGCAGCAGCACGCCCCGGATACCGCGCTCGGCCGTGCCGACGGGCACCGCGACCGCGGGGCCGAGACCCTTCCATCGGGGCGGGCCGGCCGTGATCCGAGGGTCCCTTCGGACGTCGGGGCTCACCACGAGCCCGCCGGTGCGGAAGGCCGCGCCCATGAACGAACCCTCGATCGGCAGTACCAGACCACGGTGCTCCCGCTCACCGAGGCCGACGGCGATCCGCACCTCCAGCTCGGCGGTCTCCGGCAGCGGCACGGCGACGACCGCGAGGTCCGCTCCGGCGATCTCGGCGGCTCGGGAGAGCAGCAGGTCCTGCACCTCCTGCTCGGCGGCGCCCGACAGGAGGCTGCTGGACACCTCGGCACTCGCCTCCAGCCAGCGCTGGCGCCGGCGGGCCCGGGCGTAGAGCCGGGCGTTGTCGATCGCGACCCCGGCGGCCACCGCGAGGGTGGCGAGCACCGACTCGTCCTCGGCGTCGAACTCGCCGCCGCCGCGCTTCTCGGTCAGGTAGAGGTTGCCGAACACCCTGTCCCGGATCCGGATCGGCACCCCCAGGAAGCTGCTCATCGGTGGGTGGCCGGCCGGGAAGCCGTAGGAGGCCGGGTGGTCGGAGAGCCGGCCCAGCCGCAGCGGCTCGGGTCGGCGGATCAGTTCGCCGAGGATCCCGTGCCCGGACGGGAGGTCGCCGATCAGCTTGACCTGCTCGTCCGTGACCCCGACCGGGATGAACTGCGACAGCCTCTGGTCCTCGCCGATCACGCCGAGCGCGCCGTACCGCGCGTCCACCAGCGTGACCGCCGCCTCCACGATGTGCCGCAGCGCCTGGGACAGCTCCAGGTCCCGCCCGACCGCGAGCACCGCCTCCAGCAGGCTGTGCACCCGGTCCCGGGTGCCGCGCGCGGCGTCCAGCCGGGCCTGGAGCTCTCCGAGGAGTGCGTCCAGCCGCAGGTTCGGCACGGGGGCGGGACTCTCCGACGCGCTGTCCAAGGGGAACCTCCGTGGCTCGCCCCCCGATGCCCACTGACCAGCGTAGGCGCGCTCGCCGCGGAGCAGCGTGCAACGGCGGGGGAAAGCGGGCAACGGGGTCCATCGGCCCACCGGGAGCACCCCACCGGCCCCCTGGCGACGGGCCCGGCCGCGGAGAACGCTGGAAGTACGAGCGGAACCGGTTCGGCTCCGCCCCGGCCAAGCCCTCCGAGAGGAGCGACCGCCGCCATGAAAGCGCTGACCTACCACGGACCAGGCCGCCGTACCTGGGGCGACGTCCCCGACCCGACCGTCCGCGACCCGGAGGACGCCGTCGTCCGGGTGGACGCGGTGACCATCTGCGGCACCGACCTGCACATCCTCAAGGGCGACGTCCCCGAGGTCGGGCAGGGCCGCGTCCTCGGCCACGAGGCCGTCGGCACCGTCACCGAGACCGGCCCCGGCGTGCGCACCGTCGCGGCCGGCGACCGCGTGTTGATCTCCTGTGTCTCCGCCTGCGGCCGCTGCGCCTACTGCCGAGCCGCGAGCTACGGGCAGTGCACCGGCGGTGGCGGCTGGATCCTCGGCCACCTCGTCGACGGCTGCCAGGCCGAGTACGTCCGCACCCCCTTCGCGGACGCCTCCCTCCACAGGCTTCCCGAAGGCGTCCGGGACGAGGACGCCCTGCTGCTCGCCGACATCCTGCCCACCTCCTACGAGGTCGGCGTCCGCAACGGCCGCGTCGGCCC
This sequence comes from Kitasatospora sp. NPDC001132, assembly GCF_053598415.1. Taxonomy (NCBI): domain Bacteria; kingdom Bacillati; phylum Actinomycetota; class Actinomycetes; order Kitasatosporales; family Streptomycetaceae; genus Kitasatospora; species Kitasatospora sp. NPDC001132. The sequence goes on along the minus strand of NZ_JBSFKF010000018.1, from coordinate 54,431 downwards.
CGGCGACACCGTCGCGATCGTCGGCGCCGGACCGATCGGCCTCGCCGCCGTCCTGACCGCGCGGCTCTACAGTCCCGCCCGCGTCATCGCCATCGACCTCGCCCGAAGCCGCCTCGCCGCCGCCGAGCGCTTCGGCGCCGACACCGTCCTCACCTCCGCCGAGGCCACCCCCGACGCCGTCCGCAAGCTCAGCCGTGACGGGCTCGGCGTGGACGTGGCCATCGAGGCGGTCGGCGTGCCCGAGACCTTCGAGCTGTGCACCCACCTGGTGCGCCCCGGGGGCCGGGTCGCCAACGTCGGCGTGCACGGGCGGCCGGCGGTGCTGCACCTGGAGGACCTCTGGATCCGCGACGTCACCATCACCACCGGCCTGGTCGACACCAGCAGCACCCCGATGCTGCTCGACATGCTGGCCGTCGGCCGGCTCGACACCGGCGGGCTGGTCACCCACCGCTTCGGCCTCGACGAGATGCAGGAGGCGTACGACGTCTTCGCCGACGCGGCCGACACCGGCGCCCTCAAGGTCGCGCTGTTCCGGACGTGATCGCCATGTACGCAGGAGTCGCCGGCACCACCGACCGTCCCGACCCGGCCGACATCGCCCGCCGGATCGACCGACGGCGCGAGCAACTCGGCCTGAGCGAGGGAATGCTGGCCCACCGGGCCGCGATGTCGCCCGCCTATCTGAGACAACTCCTCTGCTCGGGGCCCGAGTTCGACCCGCCCGGGTTCGTCCGGATCACCGCCGTGCTCGGCATGGCCTGGCCCGAGCTGCTGTCCGGTCGACGTCCGGACGCCCCGCCGGGCCGGACCGACGCCGCCCCGCGCGCCGGGCTCCGCCGCCTCACCGAGCCGCAGTGCTGGGAACTGCTCGGCACCCGGGGCATCGGCCGGATCGGCCTGCCCGGCTCGTCGGCGCCCGTCGTGCTCCCGGTCAACTACGTGGTGGACGCCCGGACGATCGCCTACCGCACCGCTCCCCGGGGCGCGGCCGCTCCCGACGAGGGGGCGCCCGTCTCCTTCGAGGTCGACCACATCGACGAACACCGCCGCCAGGGCTGGAGCGTCCTCGTCCTCGGCGAGGCCCACCACGTCGACACCCCGGAGGAGGAGCAGCACCTCTCCGCCCTCCCGGGCGCCGCCCCCTGGGCCGGCGGCCCCCGCCCCCTGTGGGTGCGCGTCCGCCCGGCAGGCATCACCGGCCGCCGCGTCCAGGCGGGGTGACCCTTCGCCGCGAAACCCACGCCGCTGCGCGGCGGCGTGGGTTCAGAGCTGCGCGGTGATCGTCACCAGCAGGGCCGCCAGGCCCACGGCGAGCCAGGCGACGTAGTCGCCCAGCAGGCCGGAGTGCAGGCGGCGCAGCGGCAGGACGACGGCGCGGTAGAGGCCGCCGGCGCGGTGGAGGCCGCCGGTGCCGCGCCGCGGGTCGCGGCGGACGGCGGCGACGGCGAACGCGGCGGCCAGCAGGGCGGAGAGCAGGCCGAGGCCGATCCCGGACGGCGTCCACCAGGCCTCGGGGGCCGGCGGCGCGGGGGGTGCGGGCGCTCCGAGTACGTCGGCGAGGTAGGCCGCGCGGTCGGTGAAGGCGGCGGCGCCCGCCGCGAGGGCCCGGCCGACGCCGGGCAGCACGCCGACGGCCAGGCAGCCGGCCAGCAGCAGCCCGGGGGCCAGGACCATCGGCGGGGGCAGCCGTCGGCCCGGTTCGCGGATCTCGGGCTCCTCGCCCTCGCCGGTGGTCGCGGCCACGTCCGGGTGCTCCTTCGGCGGTGCGCCGAACCCGCCGAAGACCCGCAGGGCCGCCCGCAGCACCGCGCCGCCGGTGAGCACCGACACCAGAACGAACACCGCGGGCAGCCAGGCCAGTTGACGTCCGGCGGCTTCCTCGGCAACGGCCTTGCCGAGGCCGGTGCCGAACGGCGGCAGCCCGGCCAGGGCCAGCGCGCCCAGCGTGAAAAGCAGCCCGGTGGCCCGGAGTTCGCGGGCCCGGCCGTGCAGCCCGTGCTCGTCCACCGAGCCGTACCGGTCGAGCAGTACGCCGGTGAGGCCGAACAGCGCGGCCTTGGCCCCGGCGTGGCCGGCCACGTACACGGCGGTGCCGGCCAGTCCGGCCGGGGTGAGCAGGGCCGCGCCGGTCAGGAACAGTCCGACGTGCCCGACCGTGGAGAACGCCAGCATGCGCTTCAGGTGCCGTTGCTGCCAGCACATCACGGCGCCGACCAGCGCGGTCAGCACCCCGACGGCCAGCAGGGTGTCCCGGACGACGGCGTCCGGCAGGCCGCCCGCGCCGGCGAAGACCACCCGGTGGATGCGGGCCGCGCCGTACACCCCGAGCTCGACCATCACCCCGGACAGCAGCATGCACACCGGGCTCGGGGCGACGGCGTGGGCGTCCGGCAGCCAGAAGTGGAAGGGCGCCGCGGCGGCCTTGACCAGCGGGCCGGCCAGGACCAGGACGAAGGCGAGGACCAGCAGGGCGTCCGGACCGCGGCCGGGGGCGGCGAGCCGGTCGAGTTCGGCGCCGAGCTGCGCCATGCCGAGCTCGCCGGTGCGGGCGTAGAGCAGGCCGATGCCGAGCAGCGAGAGGTAGGCGGCGGCCGAGTTGACCAGGCCGAAGGCCATCGCGCCGTGCAGCGGGCGCGGGTCCTCGATCCGGTAGCCGGTCAGCGCGTAGGCGACGGCGCCCATCAGCTCGAAGAAGACGAAGGCGTCGAAGAGGTCGCCGGTGAGCGCGAAGCCGCACATCCCGGCCTCGAAGAGCAGCAGCAGCGCGGGGAACAGGCCGCCGCGTTCGCCGGAGGGCTCGTCGAAGTACCGCCAGGCGTAGCAGAGCACGGCGAGCACGAGGACGGCGGCGAGCAGCGCGAGGCCGCTGCCGAGGCGGTCGGCGACCAGCACGATGCCGACGCTGTGTCCGCCGCTCGGGGTCCAGCCGCCCAGCCAGGAGACCGCCCGGCCGTCCGGGCTGGTCCGGGCCCACAGCAGGGCGAGGCAGAGGACCTCGGCGGCGGCGAGGACGGTGGCGAGCGCGTCGCGGCCGGGGCGGGGCAGCCACCGGCCCGCCACGGCGGTGACGGCCGCGCCCAGCAGGGGGACGGCGACGGCCAGGGGCAGCAGGTCGGAGGTGGGGAGCACCCGTCGTCAGCCCCGCAGTCCGGTGAGTTCTTCCGGGTCCACCGTGCCGTGGCGCTTGCGCAGTTGGATCACCAGGGAGAGGAGCAGCGCGGTGACGGTGGCGCCGACCACGATGTCGGTGAGGGTCAGTGCCTGGACCACCGGGTCCACCACCGGGGCGTCGGTCGGCAGGTCGGAGAAGACGGGTGCGGTGGCGCCGCGGCGGTAGCCGACGGCGAGCAGCAGCACGTAGGTCGAGGACTGCGCGACGGCCAGGCAGCCGACCGCCTGGACGAGGTCGCGGCTGGTCACCAGGCCGTACAGCCCGGCGAGCAGGATCCAGCCGGCCACCAGGTAGGGGAACAGGTTCATGCCCGCTCCCCTCGGGGCGCGACCTCGACGGCCTGGTCCAGGAAGTGGGCGAGCAGCACCACCACGCCCGAGGCGACCTCCACCCCGACGGCGGCGTTGATCACCGCCACCAGCCCGCCGGAGGAGAGCTGGTTGAAGGTGCCGAGCGGCAGGGTGTTGGCGAGGTAGCCGGCGCCCTGGGCGAGACCGATCAGGCCGAGCGCGGCGAAGGCGCCGGCGGCCAGCGCGTCGGTGACGTCCAGCGCGGCGAGCGGACGGATCCGCTTGAGCACTCGGTAGTCGGCGGCGACGTAGGCCAGGTGCAGGGCGGTGGCCAGGGCGACGCCGCCCTGGAAGCCGCCGCCCGGGCTCAGCGCGCCGTGCGCGACGAGGTACCCGCCGGTCAGGACGGCGACCGGCAGCAGGGTGGCGCCGAACAGCCGGGTGGTGGGCAGGACGGGCTCGGCGGCGGCGCGGCGCTTGCGCTCGTCCCGGGCCAGCCGCAGCAGGATGCCCGCGCCGAGCACCGAGCCGAACAGGATGGACTCCTCGCCGAGGGTGTCGAAGGCCCGCTGGTCGAAGTTGACGGAGGAGACGATGTTGGCCGTTCGCCGCTCCAGCCCGGCCGCCACCGCGCGCTCGCCGTAGGGGTGGTGGGCACCGCCGAAGCCGGGTAGCTCGCCGGCGGCGGCGATCAGGGCGGCGGCCAGCACGCAGGCCGCGAGGAGGAAGAGCCCGAGCCGGACGGTCCGGTTCACTCGGTGCGGTCCGGGTGGTCGTCGGTGTGCTCCTTGCGGCGCACCCGGCGGACGGTCAGCAGGATCAGCAGCGGGGTGATCGCGCTGCCGACGCCGAGCTGGGAGAGCGCGACGTCGGGTGCCTGGAGCACGGTGAAGAGCAGCGCGAGGCTCAGCCCGAGCAGGGCGAGGACGGCGGCCTGCCGGACGGGGTCGCGGGTGAGCGCGGCCGCGGTGGAGGTGGTGGCGGTGAGCAGCAGGGCGATCACGATCAGGGTGTCGGTCACCGGCCGGCCTCCGAGCGGCGGGTGGCCCGGGCAACGGCCATGGTGGTGACGGTGCCGCCGGCCGTCACCAGCAGGCCGATCACCAGCAGCTTGACCGCCGCCCGGCCCGGCCCGGTGTCCACGGCGAGCGCGAGCGCGATCAGCGGGGTGCCGAGCACGGCTGCGGGGGAGAGGGCGTGCAGGCGCAGGTACCGGCCGGGCAGCACGGCGAGTGCGACGGCGGAGAGCAGCAGCGCGGTGGTGCCCGCCCAGAGCAGCACCAGTGCCACGGCGTGCCGGCCCATCAGCGCTCCTCCCCGGCCAGGAAGCGGGTGAACACCAGGGTTCCGGCGGGCGCCAGCACGGCGAGGTCGAGCGCCAGGTCGGTGTAGGAGGGGCGGCCGAAGCCCTGGGCGAGCAGCAGCAGGACGACGCAGGTCGTCACGGCGGCGAGGTTCAACCCGGCCAGGCGCCGGTGCGTCGGGCCCCACAGCCCGAGCAGCAGGCACGGCGCGATCCCGCCGCCGGCCAGGACGGCCGCCGCCAGCAGCCAGGCGTTCACTCGGCCGCCTCCGTCAACGCGCCTTCCAGGGAGGAGGATTCACGGCCGAGCGAGTGCACCAGGAGGGTCTGGCCGTCGACGTCCACGACGTAGGCGCCGGGGGTGGAGGAGAGCAGCGCGGCCGCCCAGGCGGGCCCGGTGCCGGGCGAGAGGCGGACGGCGCGGAAGCCGGAGCCGCGGTGGCCGGGGGAGAGGACGGCGAGTGCCAGACGGCCGGTGTCGGCCAGCAGCGTCCCCGGGAAGGCCAGGAGTGCCGCGCCGAGGCGGGCCGGACCGCCCGGGGCCGCGCCGGAGGTCCGCCGGACGGCCACCGCGCCGAGTGCCGCGAGAAGGGCGATGCCGCCGCCCACGGCCATCTCGAGCGGCGTCACCGAGCTGATGAACACGACGTTCAGCAGGAGCAACAACCCCCACCAGATCAGGAGTTCGGCCACCGTCCGCATCTCGTCACCCCCGTCCCGACCATCGGAAACCACGCCGCTGCTGCGGCGAGCGGCCCCAGGTGTACCGTCCGGCCGGGGACGGCGTCCCGCGCGCAACGCCGTTGCGCGCGGGATCGCGGTGGCGGACCACCCGTTCGCCCGAGCGTGACGCCGGAACCTGTGATGATCGGTCCGGGGCCGCTCAGTCGGGCGGCTCGTGCGGTTCCGGGTCATCGGCCGGCCCGGTCGGTTCGTTCGAGGGGTCCGTCCCCTCCTCGGGAGGGGGCGGCGGCGCGCCCTCGCCGGTCATCCGGGAGTCCGGCGTCTCGACCGGCACCGGGGGGTCCTTCGGTACGGGCCGGTGGTCCTGGTCGCTCACCTGTTCAGTCCTTTCTGTTCAGTCCTTTCCGACGTCCTTGACCTTCTCGGCGGCCTGCTTCAGATCGCTCTTCATCTGCTTGCCCCGGCCCTCGGCCTCGACCGCGCGGTCGCCCGTGGCCCGTCCGGCGGCCTCCTTGGCCTTGCCGTGGGCCTTCTCGGCGGCGTTGCGCAGCTTGTCCTGGGTGCCCATGGTGTGACTCCTCTCGTTGCTGGGGCGTTCTGTTCGCCTGTGCCGCGTCTGCCCGGAAATGCTCGTTCCACTCCGCGCGGCCGGAAGTCGTCGGGAGTCGAAGCAATCGGAGGGCCGCGACGTCTGCGGCCGGAGCCGCGGACCGTGACGAACGCGGGTGACGATCCCCCGTGTCGGTCAGCCCCGCTGGGCGGCTCGCCCGTAGGTGAAAGCGCAAAGGTGAGAACGGAGTTGACGACGGATCACTGCGCAGGGAAGGGGTGTGTTCGACCAGCCGGACGAACCCTTCCCGGAACGACGGCCCGACCGCTTCGGCAGGCGGGCACACCGCGACGCCGGCCAACCCGTCCGGGGCGCCGATCCCGGCCGGCCCGGCACAGCTCGACGCCGCTGCCGAGCACCGCGACGGGCTTGCCGTGGCGCAGCGCCTCGGTGAGGAAGCGGACGGCGTCCGGATCGGAGGGCAGCGCCTGCTCGCCGCCGTCCGGCACCACCAGCGCGTCGTAGAGCACCGAGACGGTGGTGGGCGGCGCCGGTCCACCGGCAGCCGGGCGCCGTCGCCCGCCAGGACGTGGCCGTCCTGCGCGGCGAGCGTCTCCACCACGGCGCCCCGGGCTGCCAGCCGGTCGTGCGCGGCCCGGACCTGGTTCGGGTCCGCCCCCTCATGGTTCCCGCGCGAACCGCGCCTACCTGCGCGGACGCCGGACGCTCGTGCACTATTCCGGGGAAGACGGACCAGGTCCGCAACCGCGAGAACCTCGGCTCCCGCGGGCAGGCCGCGCCGAAGTTCGACCGGGAAGACTACAGGCGGCGTCACGCAGTGGAATGCGGTATCAACCGCCTCAGAAACGCCGTGCAGCGGCGACACGGTACGACAAGCTCGCGGTCAGCCATGAGGCAACCGTGCTGGTCACGGCCATCAACGAGTGGCCGTGACCAGCGGACTCACCGTCCACATCAGCCGGTCGCCCTCGGCTCTGCGCAGGCGTCGGCGATGACCTGTGTGTCCCAGTAGAACGGACGGACCTCAGTGATCTTCCCGTCCTTGACCGTGATCGTCTGCAGGATCGGAAAGGAGAGTTCGCGGCCGGTCGCACGAGCACGAGCACGGACCTGGGTGAGCACTACGGCAGTCTCACCAGTGGCGAGGAACTCTTGCTCCACCATCTCGAATGACTCCCAAACGGAACCCATCGTGAGGAAGAACCGTGTCATGCCCGAGTGCCCGCGCCAGGTGCCCCCATAGGGCAGAGAATCGGCTTGACGCAGCACGACATCCGGTGCGAAGAAGGGGGCGAGCAGGTCGAATGAAGCCTCGCCGGGGCCTCCGGCCGCCAGGTACTCCGCCTCAGCCGCATACATGCCGGTGAGGACAGTAATCGAGTCTGTAGTGGACGACATGGTCATGCCGCCAGTGTGATCAGTAGGGGCAGACCACGCTGGCGGCAATCAGACATCGAAGGGCACCGGCGGGAAGAAGAGCACCTCGCGCTCCCGCAGCGGGGGCGGGAAGCTGGCCGCGAAGAAGCGGGTCTCCGTCGGCGACGAGGACCCGAAGCAGTTCACCAAGGCCGAGCTCTACGAGAGGGCCACGCAGTTGGACGTCCCGCACCGTTCGACGACGAACCGCGACGAACTCCAGAAGGCGGTCGAGAAGGCCTCCGGTGGACGCCGGCTGCGTGTCGCGCCGTGAACCGGCTGGTCGTGGCTTGGCTGGTCGTGAATCGGCTGGTCATGGATCGGATGTGCGGCGGAGCCGCGGCCAGGTGAGGATCCTCCTGATGCGGGCAGACGCCCTCGTGGGACGCCCGCGGTGTCGCGGGCCGTCCCAGCCGGTCGCCGGACCGGCGTCCGGCGTCCCGAGCGCTGCCACGACCCACCGCCGCCAGGGTCGAAAGCGCTCGAAGCAGCCGATCGACCTGGAAGGAAGCCGCCCATGGCCACACGGATCGCCTACCGGCGGATCTACGAGGAAGCCTCGCCTCAGGACGGGCGGCGCGTGCTCGTCGACCGGGTCTGGCCGCGCGGGATGAAGAAGGAGGACGCCGCCCTGGACGAGTGGCTGCGCGACGTCGCCCCGTCGACCGAGCTGCGCCGCTGGTACGGCCACGAGCCGAGCCGGTTCCCCGAGTTCCGCCGCCGCTACCTGGCCGAACTGCGGGATGCGCGACACCACGAGGCGGCCGGGCACCTGCGCGACCTCGCCGCCCACGACAAGCTCACGCTGCTGACCGCTACCAAGGATGCGGACCACAGCCAGGCCGCCGTGCTCGCCGAATGGCTGGCCCGGCGGCGACACTGACTGCCACGGACACCGAGTCCTGCCACGCGCCCGCCGCCGTCGTCGCCGGAACCTCCGAATGCGATGCCCCTCATGGATCCGTCCGTCACCGGCTGGTCGACGTACAGGAGATGCACCCGCTCGGCGTACCCTCCTACCCGGTCCCCGTCCGGGGGCCTGCCCGCTCGGCTACTGCCCGGACTCGGCCCGGGACATGCCGTTTGCCCTGGCCGATCTTCCTGTCGTCGTAGGTGCGGGAGGCCGGGTCGCTGAGCGAGGCGAACGCGGCCAGAAAGAACGCTCGTTTCAGCTGCTCGTCATCCCTCCGGGAGGGTTGTTCGCCGCGTACGGAGGATCCGGAACTGCGGGTCGCGGGGGCAAGGCCGGCGTACGAGGCGAGGTGGGCGGCGGTCGGTAGGCGCTCGCGTCGCCGACGTCGATCAGGGGGGCCGGTCCTGGTGCCGCGCCACCCGCCAGGGTGCTCCCGAGCGCGCCAGGTAGCAAGGGCAGTCCGGGTCAGCGCATCTGATGACTCAAACCGCTGATCTGGCGGAGTGAATGTCTGCCCGCTCGGCGCGTCCCGACCGCGACCCGCGCACCCGCCGCGTGACCGTGGCAGCAGACCCACCAGCCACGCACCGACGGGATGCTCCGTATGCCACCCATCGACCAGGCCGCCGCCGAACTCCCCGAGACCGGGCACTTCCCCGACCACGACGAACTGCTCCGCCTCAAGGACGGCTGGGGCCTGCACCCCGCGCTCGACCCCGAGGCAGTGGCCGTCCGCTTCGACCGACACCTCGCCACGCTGCCGCCCCAGCTCGGCGCCGCAGCCGGGGACGGGGCCTGGTCGAACCTGGTGCCCGCCGACACCGCGCGGGACTTCATCATCCAGCTCGCCGGCAGCCTCACCCGCACCCGGGTCGACCACCGCAAGCTCAGCCAGGCCGACAAGGACGCCTTCAACACGGCCCTGAAGGCCGCCCACGCCGCCGGGACGTACAAGACGCTGGCCGACATCCACGGCGACATGAGCCACCGGATGCACTCGATGAGTGGCCCGATCGGCACTCAGCGCTTCCTGCCCTGGCACCGCCGCTACACACTGCAGGCGGAGAACCTGCTGCGCTCCGTCCAGCCCGCCAACGGCGCGCCGACCCTGACCATCCCGTACTGGGACTACGCCAACGACCACGCCCGCCCCGACTGGGTCTGGCAGCCCCCGAACGTCACCCGCGGCGTCCCCGGCGCGAACGGCGGCTCGCTGCCGACCCAGACGCTGATCGACAGCCTGCTGCTGCGCCCGCGCTACACCCCGTTCACCAGCCACCTGGAGACGGACGCGCACAACGACGTGCACAACTGGTGCAACGGCACCATCAGCGACATCATGGCCGCCCCGCACGACCCGATCTTCTGGCTTCTGCACGCCAATGTGGACCGTATCTGGGACCGCTGGCAGCTCGACCACGCCGGCAAGCCGAGCCTCTCCGGCAACGATGCCATCCTCGACCCCTGGACCAGCACCGCCACCGACGTGGCCAGTACCATCGCCCTCGGCTACTCCTACGCCTGACCGCCGACGATGCGCCGCCGCCTCGCTCTCACCGTCCGGCCGGCTCAACTCCTGGCCGGTGAAACGGCCGTGGCCGCCGAGGCAGCGGCCTTCGACCCGGGTCCGACCTCGAGCGTGCGTCGCACGGTGCCCGACCCGGATCCCCGGGGCACGATTGTTGGAACCAAGTGGTCACGCCGCTTGCAACCTGCGATGAACTGCCATCCATGTCGAACCAGTAGCGGTGCGGAGCGTTGCCCCGAGCACCGGGGCGTTGCCCCGAGCACCGGAGCGTCGGCCGGGGCGGCCGACGCAGTCGATGAAGCTGTTCGAGACGTGCGGGCGAAGCGGCCTCACCCTGGTGGCTGCGCGGGTGATGACAAGCCGTTCACTTCACCAGGGCACTACGCCAGCGTCGTCGAAGAACTGGCCCGTCGGGCCGTCGTCGGGCAGGGTCGCGAGTTTGATGGCGATGGCCGCGCCCTGTTCGGGGGTGCGCACGCCCCGGAAGCCGTTGAGGTCGGTCGCGACGTAGCCGGGGCAGCCGGCGTTGATCAGGATGTTCGTGCCGCTCAGCTCCCGGGCGTACTGGAGGGTGACGGCATTCAGGAACGTCTTCGACGGCGCGTACGCCACGGCCACTGGACCTGTGGTCAGTTCACCAGCAGGCCCTGACTGCAGGGTGAGGGAGCCGACACTGCTGGACATGTTCACGATCCGCGGTGAGGCGGAGCGGCGCAGCAGCGGCATCATCGCGTTGGTGACGCGGATGACGCCGATGACGTTGGTCTCCACGACCGTGCGGACGGTGGCGGGGTCGACGCGGGTGGGTTCCTGGGGAGTGCCGCCCGCGATGGCGGCGTTGTTGACGAGCACGTCGAGGCGCCCGGCCTGTTCCTCGATCAGCCGTGCCGCGGCTGTCACGCTCGCGTCGTCGGTCACGTCCAGCGGTACGCCGAACGCGTCGATGCCGGCCGCGCGCAGTCTCTCCACCGCGGCCTTGCGGCGCTGATCGTCGCGGGCGCCGACGCCGACGCTCCAGTTGAGGGTGCCCAGGCCTGCGGCGATCTCGTAGCCGATTCCCTTGTTCGCGCCGGTGACCAGCGCGATCGTTCGTTCGCTCATGGGGACCATGCTGCTCTCGGACCCCGGCGGGGGTCCAAGACCGATGGGGTGGGCAACGATACCTTCCAGGTATTGATCCGGAGTACCGTGGCCGGATGGAGACCAGGGAACTGCGCTACTTCGTCGCTGTCGCCGAAGAGTTGCACTTCGGGCGCGCCGCGCTGCGGCTCGGGATCGCGCAGCCGCCTCTGTCACGGGCGATCCAACGGCTCGAACGCCGACTCGGGACGGCGCTGCTGGACCGGACCAGCCGCACCGTCACGCTGACCGAAGCCGGCTCGGTGCTGCTGGCCGAGGGCCGGGCGGCCCTCGACGCGATCGAAGCGGCCGAGCGCCGGACCCGCCGCGCCGCCCTTGCCTCGACCGGCCGTCCCGGCCTGGTCCTGGTCGCGAAGGCCAGCGCGTCCCGCGAACTGCTGGCGAAACTGCTCGACGCGTACGCCGCCGAGCCCGGCGCGGTCCCCGTCGACGTCATCCTGTGCGGCCCGGCCGAGCAGGAACGACTTGTGCGCGAGGGCCGGGCCGACGTGGCGCTACTGCACCGGCCGTTCGACTCGACGGCCGGGTTCCACACCGAAGAGCTCAGCACGGAGGGCCAGGTCGTGGTCCTGCCGGCCGGACATCCGCTCACCGTCCGGTCCCATGTGCACATGGCCGACATCACCGGGCTGCCCGGCCTGCCCCTGCCACGCTGGCCCGACCCCGACGGCACGTACCCGCCCGGTCCCGGTCCGCGGGTCCGCGACCATGCGCAGTTGTTGCAGCTCGTCGCGCTCGGCCGTGCTTGCGCGGTCTCACCGGAGTCGTGCCGAGCTCAACTGCCCGGTGACCTCGCCGCCGTGCCCGTGCTGGACGCGCCGACAGTCACCACCGTGATCGCCTGGCCGCCGCACAGTCGGTCCAGAGCCGTCGCCGACCTCGTCCGGACTGCGACCTGTCTCCGGTAGTCCCAATGCGCCCGGCCAGGTTCCACCCAGCCCGGCTCAAGACCTGGGACGCTGCATGCTACCTGTCGTCAAGTGCGCTGGTTGACGTGCGGTTCTTCGGTCGGTTCAGCGCGACAACTGTCGCCGGATCAGTGAGATGTCTGACGGGCCGTTGTTGTTCAGACGGCCCGTTGTTGTTCAGCACGCAAGTTGTCGCCAGCCCCGACTCTTGTGACGATCTTGTGGCGCCAGTCGGCCTTCGGGCCCAGCTCACCCCGGGAGCGAGGACGCCTCACCCATCGTGGCGAGCAGTTCGAAGGGCAGCTCCCGGTCCGCCTGACCGATGGCCAGCGCGAGCCATCGACAAGAGGACGGCAGCCGCACGCCTCAGTGCCGGCCCTGCACCGCCGGATCGGTGAAGCCCACGGCGAACACCGTGCGCAGCGAGGCCGTGATGCTCCCGCCGTAGTTCTTGCAGACCCCGGAGTCGTCGGCCCCGGCGGCGAAGTGCTTGTCCCCCTTGGCCCGGCAGATGCCCTCCGTCAGACCCCACAGCTCATCGACCTGGCTGGCCCCCAGCTTGGGCCAGTAGCTGAGCGCCTGGGGCGAGCCCGCGCCCCAGTTACCGCCCCAGGCGGTCTCGCTGCCGCAGCCGGTGACCGGACGGGTGTCGCCGACCCAGGTGTGTGAGAGCACCGCCGGCTTGGTACCGCATCCCTTGGAGAACGCGAAGTTGAGCGTCCCCTGCGCGTCGGTCCAGGTCATGCCGCCCTGGAGGCCGCGGTAGCCGGGGGTGGTGAAGGCGTCCTGGACGACGGTGCGCTCGGCGGAGGTGGTGAGCAGGCCCGGATCGGTGGCCGAACTCGCCGGGTTGAGCCGGTAGCGGACCACCCGGGAGCCGTAGGTGTCGCCGTACCACTCGCCGGTGACCAGCTTGAAGGTGGAACCGCCGCCGGTCTTGTCGAGAGCGAGCCAGGAGAAGCAGAGCGAGGCCGGGTCGATCGGCGCGTCCGGGGCGCAGCTCGGCGCCTTCTTCGCCTGGAAGTAGCGGTGGGTCTCGGGCAGCACGTACGGGTAGCCGCAGGCGGTGGACTTCCCGCCGCTCATGCCTGCGGTGCTGACACCGGAACCGTAGGTGTCGACCTTGGCGAGCTTGTTGAGATCGAAGACCCGGATGCCGTTGGCGGTGTCCGTGACGTACAGGTAGTTGGCGTACCAGGCGATGCCGCCGCCGTGGCCGGTCACGTACGTGAAGTCGGCGGCCGAGCCGGAGGTGCTGGTGGGTTCGACCAGGAGGACGTGCCGGTACTTCTGGGTGGTCCGGTCGATCAGGGTGAGCTTGAGCAGGTTGTTGGTCTTGCAGCCGGTGGTGACCGTGTCGTCGTCGTACGTGGTGTAGTGCCAGGCGACCGCGGTGACGCTGCGGCCCTGGATGGCGCCGTCGCCGCCGTCGGCCGTGCCGGTGGTGCTGAGCCCCTGGGGGAACCAGTGCTGGGTGGTGTCGTCGCCGTAGGCGCTGGACCAGCACCAGGCGACCTTCTTCTCGACGTCGGCGGGTGGCAGTCCGGCCTGCTCCAGGCCGGTGCAGGGGCGCATCTGCCGCAGGCCCAGCCAACCGTCAATCTGGCCAGCCGAGTTGACAGTGTAGTCGGTGGTGACGACGTCGGTCAGGTCGGCGTGCTTGGTGAGGTGCCGGTTGTAGAGGTTGGTGGTGGCGGCCGTGTAGTCGGTGTCGGTCAGCCGGAACTGGTCCGCACCGGGGGTGAGCGACTGGACCACGGGGGCGTCGGCGGCGGCCGCGGGGCCCGCCGCCGGCCCGGTCAGCAGCGCGATACAGGCGGTGGCCAGGGCGGCGAGGGCCGCCTTCCACCGCAAGGCGCGGACTCGTGCCATGAGGGTGTACTCCTTGCGCGATGATCGGCTACAGCGGGCAGATGATCGCACAGACGCCCGCTGTCAGGTGCACATCGCACCCAACCTGCATAACATCCCCGAACCCACCACCCGCTCCGTCACTTCCAAGCGCCGTGCGGGCCACCGCCGTCCCCCGTCCGCTCCAGCAGTTCCCTCAGGCCGACCATCCCCTGCGGGGTCGGTCTCTCCTCGCCTGGGCCGTCGTGCACCTCGCCGTGGTACCGCGATGGGAAGCGGTTGTCACCGGTCGGGCCGCGCAGTCCCCGGCCCGCTCAACAGGTCGGCCCAGCGCCTCGCGGAGACATCGGTCGACTTCGGGGCCGACTCGGCCCGCCCCCTCAGGTGTCCGGGGCCGAGGCGTCTGTATGTCCGGGGCGGAGGTCCCTCTCGGCCACGAGGCCGCCCCGGCGTCGATGCGCCTCCCTGCGCTGTCGCTGCTCCTGTTCCCGCTGCTCGACCCGCGCGCACTTGGCTTCCAGGACCTGGAAGGTGAGCGGAAGCAGCTCAAGTGAGGTGTTCTGACGGAGGCGGCGAGGGACTCCTGTCTCGGGGTGGAGACCCGCAGCCGAAGCGTCGCCTGTCCGGCCGTGCTCTTGTTCGTTTCCGCGGTGACGGGCCGGCAGGTGATCGGCGCGTTCGGCGTCGGGCGCGAGGTGGTGCTGATCGCCGCTGTCGAGATCGTCGGCAGTCCGCACCTGGCCGCTCGTACCGTCCGCGCCGCCTGCCGGGCGGGTGGCCGGCGGGTCCTGGCGGTGGACGGGGCCGACCCGCCCCAGGCCGCCCGGCCTGCCCGTACGGCCCTATCGGAGCTGTGTCGGGCCCGAAATCCGGCTCATCCGGGCGGTTCTGTGCAACAGATGGGCCGGTGGCAGCCAGGGACCTGCCGTACCGGAACCGCCGGAGAAGGAAGTGCACCCGTTGAAGTGGCTCGGATCGGATACAGCTGGTGGAACCCCTGCGCCCGTGGGCGGGCGCGGGACCATGAGTGACGAGAGGACGTCGTGATGAGCACTCCGGCGGCTCCGGCAGCCGACGAGGCCGTGATCGACCGGGAAGGCCTGGCCGCCTTGGTCGACGTCCTGCGCTCCCGCGGCTTCACCGTGATCGGTCCGACCGTACGGGGCGGCGCCATCGTGCTCGACGCGCTGGAGTCCGCCGAGGGTCTGCCTTACGGCTGGGGCGTCGAACTCGAGGCAGGACAGTACCGGCTACGGGAGCGTACGGACCCGGCGGCCTTCGCCAACGCCGCCGGACCGCAGTCCTGGAAGACCTACCTGCACCCCGCCCGGGTCCGCCAGTGGCGGGCCGAACGCACCGACGAACAGTTGACCTTCGAGGCGGACGACACCCCGCCGCCCCGCTACGCCTTCCTCGGTGTCCGCCCGTGCGACCTGCGCGCCATCGCTGTCCAGGACCGGGTCCTCACCGGCGGCCGGCACGCCGACCCGACCTACCAGGGACGGCGTTCGGGGGCGTTCCTGGTCTCGGTGGAGTGCACCGAGCCCGGAGGCACCTGCTTCTGCGTCTCCATGGGCACCGGGCCGGCCGCCGGCCCCGGCTACGACCTGGTGCTCACCGAGCTGGTCGACGACGAGGGAGGCCACCGGTTCTGGATCCGCAGCGGCAGCCCTGAGGGCACCGAGGTCCTCGCCGAGATCCCCGGCAGGAGTGCCGACGACGCCACCCGCGCCGCCGCCCGCACACAGGTGTCCGCCGCCGCCGACCGGATGGGCCGCACCATGCCCGAGGTCGACCTGCGCCGGCTGATGGCGGGCACGCTCGACGCCCCGCGTTGGGACGACGTCGCATCCCGCTGCCTGACCTGCGGCAACTGCACCATGGTCTGCCCGACCTGCTTCTGCACCACCACCCAGGACGTCACCGACCTGACCGGCGACCATGCCGAGCGCTGGCGGCTGTGGGACTCCTGCTTCGACCTGGACCATTCCTACCTGCACGGCGGGACGGTGCGCGCCTCCTCACCCAGCCGCTACCGTCAGTGGCTCACCCACAAACTGGGCACCTGGTACGACCAGTTCGGCTCCTCGGGGTGCGTCGGCTGCGGCCGGTGCATCGTCTGGTGCCCCGTCGCGATCGACATCACCGAGGAGGCGGCCGCCCTGCACGACTGGGCCAACCAGTCGCCGCACGAGGGCGAGGCACCCGCATGACCGAGCTGCCGTTCCTGCTCGATGGGCTGCCTCAGGTGCACCGGGACCGGCTGCTGGCCCTCGCCCGCGACAGCTCCTTCCCTCCGGGCAGGCGGCTGTTCGACGAGGGCGGGCAAGCCGACCGCTTCTGGCTGATCCGCTCCGGCGAGGTCGCCCTCGACCTGTACGTACCCGGCCGCCCGCCGCCGGTCGTGGAGACCATCGGGCCGGGCCAACTCCTCGGCTGGTCCTGGCTCTTCCCGCCCTACCGCTGGCACCTGGGCGCGCAGGCACTCAAACCGGTGGACGCCTGGGAATTTCCCGCCGACCAGGTCCGAGTGCTGTGCGCAGCGGACCCGGCCCTCGGGCACCAACTGACCCTGCGCTGCGCCGAGGTGATCGCCGAACGGCTCCAGGCCACCCGCATCCGCCTGCTCGACCTCTACGCACCTCGCCCGGGCACGCCATGACCACCGTCACGCCACCGCTCCCGTACCGGGTGACCGCCTCGCGACCGGAGACCGCGGACGCCGTGTCACTCGAACTGCAACCCGTCGAGGCCGTGTTGCCCGCCTTCCTGCCGGGACAGTTCGCCATGGTCCACGCCTTCGGCGTCGGCGAGGTTCCGATCTCGGTCAGCGCGATCCGAAGCCGGAACGGTGCCCTGGCGCACACCGTCCGCGCGGTCGGCGCGGTCTCCGGGGCACTGTGCCGACTGCGACCCGGCGACATCGTCGGCCTGCGCGGACCCTACGGCACCGGCTGGGACCTCGACTCGGCGACCGGGGCCGACGTCCTGGTGATCGCCGGCGGCATCGGACTGGCTCCGCTGCGCCCGGTGGTGCACCAGGTGCTGGACCACCCGCAACGGTATGGCAGTCTCCGCGTCCTGGTGGGCGCCCGCACCGCCGAGGACCTCCTCTACCGGGACGAGCTGGAGAGCTGGCGGGCCTCGGCCCGGGTGGAGGTGACGGTCGACCGCCCCACCCCCGGCTGGCGGGGCACCGTCGGTGTCGTCACCGGACTGCTCGACCGGATCGAACCGCTCGGCGACGACACCCGTCCACTGCTCTGCGGACCCGAGGTGATGATCCGCCACAGCGCGCAGGCACTGCTCACCCGAGGCGTGCCCGCGCAGCGCATCCAGGTGTCGCTGGAACGGAACATGAAGTGCGGCACGGGCCATTGCGGCCACTGCCAGCTCGGACCGCTCCTGCTGTGCCTGGACGGACCGGTGGTCGACTACGCCCGATCCCAGTCTCTCCTCGCCGTGCGGGAGTTGTGACATGACCGACGACAGGATCCCCACACTCGCGGTCTGGAAGTTCGCCTCCTGCGACGGCTGCCAGCTGACCCTGCTCGACTGCGAGGACGAACTGCTCGGCCTCGCCGAAAAGGTACGGATCTCACACTTCCTTGAGATGTCCGGCGCCGAGGGCCCGGGCGGCGTCGGGGCGGCCACCCTGGACGGCGTCGGACCCTACGACCTCTCCCTGGTCGAAGGCTCCGTCACCACGGCCGAGGACGCCCGGCGGATCCGCCGCATCCGGCAGATCTCCCGCCGCCTGGTCACCATCGGCGCCTGCGCCACCGCCGGCGGCATCCAGGCCCTGCGCAACTTCGCGGACGTGACGGAGTTCCGCGCCGCCGTCTACGCACACCCCGAGTACATCGCCACGCTCGCCACCTCCACCCCCATCGCGGCCCACGTACCGGTCGACTTCGAGCTGCGCGGCTGCCCCATCGACCGACGCCAGCTGCTGGAGGTGATCACCGCCTACCTGGCCGAACGCAAGCCGAACATCCCGGCGAACAGCGTCTGCTCCGAATGCAAGCGGCGCGGC
The DNA here is from genome assembly GCF_053598415.1 of Kitasatospora sp. NPDC001132. Taxonomy (NCBI): domain Bacteria; kingdom Bacillati; phylum Actinomycetota; class Actinomycetes; order Kitasatosporales; family Streptomycetaceae; genus Kitasatospora; species Kitasatospora sp. NPDC001132. Next base: position 36,616 of record NZ_JBSFKF010000018.1, on the reverse strand, counting down.
ACCACCTGCATCACCGTCGCCCACGGCACCCCGTGCCTCGGGCCGGTGACCCACGCCGGCTGTGGCGCCATCTGCCCGGCCTACGACCGAGGGTGCTACGGCTGCTTCGGACCGTCCGACAGCCTCAACATGGCGGCGATGGTGCGCCAGCTCCAGCACGACGGCATGGACGAGCGGGACGTCCTGCGGGTCTTCCGGACCTTCAACGCGGCCTCCCCCGAGTACGCCGAGCTACCCGACCTCGTCCACCAGGACGGCTCGAGCGACAGGCAGACCCGATGAGCCACCGGGGAGAGCGGATCCTGCGCCTGGACGCACTCGCCCGCGTGGAGGGCGAAGGCGCCCTCCACCTGGCCATCCGCGACGGCGAAGTCACCGGCACCCGGCTGCGGATCTACGAACCACCGCGCTTCTTCGAGGCGTTCCTGATCGGCCGAGGGCACACCGAACCGCCCGACATCACCTCACGGATCTGCGGCATCTGCCCCGTCGCCTACCAGATGACCGCCTGCCAGGCCGTCGAGGCGGCCTGCGGGGTGTCCGTCGACGGCCAACTCGCCGAGCTGCGCCGCCTGCTCTACTACGGCGAGTGGATCGAGAGCCAGTCCCTGCACATCCACCTCCTCCACGCCCCCGACTTCCACGGCCACCCGAGCGCCGTCGAACTCGCCCGCGAGCACCGTGAACCCGTCGAGCGGGGACTGCGGATCAAACAGGCCGGCAACGCCGTCATGGAACTGCTCGGCGGCCGTGCCATCCACCCGGTCAACGTCCGGCTCGGCGGCTTCTACCGGGTACCGACGCGAAGCGAACTCGCACCCCTGGCCGAGCAGTTGCGCCGAGTACGGGACGACGCAACGGAAACGGTGCGCTGGGTGGCGGGCTTCGACTTCCCCGACGCGCAAATCGACTGCGAACTGCTGGCCATGCAGGACAGCGGCCGGTACGCCATCGACTCGGGTGTGCCCACCGCCCTGAACCTGACCGGCGGTACCACCAGGAACCAATCTGCCGCACAACGCCCTGTCCCCGTCGAAGAGTTCGAACAACACGTGGTCGAGGAACACGTCCCCCACTCGACCGCCCTCACATCGAGCCTCGACGGCAGACGCCATCTCACCGGCCCACTCGCCCGGTACGCCGTCAGCGGCCGCTGGCTGCACCCGACCGCCGCCGAAACCGCACGGGCAGCCGGACTCGGTGACCCGGCCACCGGCGCGGTATGCCGCAATCCCTTCCGCAGCATCATCGTCCGCGCCGTCGAAGTCGTGCACTCGGTAGAGGAAGCACTGAGGATCATCGACGCCTACGAGCCGCCGCCCCGACCGCACATCGACGTCCCCCCGCGCCCGGCCGAAGGCTGCGCCGCCACCGAGGCGCCACGCGGCCTCCTCTACCACCGCTACGCCATGGACCCGGACGGCACCCTCACCCTCGCCCGGATCATCCCGCCAACCGCCCAGAACCAAGCGGCGATCGAGGAGGACCTGCGGCGGCTGGTGCAGTCCCGCCTGGACCGACCCGGCGACGCACCCACCGACGAGGAGTTGACCGCACTGTGCGAACGGGCCGTCCGCAACCACGACCCGTGCATCTCCTGCTCCGCCCACTTCCTCCACCTGACCGTGGACCGGGCGTGACGGGCCGGGTCGTCGTGATCGGCGTCGGGAACTCCTACCGCCGGGACGACGGAGCAGGCCCGGCCGTCGTCGAAGCGCTGAGCGGACAGGTCCCCCAGGAGACGCTGCTCACCGTCAGCGACGGCGAGCCCGGCCGAATGCTAGACCACTGGATCGCCCAGGACCGAGTGATCGTGGTCGAGACCGTGCACGCGCATCCCGGCAACCCGGGGCGGCTGCACACCCTGGACGCCGATGCCACCGCCAGGTGCGCGAGCGGCCCGGCCAGCAGCCACGGCCTGGGCCTCGGCGAGACCGTCGCCCTGGCGGTCGCACTCGACCGCATGCCACTCGAACTCGTGGTCCACGCAGTGGAGGGCGAGGACTTCGGCCTCGGCCCCGGACTCAGCGCCCCGGTCCAAGCAGCACTACCGGACCTGGTCAACCAGGTGGCCACCGCCGTCCGGCTCGCGCACCGGCGTCTTCGCTCGCGGCTCGGCTGAGACACGGCCACCGAGGGGACAGGCACTCACCGATCGGCCGCTGACCAGCAGGGAAGAGCGGCGCCTGCGTCCCGGGCAACGTCGACGCCGGCTCGACCCGCCACGCCGTGGCCGACGGGCTGTCGCTTCGGCCCCGAACTCGCCGGCGCCCCATGGCCGTGACGTGCCATGGGGGCCCAAGGCCCGGCAGGGCTGGGTTGTCCGCTGGTTGAACCGTTCACTGGCGGGGCGGACACCCGGCCGCCCTGGACACCGTGTGCCGCGTCGACCGGCTGCCCACCGACCGACGCCTGCCGCGCGAACTCGCCGAGGAACACCGGCTCTACCCGGCCCTCGCTCCCGCGCTCGGCGGCCCCGAAGCGACCGCCACCATGAGCCGCGCCCGAGATCCACCGCCTCGCCCGCCGCATCACCACCCACCTCCAACCCGCCGACGAGGAAGGCTGCTCGCGCCCCGAAAAACCCGACGATCTACGCGCCCGCCCCTACGGCCTGCACGGCGTGCTGCGCCTGCACTTCACCCAGGAAGAGGAGAACCACTTCTCCCTCGCCCGCTGACCGAACAGGGAGAAGTCGGGAGCGGTCGAGTTCGCCCGCTCCCGACTTCTCCGACACCGTTTCGGGCGGGCTCCGGGGAGCCGACCGGAACGGGGCGGTCACCCTTTGGTCAGCCGAGGCCCTTGCGGGCGGCCTGGAACGCCTGGGCGTGGCCGGCCTCGTCGGTGGCGTTGTGCTGGAAGAGGGCGACCGCGGCGATGTCGCCGGCGGCCTTGGCCTGCTGGGCGAACGTCGGGTACATGGTCCTGGACTCGTAGGTCTCTCCGGTGATGGCGGTGGCCAGGTTCTGGCTCGTGGTGCCGACCGTTCCGGCCAGCGCCGCCTCACCGGAGAAGTGCTCCTGCAACTCCACATCGGAGATGCCGGTGAACAGGCGTGCCAGGGCGGGATTGCCGCTCTGCTGGGCGCGTTGGGCATAGAGGCTGTACTTGGCGTGTGCCAGGGCCTCACCGTGCATGGCGGTGTCGAGGTTGGCCTTGGTCTGCGCCGAGGTGACCTTGGGCTTTCCTGCTGTCACCGTGACGGGGCCGACGGCCGGGGGTGCCGGGACGGTGCCCTTGCCGGTGCGGACCGCGGTGAGGGCGGCCTGGTACGCGGCCAGGTGCGCTGCCTCGTCCTTGGCGATCTCGGTGAAGAGGTCGGCGGCGGCGGTGTCGCCGGCCGCCCTGGCCTGGCGGGCGAACGTCGGGTACATGGTCCTGGACTCGTAGGTCTCTCCGGTGACGGCGGCGGTGAGGTTGGCCTCATTGCTGCCCAGGAGGCCGCCCAGCGCGGCCGCCTGGGCGAAGTGCTCACCCAGCTCCACACCGGAGGTCTTCCGGAAGAGGTCGGCCACGGCCGTCCGGCCTTCGCGTCGGGCCTGGGCCGCGAAGAGGGTGTAGGAGGCGTCGGCGAACGCCTCGCCCCGCATGGCCTGTGTGAGGTCGGTTTGCGTCCGCTGCTGGAGAGCCGGGATCGTGGCACCGGCAGCCGGGCTTCCGGCAGCCGATGCGGCGGGGACGGTGCACATCGCGACGCTCGCGGCCAACGTACCGGCGACCAGAGCGCGTATCGGGTAGGCGGTCATTTCAACCTCCTTGGCGGACACCGGATCGGGTGTCCTCGCCAAGCACAGCAAGACGCCCCGGACACGGCCATCCGGTGCTACCCATTCAGGTGACTACGCGAAATGACGAACGAGCCGCGCACGCCGACGCCTCCGAGACCATCGACTGGCTGCGCCCGGTCCCCGGCCCGCCCTCCCCGGACCCACCCGGCCCGCCCTCCCCGGTCCCAGGTCGTGTGTGTTGCGGTGGTCGGCTTCTTCCGGGGCGTGGCCTTCTTGCGTGTCGGTGTCCGCGTGGAGTGGCCGGCGTCTGCTCGCCGTCCTTGGTGGCGGGGCCTGGGGTGCGGTGGAGGCTGTCGGCGGGGGCGTCGTCGTGTTCGTGTCCGGGCGGCGTGTGGAGACTGTGTGCGTGTTCTCCCGGAAGGGCTGCGGTGTCTGTGGCGCCTGCGTCCTGGTCCGCGCCCGGGCGGCCGTCCCGTGCCTCGAACACCTCGCTCCGGTCCTGGGGTGTCGCCGGGTGGATGTCCTGCCTCGCTGCCTGCGGGGTGCTCGTCGGGGATGGCTGTCTGCGCCCCCGGCGGCGTGCTGGTCGCCGCCGTCCGTGGCGGGGGCCTGCCGCTAGTGGTGCTGTCCGTCGTCTGGGTGCCCGCCCCGTCGCTACCACCACCTGGCACCCGCGTCCGCGCGGAGGCGCGGCGTCTGCCGGCGCCGGCGGCGGTGTCGCCGGCGGGGAGGGCTTTGTCGCCGGGGTCGATGCCGTGAGTGCCGGACGCGGTGTGTGCATCGTCTTCGGCCCCCGTTGCGGGACCTGGGGTCCTCGTTCTCGCGCGCGTCCTCGCCCCGACCCGGTCGCGTGGTCGTGTACGGCGGCCTCGGCCTGGGCGACACTCCATGGCCCGGCCCGGCCCGGCCCGGCCCGGCCCGGCCCGGCCCGGCCCGGCCGGGTCGCCTTCGTCCTCGTTGCCGGCTCTTCCTCGGTATGCGTGAGGTGGCCCGCGACGGCGAACGCCTGCGCTGTGCCCGCGTGTTCGTGACCGCGGGCCTGGCCGGTGGCTGGTTCACCCCCCCGGGTTGTCGACCGTGTCTTCGAGGACGCCTGGACGCCGTTGCCGACGCCCACCGCCACCTCGAATCCGGCGTCCGGATCGGCGAGATCGTCCTGCGAGATCGTCCTGCGTGATCGTCCTCTCCGTCCGCGACCGACCCGCCCTCACGCCCTCGGGGTCCGGGTTCCTGTCACGCCCTGGGGGTCCGGGTTCCTCTCATGCCTTCGGGGTCTGCTGTGCTTCCGCGTCGGCGGCGGCTACCACTGCCGACAGCAGGCCCGGGAAGCGTCGTTCCAGCTCCTCGGTGCGTAGCGCGTTCATCTTGGTGGTGCCGACGTAGTACTGGCGTAGTACGCCGGCTTCGCGTAGCACGCTGAAGTGGTGGCTGGAGGTCGAACGCCCGACCGGGAGGTCGAAGGAGCCGCAGCTGAGGTCGGCTCCGGAGTGTGCGAGTGTGCGTACCACCGTCCTGCGGGCTGGGTCAGCGAGTGCCTCCAGTACCTGCTGGACGCTCACGTCCTCCACGCCAGGGTGCACGATCACCCGCGCCGCCACGCGTGCCCGTCCCACACCCACCACCCCTTCCCAATATTCGGCCCCCGTCCGTTCGATGGTCAAAGTCCGCGCGGTGCGCGTGACTTCACGCGCATGACGCTACCAGGGCCGATCGCCTGGCCTGCCGGCGTTCAGGGCGGTGGGTGAAGCCGCCTGCCTGCGCCGGGGCATCCGCGAGCGACCCGCCGTGAACAGGACGGGCAGGACAGGGCAGGGGAGGGCGGGGGAAGACAGGGGATGGGAGGGGTGTGTGGTCTTCGGGTGTCGGTGGGAATGCCGTGTCGCCCGGGGTGGTTGTGGTCGAGAGTCCGCGTGACCGGTTGCCGGTGTGCGGCGGGCGTGTTGACGTGTGGTCACGGGAGGGTGTGCGGATGAGGATCGGTGACATCGAGGTTCTGGCGGTCATGGACGGAACGGGTACGGAGAGGGCCGCGGACATCCTCACCCGTCCCGGCGTCGACGATCCGTGGGCCTGCCACCGTCATCATCTCGGGCCCGGCGGTACCCTCGCCCTGCCGCTCGGCGGGTTCCTGGTACGTGGTGGTGAGCGTACGGTGCTGGTCGATGCCGGGGTCGGCCCGCACGACGACGGCCGTTACCGCGGGGGTGCCCTGCTGGACTCGCTCGCCGCCCACGGTACCGCCCCCGGCGACGTGACCGATGTCGTTTTCACCCACCTCCACTTCGATCACGTCGGCTGGGCCTGTGTCGGGGGCCGGCCCGTCTTCCCCAACGCCGTCTACCGCGCCCACCGCGCCGACTGGCAGCACTTCGTCACCGGTGACACCGCGACCCCCGAAGCCGTCGCCAAGCTCAGCCCCCTCGAGGGCCGGTTGGAGCTGTTCGACACCGATTTCACCCTCGCTCCCGGTATCGATGCTCTCCACCTGCCCGGCCACACCCCGGGTACCACCGTCTACGTGCTTTCCGGTGGCGGGCGCCGGGCCCTGCTGCTCGGGGACGTCGTGCACTCCGTCGTCCAGTTCGGTGAACGGGACTGGCAGGTCGTCTGGGACGTCGACCCTGTCGCCGCCTCGGCCGTGCGCAACCGCCTCGCCGACCAGGCGGCCGACACCGACGACCTCCTCGTCGCCGCCCACCTGCCCGGTATGCGCTTCGGCCGCATCCTCGCCGCCGACGGCCACCGCCGCTTCGTCGCGGTCTGAACCCCCGGCCCCCGGCCCCCGGCACCGCCCCCCGGCACCGCCGCGCCCTCGGCGCCGCCCCCGGCCCCGGCCCGGCATCGCCCCTCCGGCACCGGCACCGGCACCGGCACCGGCTAACCGGCCCCGGTGCCGGTGTCGGTGTCGGTGTCGGGCCGTCGCGCTCTTGGTTGTGGGGCGCGGCACACTGGGGGTCGGACATGTGACGCCGTATGAGGGAGCAGTGATGGCACAGGTCGCCGTGGTCACCTTCGACGGGTTCAACGAACTCGACAGTTTCATCGCTTCCGCACTGATCAACCGCTGCCGTAACGACGGTCTGGAGGCCTTCGTCACCACGCCGACGCCGCAGGTCACCTCGATGAACGGTGTCCGGGTCGCCGGGCAGCGTCCGATCGAGTTCGTCGCCGAGGCCGACGTCGTGTTGATCGGCAGCGGGGTGCGGACCCGTGACGTGGTCGCCGATGCCCCGTTGCTGGCCCGGCTGCCGCTGGACCCCGCCCGGCAGCTGATCGGTTCCCAGTGCTCCGGCGCGCTGGTGCTGGCCCATCTGGGTCTGCTGGGTTCCATGCCGGCCTGTACCGACGCGACGACCCGGCCCTTCCTCGAGGCCCTCGGTGTCACCGTGCCCGGCGCGCCGTTCCACGCCGAGGGCAACATCGCCACCGCGGGTGGCTGCCTGGCCTCCCAGTACCTCGCCACCTGGGTGATCACCCGCACCCTGGGCGAGGATGCCGCGCGTGCCGTCCTCGACTACGTCGCCCCGGTCGGCGAGCACCGGGAGACCACCGCCCGTGCCCTGCGCGCCGTCGGCGTGGGGGAGCCCGCCCGCGCCTGACGGGCCGTGCCGGCCGACGGGCACCGATCCGCCCCCGACGCCGCCGGTGTCGCCGCTTTGCCCCGGTGTCGTCACCGCACCGCGGTGTCGCCGTACCGGGAGTGGCGGCGCCGGGGCGCGGACCGCCGACCCGCCGCCCGTCCGCCCGCCGGTCGCCCGGTCTTCGGCGCCACCTTGTGTGAGATCAACGCCGGGGCCCTGGTCCACTGCGGCGACATCAACCGCGAGTTCCCCGCCGGCCTCTTCGGCCGGGAGGTGCTCGCCCGGCTCGCCAAGCCCCCGTCTGCCGGCTCGGCTGCCTCGTCCTCGTCCGCAACCCCGCGGCGACGTCCTCCTCGTCGACCCCGACGACATGGACGGCATGATCCTCCCGGGCGGCTCCGCCCGCCCCGACGAGCCCCCGCACCTCGCAGCCGCCCGCCACCTCAACGCCGAGACCGGCCTCCACCTGCGCCTGACCGACATCCTCGCCGTCGACTTCACCCCCGCCCACCACTACCTCCAGCCCTCAGCCTCGTCTTCGACGGCGGCACCGTCCCCGACACCACCCCCCTCACCGTCCCGCCCCGACACCACAGCGGCCTGCTCGGCGCCCGCTTCGTCCCCGTACGCCAACTGCCCGACACCATGGCCCCCCGCCCAGTACGCCCGCACCACCGAAGCCCTCGCCGACCGCACCCTGCCCGCCCTCGTCCACGGCCAGCGCACCACCCACCAACCCGCCCACCCGACAACCCACCCACCAACCCGACAACCCACCCACCAACCCGACAACCCACCCACCAACCCGCCCGCACACCCGACCAATACCTCGCACACAGAGCTAAAATGAGGGGTATGACCGCGACAGAGCCCGCAACGCTCGACGTCGCGCTGGCCGACGAGTTCTCCACCCTCCTCGTCGGCATCCAGCGCCTGGTCCGCCGCCGCCTGCGCCAGAGCACCCCACACGAACCCCACCTGCGCGGCGCCCAGATCGAACTGCTGCGCCTGGTCCACGACACCCCCGCACTGCGCGTCTGCGAAGCCGCCGACGAACTGTGCCTGGCCGGCAACTCCGTGTCCACCCTCGTCAACCAGCTCGTCGCCCAAGGCCTGCTGCGCCGCGAGAGCGACCCCGCCGACCGCCGCGCCGCCCTCCTGCACGCCACCGCCGAGGCCGCCGAACGGATCGAGGACTGGCGCCGGCGCCGCCGCGCCCTCATCGGCGACATCGTCACCGGCCTGCCGCCGGCCCAGCGCGAGGCCCTGGCCGCCGCCCTGCCCGCCCTGCGGCAGGTCGCCGACGCCCTGCGCACCCCGCCGGCCGTCCCGCGTACCCCGCCGGCCGTCCCGCGTACCCCGCCCGACCTCCCGCGCACCCCGCCGGCCGTCCCGCGTACCCCGCCCGACCTCCCGCGCACCCCGCCGGCCGTCCCGCGTACCCCACCAGGGCAGGGGGAGCGATGAGCACCGACGACGCCGACGCCGTGGTGTGCCAGGGCCTGACGTACGTCTTCCGCCACGGCCGCGGCAAGGCCACCCGGGCCGTCGACGGCATCGACCTGAGCGTGCGCACCGGCGAGGTGTTCGGCCTGCTCGGCCCCAACGGCGCCGGCAAGACCACCACCATCCGCGCGATCACCACCCTGCTGCCCGTCGGCCCCGGCATGGTCCGCGTCTTCGGCCACGACGCCACCCGCCACCCCATGCGGGTACGCCGCCTGCTCGGCTACGTCCCCCAGCAGCTGTCCGCCGACGCCGCCCTGACCGGACGCGAGAACGTCGCCCTGTTCGCCCGCGTCTTCGACGTCCCGCGCGCCGAACGCGTCCGCCGCGTCGACCAGGCCCTGGCGGCCGTCGACCTCACCGACGCCGCCGAACGGATGGCCGCCACCTACTCCGGCGGCATGGTGCGCCGCCTCGAACTCGCCCAGGCCCTGGTCAGCGCCCCGCGCCTGCTCGTCCTCGACGAACCCACCATCGGCCTGGACCCCATCGCCCGCACCGGCGTGTGGGAACGCGTCGACGCCGTGCGCGCCGCCACCGGCATGACCGTCCTGGTCACCACCCACTACATGGACGAGGCCGACCGCCACTGCGACCGCATCGCCCTCATGGACCGCGGCCGCATCCGCGCGCTCGGCACCCCCGCCGAACTCAAGGACCGGGTCCGCCACACCGACCCCGCCCACGACAATCCCACCCTGGACGACGTCTTCCGCCACTTCGCCGGCCGCCAACTGGCCGACGCCACCGAAGGAGACTTCTCCGATGTCCGCCGAACCCGCCGCACAGCAGGCCGCGTCGGCTGAACCCGCCGACCCGCGGGCCGCGTCGGCCGAACCCGCCGACCCGGGCCCGGACCTGTCCCTGCTGCTGGTGCCCCCGCGCGCCCGCACCGGCTGGCGCCTGGTACCCGCCCGCGTCGGCGCCATGTGCGCCGTCGAACTGCAGAAGCTGCGCCACGACCGCACCGAGCTCTACACCCGGGCGATCCAGCCGGCGCTGTGGCTGCTGATCTTCGGCCAGACCTTCACCCGTCTCAAGGCGATCCCCACCGGTGGCATCCCCTACCTGGACTTCCTCGCACCCGGCATCATCGCCCAGTCCGCGATGTTCATCGCGATCTTCTACGGCATCATGATCATCTGGGAGCGGGACTCCGGCGTCCTCACCAAACTCCTGGTCACCCCGACCCCGCGCGCCGCCCTCGTCACCGGCAAGGCCTTCGCCGCCGGAGTGAAGGCCGTCCTCCAGGCCGCCGTGGTCGTGCTGATCGCCGCCGCCCTCGGCGTCGCCATGACCTGGAACCCGCTGCGGCTGGCCGGCGTCGTGGCCGTCGTCCTGCTCGGCTCGGCGTTCTTCTCCTGCCTGTCCATGGCCATCGCCGGCATCGTCCTGACCCGCGACCGCCTGATGGGCATCGGCCAGGCCATCACCATGCCGCTGTTCTTCGCCTCCAACGCCCTCTACCCCCTCGCCCTGATGCCCGGCTGGCTGCAGGCCGTCAGCAAGGCCAACCCGCTCAGCTACCAGGTCGACGCCCTGCGCGGCCTGCTCATCGGCACCCCCAGCCACCTGCCCCTGGACTTCGCCGTCCTCACCCTCGCCACCCTCCTGGGCATCGGCGCCGCCTCCGCCCTGCTCGGCCGCCTCGCCCGCTGAGGACCTGTCCCGCGGCCGCCCACGCGGCCCGGAACCCACCGTGGGCCGCCGCGCGGGTGAGGTGGCCGACCCACTCCTCCCGGCGCGGCGTTCGGGCGAACGTCCCGGCCCGGGCCGAGGCGGGCCGCGCCGCGAGGGCGGCCAGGGCGGCGCGGATCCCGCCCGGCGTCACCAGCCGGCCGTCGTCGGTGCCGCCGACCTCGTAGTCCCGGATGCCGGTGGGCCGCTCGGCCTGCCGGCCGCTCACCGCCCGCCAGGCGGCCCGGAAGGCGAGCACGGCCGGCGACACCTCGCCGGCCGCGCTCGGCAGCGAAGTCGGCGGCCGTCAGGCCGAAGTCCTCGATCCCCGGCCACGGCAACGGCTCATGGCCGTGCGACAGCATCCCGGCCCCCCGCCGCCCCCGGGAGCCGACCCGTGCCGACCACGCCGACCCCACGCAGCCACGCCTCCGGCACCGCGGACCTCCCGCTGCTCGGTGACATCATCGGGGAGAACCCCGCCCGCGCGCTGCGCACCTTCCCCGAGCGCGACGCCCTGGTCGACCGGGCCGCCGCCCGCCGCTGGACGTACACCGAACCCGCCACCGACGTCGACGCCCGGGCGCCCGGCCTGCTGGAGCTCGCGATCGCCCAAGGGAACCGGGTCGGCATCCGGGCCCCCGACTGCGCCGAGCGGACGCTCACCCAGTGCGCCACCGCCAAGCTCGGCGTGATCCTGGTGACGGTCAACCAGGCCTACCGGCCCATGAGTTGGAGAACGGTCCATGGCCCGCTTCGCCGGGGCCCGTGCCGGAGAGGTTGAACCGGCACTCCGGGTCGCCGGTCGCCTTCCGGCCGCTCGACGTCATGTCCCAGCCCACACCCGCCGCCGCCCCCGCTGCCCCCGCCGTGTCCGCGGTGCGGCACCCCCACGGATGCCGGACACACCACAGGGCCCGCGACGGCGCCCGGACCGGTGGCTTCCGCGCCCGGCCCACCGCCCGCACCCCGGCCGCGGTACCGCCGCAGGTGGTCATGCCGCGGGAGGTCGCCGCCGGCATCCGCCGCGCGCGGGCGAACGGCTGGACACCGCGCACGGCCGGCCGCCGTTCAGGCTCCTGCTCCTGTCCGCGCTCTGACCCCCCCGGGCGCCCGGCCCCTCCCCGGCCCCCGGGCGCCCGGCCCCTCCCCGGGATCCCAGGCGCCCGGCCCCTCGGGCTCCCGGGCTCGCCGGGTTCCCGTGGGCCGGTGAGGGCGGGTCAGGACAGCCAGTCCGCGTAGCGGGTGGGGGCGAGCCGGGCGTTCCCGTCGGTGAGGACGTCGCCCTGGACGGCGGCGAACATGCCGGCGGTGGGGTCGGTGACGACGGTGCGGTGGTCGCCCTTGGCGGCCAGGGTGATCCGGCCCAGCTCGTCCAAGGGGAAGACCTCCGGGCCGGCGATGTTGCGGATGCCGTTCAGCGGGGTGCCCGCCGCGACCAGCGCCACCGCTTCGGCGACGTCCTTGGAGGCGATCGGCTGGATCGGCGTGGCGGGCAGCCGGACGGTGTCGCCGTCCGCGGTCCAGGACAGGACGGCGTCGACGAAGTCCATGAACTGCGTCGCCCGGACGATCGAGTAGGGCAGCGGCCCGGCCGCGAGGATCTCCTCCTGGAGCGCCTTGGCGCGGTAGTAGGCCAGTTCCGGCACCCGGTCGGTGCCGACGATCGACAGGATCACGACGTGGCCGACGCCGGCGCGCTCGGCGGCGGCCAGCAGGTTGTCCATCGAGGTCCGGAAGAAGGCGGGGGAGGCCTCGTCGAAAGTCGGGGAGTTCGTCAGGTCGACGACGACGTCGGCCCCCGCCACCGCCTCGTCCAGCCCCCGGCCGCTGATGACGTCGACCCCCGTGGACTTCGAGTGCGCCACCGCCTCGTGACCCGCGGCGTTCAGGTTCCTGACGACCTGCGACCCGATCAGCCCGGTGCCGCCGATGACTGCGAACTTCATGACCTGCCCTCTCGTCGTGACCATGTCCGCAATATCGCACAGCGGCACCGGGCGGGCGCCGCATCGCCGCCGGACGCCGCCACGGCCCCGACCGCGCCGCCGGCCCCCCGCCCGCCGGCCCCCGCGCCGGGGAAGGAAGGCGGACAGGCCGCCGGGCCGCCCGCACCGGCGCGGGCGGCCCCGCACCGGCGCGTCAGGACGCGTGGATGCCCTGCCCGGGCGTCAGGATCCCCGCCGGGTCCCAGCGCCGCTTGGCCGCCACCACCCGCTCCCACAGCCCCCCGTAGTGACGCTGCCAGTCCGCCCGCGTCATCCCCGGCACCGCCCCGATCAGGTACCGCTTGCCGCCCAGCTCCACCGCCAGGTCGTACAGCAGCCGGTTGCGCTCCAGCATCGCCGCCGTGTCCGCCCCCGGCCCCGGGAACGCCAGCAGGTCGAAGTGCCAGCCCACCTCCTCCTGCCCCGGCAGCACCGCCAGCGGCGCCCGCACCTTCGAGCGCAGGTACGGGTAGAACAGCAGCAGCCCCGCCCCCAGGTCCGCCGCCGTCAGCACCTGCGCGGCCCGCGCCATGAACGCCCGCGCCGACGCCGCCGGCAGGAACACGCTCAGCCACGGCTTGGGCAGCGCCCAGAACCCCGCCGCCCGCAGGTACCCGGAGAAGCCGTCCACCCGGTACGCGTACTCCCGCCAGCTCTGCTCCACCACCTCCGTCTCCACCGGGACGAGCCCCGCCAGCAGCGCCGCCCGGTCCACCTGCTGCCCGGCGTCCGCGAACGCCACCAGCTCCGCCTTGTAACGCCAGCGCGAACCGTCCGCGCTGCGCACCACGTCACCGACCTGGAAGTCGAAGCGCCGCCCGGCCAGCACCTTCTCCTGGTCCGCGAGGTAGGCGTCCAGGTCGTCGTAGTACAGCGAGAACACGTGGGCGCGTTCGCGCACCTTCACCAGGGCGAGGGTGACGCGCACGATCACGCCGACCTGGCCGCCGCCGGCCAGCACCGCCTCGAACAGCTCCCGGTTGCGGGTGGGGGAGGCCGTCACCAGCTCGCCGGTGCCGGTCACCACGTCCAGCTCCAGCACGTTGTCGACCTGCATGCCGTAGCGCTGCACACCGCCGCCGATGCCGCCCACGCTCAGCGTGCCGCCCACCGACAGGTGCAGGTAGTCGGTGAGCACCGGCGGCACCCAGCCCGCCGCCAGGCCCGCCTCGGTCACCTGCGCCCACGTCGCCCCGGCCTCCACCACGGCACGTCCCGCGCTCACCGACACGATCCCGGACAGGCCGCGGGCGTCGATGGCCACGCCGCCGCGCGGGTTGGCCTGGCCGTAGCTGGAGTGCGACTCCAGCCCCTCCTCGCCGAGCTGCGCGAGGTCCCCGCTCTGCCCGTTGACGGCCACCGGGATGCGGTGGCGGCGGGCGAAGGCGACCAGCTGCTGCACGTCGCGCACCGAACCGGGGCGCAGCACCGCCCGGGGCGCGGCGGTGACCAGGTGCCCGAAGTCGCCGCAGAAGCGGTCCAGGCCCTGGCCCTGCAGGGTCACCGTGCCGTCCAGGGCGGGCAGTCGGGCGATGTCGGGTACGGCTGCGTCGTCGGCTTCGGTGGCCCACGCGGCGGTGGCGGTGTTCCAGCCGATGACGGCGGTGACGGCCCCGGCGCCGGCGGAGGCGAGGAGGGCGCGGCGCGACAGCCCTGAGCTGCTCATATCAGGTCTTCTCCGATCAGTCGTCAAATAAAGGATTGTCGTTTGTATCGCACCTTCCGGGTGATCACCTACTGTCCTGCACGGTCGTTCTGCTGCTCCCTCGGTGCGGCGAGGCCGTGGAACACGGCGTCCACGACGATCGGCCGGTACGCCGGTCAGGTCCTGGTCCACCCACGCGGTCGCGGTCGCGGCCTCCTCCGGCAGGGCCGGCCGGGCCCGGGGCAGGTCGGCGACCAGCGGTGAGCGGCCGGCGTCCAGCAGCGTGTGGACGAGCTTGTGGGCGTACACGTGCGGGCTGGCCGCGAACAGCGTCCGGTACACCCACAGCGCGTCCTCGCCGGTCAGGATCCACTCGTGGCTCAGCAGCAGCCGCACCCGCGCCCTCGGCACCAGGTCCTCGTGCACGCGCATCCGCCCGTCCCCCTCGTTTCGTCGTTCCTGTGGCCCCCTGTGCCCGTGCGCGGGCAGCACGCCGTGCGCGCCGGGCGCCCGCGAAGGGGGCGGCGGCGCGGTGGGCGCGAAGGGGGATGCGCACGAGTCTGGGGGGCGCGCGCCCCCGCGCGGCAAGGCGAGAACGGGGCGTGCCGGGTCCTGCCGCGGGCCTTGCGCGCGGGGGCGGGACGGGGGTCGCCCCCCTCCCGGCGGGCGCCGCGCGGGCAGGCCCTAGCCTGGGACCCATGTTCGTACTGGAGCTGACGTACACCGCCGACCTGGAGTCGATCGACGCCGTGCTGCCGCAGCACGTGCAGTGGCTGCGGGAGCACTACGCGGCGGGCACCTTCCTCGCCTCGGGACGCAAGGTGCCGCGCGACGGCGGGGTGATCATCGCGGTGGGCGAGGACCGGGCGTGCGTCGAGGCGCTGGTGGCCACCGACCCGTTCGTGCGGGCCGGGTTGACCGAGTACCGGGTGACGGAGTTCCTCGCCACCACCACCGCCGAGGAGTTGGCGGCCCACCGCCAGCAACTGCCCGCCTGACGCCCGTTGCGGCGCCTGTCTCGAGCCCGGCCCGGCGCCTGGCTCGAGCCCGTTGCGGCCGCTTGCCTCAAGCCCGCCTGAAGGCCGCCTCAAGGCCGTCTCAAGGCTGCCCGTCCCCGTCCGTCCCCGCCCGTGAGCGGTGTCCCGGACCGCTCGCGCGGTTCGGGGCACGGTCGCGTTCTGGCTACGATCGGTGAACGCGCAGCGACGACGTATCGCGAGTACCGACTTTCGGCGGGAGAAGACGGATGGCACACGCACGGGCCGGGCAGCCGGCGCAGCCAGGCGACCTGGTGGACGTGGCAAGGCTGGTGACGGCGTACTACGCGCTGAACCCGGACCCGCAGGAGCCCGGGCAGCGGGTGTCGTTCGGGACCTCGGGGCACCGCGGCTCGTCGCTGGACGCGGCCTTCAACCAGGACCACATCGCCGCGACCACGCAGGCGATCTGCGAGTACCGGGCCGAACAGGGCGTCGCGGGCCCGCTGTTCCTCGGCGCCGACACCCACGCCCTGTCCGAGCCCGCCAAGGTCACCGCCCTGGAGGTGCTGGCCGCCAACGGCGTGCAGGTGCTGATCGACGCCGCCGACGGCTACACCCCCACCCCGGCGGTCTCGCACGCCATCCTCGCCCACAACCGGCGCAGCCCCCGGGCGCTGGCCGACGGCATCGTGGTCACCCCCTCGCACAACCCGCCGCGTGACGGCGGCTTCAAGTACAACCCGCCCAGCGGCGGCCCGGCCGGCTCCCGGGCCACCGGCTGGATCCAGGACCGCGCCAACGAACTGATCCGCGAGGGCATGCGCGGCGTCAAGAGGGTCCCCTACGCGCGGGCGCTGGCCGCCGCCACCACCGGGCGCCACGACTACCTCACCGCCTACGTCGAGGACCTGCCCTCCGTCCTGGACCTGGACGCGGTGCGGGACGCGGGACTGCGCATCGGCGCCGACCCGCTGGGCGGCGCCTCGGTGGCCTACTGGGCGCGCATCGCCGACACCCACCGCCTGGACCTGACCGTCGTCAACCCGGTGACCGACCCGACCTGGCGGTTCATGACGCTGGACCGGGACGGGAAGATCCGCATGGACTGCTCCTCCCCGGCCGCGATGGCCTCCCTCATCGGCCGCAGGGACGAGTACGCCATCGCCACCGGCAACGACGCCGACGCCGACCGGCACGGCATCGTCACCCCCGACGGCGGCCTGATGAACCCCAACCACTACCTGGCCGTCGCCGTCGACTACCTCTACCGCCACCGCACCGACTGGCCCGGCGACGCGGGCGTCGGCAAGACCCTCGTCTCCTCCTCGATGCTCGACCGCGTCGCCGCCGACCTCGGCCGCCCCCTGGTCGAGGTCCCGGTCGGCTTCAAGTGGTTCGTCGACGGCCTCCTGGAGGGCTCGATCGGCTTCGGCGGCGAGGAGAGCGCCGGCGCCTCCTTCCTGCGCCGCGACGGCGGGGTGTGGACCACCGACAAGGACGGCATCCTGCTCGCCCTGCTCGCCTCCGAGATCACCGCCGTCACCGGTGCCACCCCCAGCGCCCACTACCGCGAGCTGACCGAGCGCCACGGCGCCCCCTCCTACGCCCGCGTCGACGCCCCCGCCGACCGCGAGCAGAAGGCCCGCCTGGCCCGACTGTCCCCCGAACGGGTCGGCGCCGGCGAGATCGCCGGGGAGAAGATCACCGCCGTCCTCGCCAAGGCCCCCGGCAACGGCGCCCTCATCGGCGGCATCAAGGTCTGCACCGAGAACGCCTGGTTCGCCGCCCGGCCCTCCGGCACCGAGGACGTGTACAAGATCTACGCCGAGTCCTTCCGCGGCGACGAACACCTCGCCCGGGTCCAGGACGAGGCCCGCGCCCTGGTCGGCGAGGTCCTGCGGGGCTGAGACCCCACCGGCACCGCCACGGGGCGCCACCGCCACGGGGGTGCCACCGCGCCGGGTGCCCCGGTCCGCCCGACGGACCGGGGCACCCGCCCCTTCCGGGCCCCGCCCGGGCGCCCACCCCCGCTCAGGCGCGCACCGCCCCCCGCCCCGGGGCCGACGCCCGCACCGCCCGCACGTCCCGGGTCGACGCCGCCGCCACCGCACACGCCACCAGCGCCAGCCCCGCCGCCGCGAGGGGGAACCAGCGCCCGCCCAGCACCGCGATCGCCGCCGACCCCGCCACACCCCCCGCCGCCGTCCCCAGGTACAGCGCACTGCTGTTCAACGAGATCAGCAGCGGCGCGTTCGCCGGATCGATCGACGCCAGCCGGTGCGGCAGCGCCACCGACACCGCCCACCCCGCCAACGGCACCACCAGCGCGTACCCCAGCGCCCCCGGCATGCTGCGCCCCAGCCACGGCAGCGCGGCGAACGCGCCCGCGGCCACCGCCGAGCCGGCCAGCAGCACCCGCCGCACCCCGATCCGGTCGACCAGGCGCCCGCCCAGCCAGCTGCCCGCCACCGACATCACGCCGCAGGTCAGCAGGACGACGCTCAGCCGGTCGGCGTCGCCGCCGGTGGCGCCCGAGACGGCGGTGGCCAGGTAGATGTAGACGCTCTGGAAGGCGAGGAAGAACACCAGCGTGGTGGCCGCGGCGCCCAGCACCCGGCCCCGGCGCAGCGGCGCCAGGCGAGCGCGCAGGGTGGGCGCGGCGGTGGGGGCGGGCAGGTCGCGCAGCAGCAGCGCCAGGCCGGCCAGCGCCGCCAGGCCCAGCGCGGTGACCAGCCACATCGTCATCCGCCAGTCGGCGCGCCCCACCCAGGTGCCCAGCGGCACGCCGAGCGCGGTGGCCACGGTCATCCCGCCGAGCACCGTCGCCAGCGCCCGGCCGCGCCGCTCGGGGGCGACCAGGGTGGTGGCCACCGCGTTGGCGGTCGGCGTGTAGAGGGCGGCGCCGGCCGCGGCCAGGACGCGGGTGGCCAGCAGCAGCCCGTAGGAGGGGGCGAGGGCGCTGAGCGCGTTGGCCGCGCTGAACACCGCGAGCGCGGTCAGCAGCAGGCGCCGGCGCGGCCAGCGGGCGGTGAGCGTGGCCAGCACCGGGGCCAGCAGCGCGTAGCCGAGCGCGAAGACGGTGACCAGCTGGCCGGCGGCCGGCACCGACACCCCCAGGTCGGCGGAGATCGGGCCGAGGATGCCGGCGACGACCATCGAGTCGGTGCCCATGGCGAAGGTGCCGAGGGCGAGCAGGAGCAGACGTACGGGCACGGGAGGGCCCCCCGGGGCGCAAGAAACGATTGTTGGACAGACATGCAACAGTTTGACGCTCGCCAAACACTCGGGCATGGGTGGATGATTGTCAAACCGTCCTGATCCCCCTGCGGCCCCCGAGGAGCGTGCGCCATGAGCGACGACGAGCGGCTTCCCCAGCCCGCCACCGCCGACATCGAACTCGTCACGGTCCTGCACGCCCTCGGCGACCCCGTGCGCATGACCCTGCTGCTCAGCTACGCCGACGGCGGCGAGCACTCCTGCGACCCGCGCGGCCTGGGCCTGGAACACCTCCACAAGTCGACCGTCTCCCACCACATGCGGGTCCTGCGCGAGGCCGGCGTCACCACCACCCGCGTCGCCGGACGCAACCGCTTCGTCAGCCTGCGCCGCGCCGACCTCGACGCCCGCTTCCCCGGACTGCTCGACGCACTGCTGGCCTCGTCGGCTGCACCCGCGGCAACTCCGGTGCCGTAGCGGGCGGTTGAACCCCTAGGGGAAGGAGCCGCGGGGGTGGCGCCGCAGGCGTAGGCCCGCGGACCCAACCGCCCCGTGGCGACTCCTGCCGCGGGCGGACGCGCCCGGGCGGGCCCACGCGGCACGGTGGACGCGCACCCGCCGCACCCGCCGCCCCGCCCGCCGAAGGAGCCACGCCCATGACCGGACCCCAGCCCGGCCGCCCGCCCTCCCGCCGCCGCGTTCTCGGGGCACTGGCCCTGGGTGCCGCCGGCGCCGCCGCCGGTGCCGGGCCCGCACGCGCCGACACCGCGCCCGCCGACACCGCTCCCGCGCCCGCCGGCGGAGCGGGGGAGCCCCGCCTGAGGCTGCCCGCGCCCACCGGCCCGCGCCCCGTCGGCACCGCCCTGCTCCACCTGACCGACACCGCCCGCACCGACGCCTGGGCCCCCACCCCGCGCCCGCGCGAACTGCGCGCCCGCCTCTGGTACCCCGCCGCGAGCGGCGCCCGGGGCCCGTACGCGCCGTGGATGAGCCCCGCCGAGACCGCCCACCTCCAGGCCGCCTACTTCGGCGTCCCCGACGCCCGCCTCACCTGGCCCACCACTCACGCCCGCCCGGGCGCCCCCGCCGACCGCACCCGCCGCCACCCCGTCGTCCTCAACTCCCACGGCTCCGGCGCCGACAGCGCCTTCAACACCGCCCTCGCCGAGGAACTCGCCTCCCACGGCCACGTCGTCGCCGCCGTCGACCACACCTACGACGCCGGCGAGGTCGAATTCCCCGGCCGGCGCCTGGAAGTACGCGACAAGGCCCGCGTCCAGGCGATGACCGACGCCGAGATCGTCGCCTACCGCACCGCCGACGTCCGCTTCCTCCTCGACCACCTCGCGGGCGGCCCGCTGCCCGCCGGCCTGGACGCCGCCCTCGACCTCGACGCCGTCGGCATGTTCGGCCACTCCATGGGCGGCGCCACCACCGCCCAGGCCCTCCACGACGACCCGCGCATCCGCGCCGGCGCCATCCTCGACGGCCCCCTGTTCGGCACCAGCGCCACCGCCGACCAGAACCGCCCCCTGCTGCTGATGGCCTCCGCCTGGGACAGCCCCGCCCGCGACACCATGTGGGACACCCTGTGGCCGCACCTGACCGGCTGGCGCCGGCGCCTGACCCTCACCCACTCCGGACACCTGTCCTACTGCGACCTCCAACTGCTCGTCCCCCAGGGCCAACCCGCCTTCGCCTGGCCCCCCGACCAACTGGAGCACTTCCTCGGCACCGGCGACCCCCGCCGCGCCGTCGCCGCCCAACGCGCCTACCTCACCGCCTACTTCAACCTCCACCTGCGTGCCGTGCCCACCCCGCTGCTGGACGGCCCCACTCCGCACTGGCCCGAGATCCGCTTCGACGCCTGAACAGGCACCGACACAAGGACCCCCCATGCCGATCCGAGGCGCGGGGGAGGCGATGGTGGCGGGCCGGTGCGGGGCCGTGGCCGCGCGCCGGGGACGGCCGGGTGAGTCGCCCGCTCGTGCGGGAAAGTCAGCCGGGCAGGCCGAACAGGGCGCGGCAGCCGTCGCTCAGGCCGGTGACGGTGACCGGGGTGCGGGCGTGCTCGGCCCAGGCCTCGGGGGTCAGGCGCAGGCGCCGGGAGACCACCACCCGGCCGTCCAGGACGTCGCGGTCGATGCCGTCGTCGCGGTAGCCGAGCTTGCGGGAGACGGCCAGGGAGGAGTGGTTGTCGGCGAAGGACAGCGAGGTCGCCGACCGCGCGCCCAGCTCCGCGAAGGCCAGGTGGAGCATCGCGGCGCGCATCTCGGTGCCCAGGCCCCTGCCCTGGTGCTCCAGGCCGAGCCAGGAACCGGAGACGATCTCGCGCCGCACGCCGAACTCCTTGGCCCGCATGTCCTGGATGCCCACCGGGCGCCCCTCGTGGAAGGCGACCAGGTTCAGCGTCCAGTGCTCCGCGCTCCAGCTGCCCAGCCGCGCCCAGTGCAACTGCAGCACGTGCCGGGCGCGTTCGGCCGCCGGCAGCTCGCCCCAGGGCGTCAGGAAGGGACGGTCCTGGGGCAGGTGGACGCCCCGCGCGGCGACGTCCGCCACCTCGGCCAGTTCGTCCTCGTCGGGCAGGCGCAGCTCCAGGCGGGGCGAGGTCACGCGCAGCCCCCGCAGGGGCCAGTGGTCGGTCATCATCGGATCAGTGTGCCCAGCGGGCCCGCGCCGCGCACCGGCATTTCCGCCTCCCGGCCGCGTCCCGGCCGCGGCCGGGCGTCAGCGGCCGCCGGCGCCGGGGCGGGGGCCGGGACGGTCGAGGGCGCCGACCGCGATGGGCGTCGACTCCCGTGCGGCGCACGCCCTATCCGGTGCCGTGCCCCGGCCGGGCGCGGCCGCCCGCAGGCCGCGCCGGGCGGCCGGTGGCCGGGAGGGCGGGGCCGGGCGGCCGGTGGCCGGGAGGGCGGGGCCGGCCGGCGGGGCACGGCGGGCCGAGGGCCCGCGGCGTGGTGAGGCTGTCGGGCCGGTGGCCCGGCCGGCCGTCAGGCCAGGGCGGCGGCCAGGCGTTCGGGGAGGGTGGCGTACGGGCGGCAGTCGACCACGGGCAGGGCGTGGGCGCGGGCCTGGTCTGCGAGCCAGGTGCTGTAGCGGGCGCTGACGGCGGCGCGTTCCGGCTGGGGGCCGCAATCCGGCTCGCGGTCCGCGTAGTTGGCGCCGATGCGCCGCGGGTCGTCCTCGTGCAGGAAGACCGCGCGCACGCGCCGGCCCTGCCCGGCGGCCTCGGCGGCGGCGCGGGCGGCGGCGGCCGGGGTGAGGTAGTCGCCCTCCACGACCGCGGGCACGTCGACGGTGAGCCGGTTGCGCACGACGCCGAGCAGCGCGTCGTCCAGGGCGCGGGCGGTGGCGATCTGCAGCTCCAGGACGCGGTCGGCGGGCAGCGCGTCGGGGTCGGGCACGGCGGCGAAGTGGTGCAGGCCGGGGTGGCCGGCGGGAGTGGTGGCGGCCTGCAGGGCGGCCACGACGTCGTCGAACTCGACCACGAACGCGCCGTGCCGGGCGGACAGCAGGGCGGCGGCGCGGCTCTTGCCGAGGCCGGACGCGCCGCCGATCAGCAGGACGTCCCACGGGCTTTCGTCGGTATGCATACCGGCACGGTAGACGGTCCGGGGAACGGACCGGCCCCGAGGGGTGGGGCGAGAGGGCGGGGCAGGGCGGGTCAGGTGCGGTCGCGCGCGGCGCGGCGGCGCACCGCCCAGGGCAGGACGAACCACAGCACGGCGAAGATCAGCGCGATCGCGCAGGTGATCGGCACCGCCGGCGCCGGGCCGAGGACGACGTCCAGAACCAGCAGCACGGCCCCGGTCAGCGCGCAGGCGAGCAGCAGCAGGCCCACCTGGGCGATGCGGACCGAGACGGTGACGATCCGTTGCTTGCCGGGGTGGTGGTACAGGCCGCGGTGCAACGCGACCGGGGTGGCCAGCACGGCCGCGGCGACGACCGACAGCAGCAGGGTGGCGACGTAGATGTCCTGCTGGGCGTCGGTGAGCTGGGTGAAGCGCGGGGTGAAGGCGACACCCAGCAGGAAGGCGAAGACGATCTGCACACCGGTCTGGAGCACCCGCAGCTCCTGGAGCATCTCCACCAGGCGCCGGTCGGCCCGCACCTCCGGATTCTCCCAGCCGGGCGGGGGAGCGGGGAAGGGCGGCGGGGCGTCCGGGGGCGGGGGCGGTGCGCTGGTCATGCGTCAGCTTCCCACGGCCCGCCCTCCCCGCCGACGGAGCCCCCGACGGTGCCGCCCCCGGTGCCGGCGCCGTCCAGGCGGTGCTGCCAGGCGGCGAGCAGACCCCGCAGGGAGGCGGCCTCCTCGGGGCTCAGGTGGGCCAGCAGCCGGTGCTCGTTGCGGATGTGGGCGGTGAACGCCTCGTCGAACAGCCGCCGCCCGGCATCGGTGAGGGCCACCACCCGCCCGCGCCGGTCGTCCACGGCGGGACGGCGGGTGACCAGCCCGGCCCGCTCCAGACGGTCGATCCGCTTGGTCATCGCCCCGGTGGTCACCATCGTGTGCGCGGCCAGCTCGCCCGGGGCCCGCTCGTACGGGGCGCCGGCGCGGCGCAGCGCGGCGAGCACGTCGAACTCGCCCTCGCCCAGCCCGTAGCGCTGGTACACCAGGGTCAGCTCGGCGGTCAGGCGGGCGGCGAGGCGGTGCAGGCGCCCGATGACGGCCAGCGGGGAGACATCCAGGTCGGGGCGCTCGCGCCGCCACGCGGCCTGGATCTGGGCGACGTGGTCCGCGTACGGGGCCTCGCGGGGGGCCGCGTACGGGTCCTCGGGCTGGTCGGGCTCCATGAACCACCACCCTACCCGCAATCGCTTCCCAGGAAGCTATATTGCCTTCCATGGAAGCCAAAGCGCGGTGGGTACTGCTCACCGCCCTCGCCCCCGTCGCCTGGGGCGCCAACTACTGGGTCACCCACACCCACCTGCCCGCCGACCGCCCACTGTGGGGCGCCGCCCTGCGCGCCCTGCCCGCCGGTCTGCTGCTGCTCGCCCTCGCCCGCCGCCGCCCGCACGGCGCCTGGTGGTGGCGCAGCGCCCTGCTCGGCCTGCTCAACACCGCCGCCTTCTTCGTCCTGCTCTACCTCGCCTCCCAACTGCTGCCCACCAGCGCCGCCGCCACCGTCATGGCCGCCTCCCCGCTGGCCATGCTGCTCACCGCCTGGGCACTGGTCGGCCGGCGCCCGCGCCGCGCGCACCTGGCGGGGGCGGTGGTGGGCCTGGCCGGGGTCGCGCTGGCACTGGCCGGGCCCGGGGAGGGGATCGGCTGGGCCGGGCTGGCGGCCTCGGGCACGGCGATGCTGGTCTCCTCCGTCGGCTACGTGCTGGCCGCCCGCTGGCGCGAGGGCGCCGACCCGCTCGCCGCCACCGCCTGGCAGCTGACCGCGGGCGCCCTGGTGCTGCTGCCGCTCGCCGCCGCCGTCGAGGGCGCGCCCCCGCGCGCGGACGCACCCACCCTGCTCGCCCTCGGCTACAGCACCGTCGTCGCCACCGCGCTCGCCTTCACCTGCTGGTTCGCCGGACTGCGTCACCTGCCGGCCGGCACGGTCGGCCTGCTCGGACTGCTCAACCCGCTCACCGGCGTCCTGCTGGGCGCCGCGCTGGACGGCGATCCCTTCGGGGCGCGCCAGGGCGCGGGGCTGGCCCTGGTGGTCGCCGGAATCCTGCTCGGCCGCCCGCGCGCCCGCGCCGCGGATCCCGCACCCGCCGCCGGGTCCGATCCCGCCGACGGACGGGACGGGTGCGGGTCCCGAGGCCTTGATCTCAAGTCGACTTGAACTCCTAGTCTCCGTGGTGCGCGGCCGCACCGGCCGCGACCCGCACCGCGATCCCGGGGAGCCCCGCCATGACCACCGCCACGACTGCCGCCGCGCCCACCGCCGCGGACTTCGCCGCTCTCGAGCAGCGGGGCCGGGTCCTCGCCGACCGCGCCGACATCACCGGCCTCATCGACGGCTACCTGCTCAGCCTCGACGCGGTGCCCAGCGGCGGCGGGCGGTTCGACGAGGCGTGGTCGCGGCGCCACTTCACCCCCGACGTGCGGATCACCTCGCCGGTGGGGGAGCACGAGGGGATCGACGGGCTGGCCGAGTCCGAGCAGGCCACCCTCGGCAAGTTCGAGCGGACCCAGCACGTGGGCGCCAACTACATGATCGACCTGGACGGGGACCGGGCCGCGGTGCGCTGGAACGCCGTCATGACCCACGTCCACCTCGCCTCGACCCGGCGGGCGCGCGGCGAGGAGCCCGGCGGCCACTTCGACGTCGGCGGCACCTTCACCGGCGAGGCGGTGCGCACCCCCGACGGCTGGCGCCTGCGCAGCCTGGACGTGCGGGCCGTGTGGACGACCGGCAAGGGCCCGCTCACCCTGACCCCGAAGGCCGAGGCGACCCTGCGCGACCTCGCCGGCGGACAGTGACACCCGGCAGTGACGGCGGGTAGTGGCGGCGGCCCGGAGACCGGCCGTCACCGGCGGCGCGCTTGCCCGCCGGCCGGGACGCGTGATCGGATGGCGTGAGCATCGCGTGCCGGTGACGGGCCGCGTCAGGCATGGAGGTGCGCAACCGAAGGGACCGCCCCCGTGGCCTCCCGCCCCACCGGCCGTACGGCCGCCCTCAGCCTGCAACTCGCCCGCGCGCACCAGGAGTTGTGCCGCCGCCTCGCCGACCTGCGCGCCGACCTCGGCCGGCCCCGCCGCCCGGACGGCCCGGACGGCCACGACGACCCGCTCCTCGCCCACTGCCTGGCCTTCTGCACCGCCCTGACGCACCACCACCAGGGCGAGGGCACCGGCCTGTTCGCCCACCTCCTGCGCGAACGCCCCGACCTGGCACCGACCATCGGCAAACTCGTCGAGGACCACGGCCTCATCACCCACATCCTCACCCGTGTGCGCGACCTCGCCGACCAGGCCGCCACCACCGCTACCGCCGAGGCGGCCCCCAGCGCCGACCTGGAGGCCGTCGGACGCGAACTCGACGGCCTCGCCGCCATCATGGACTCCCACTTCGCGTACGAGGAACGCGCCATCGGCGCCGCCCTGGACGCCGGGGCGGGCGACGACGGCTGGTCCGAGGCGGTGCTGCGCTTCCGGGCCCCGTGAACCGCAGGCCGCACGCCGCAAACCGCGAGCCGTAAGCCGCGAGCCGTAAGCCGCGGGCCGTGAAAACCCGTCGCCCTGTACGGCCCGCCTTCCCTACACTCGCCACGCGGCCGCGCCCCGAAGCGCGGCCGGACCGCGACGACCGCGACGACGACAGCAACGAGGAGAGGAGGCGGGCGGCCATGCCGAAGCGCAGCGCCGCCGCCCCCTCTCCCGCGTCGCGGTACGAGGTGATCCTGATGTCCCTCCCCTCCCGGTGCCCGCTGCGCGGCCGGCACCGGAGCAGTGCCGCCACCGTCTGACAACCCAAGCGCCCCGCCACGTCCTCGCGCGGGCCGGCCACGACACCGGATCTGACGGACCATCAGCGGCACTGCACGATCGCGCGCCCACCCAGAAGCGAACCGCCTCGAAAGGCACCCGGGCCATGCGCACCCACACCACCACCGCCGCGAACACCACCACCGGCACCGCGAACGACGCCATCGCCGCCGTCCGCAACCTCGGCATCCTCGCCCACGTCGACGCCGGCAAGACCACCGTCACCGAGCGGATCCTCTACCTCACCGGCACCACCCACAAGCGCGGCGAGGTCCACGACGGCACCACCGTCACCGACTGCCACCCCCAGGAACGCGAACGCGGCATCACCATCTTCGCCGCCGCCGTCACCTGCGCCTGGGCCGGGCACCGGATCAACCTCATCGACACCCCCGGCCACGTCGACTTCGCCGACGAGGTCGAGCGCTGCCTGCGCGTGCTCGACGGCGCGGTGGCGGTGTTCGACGCGGTCGCCGGCGTCGAGCCGCAGAGCGAGTCGGTGTGGCGCCAGGCCGAACGCCACGGCGTGCCGCGCATCGCCTTCGTCAACAAGCTCGACCGCGCCGGCGCCGACCTGGACGCTGCCGTCGACGCCATCCGCGAACGCCTGCACCCGCGCCCGCTGGCCGTCCAACTGCCCATCGGCGCCGAGGAGTCGTTCACCGGCGTCGTCGACCTCGTGCACCTGCGCACCCTCACCTGGCACGACGACGGAACCCCGCACGAGGGCCCGGTCCCCGCCCACCTCGGGGCCGAGGCCGCCGAGCGCCGCCACGCCCTGGCGCAGGCGGTGGCCGAACTGCACCCCGACGCCCTGGAGGAGTTCTGCGCCGACGCCACCCTGAGTGCCGCCACCATCACCACCGCCCTGCGCGACCTCACCCGCACCGGCGAGGCCGTCGTGGTGCTGTGCGGCTCCGCCTACCGCAACCGCGGCATCGAACCGCTCCTGGACGCCGCCGTCGCCTACCTGCCCTCCCCGCTCGACGTCCCGCCCACCCGCTCCGCCGACGGCACCCAGCAACGCGAGGCCGACCCCGAACAGCCCCTGACCGCCCTGGCGTTCAAGGTCACCGCCGCCCCCACCGGGCGCCTGACCCACCTGCGCCTGTACGCCGGAACCCTGCGCAAGGGGGACACCGTGCTCGACACCACCACCGGCCGCCGCGAACGCGTCGCCCGCATCTTCACCGACCCGGCCGGCCGCCACACCGAGACCGACGAGGCGCGCGCCGGCGACATCGTCGCCGTCGCCGGCCCCAAGCACACCCGCGTCGGCGCCACCCTGTGCGACGCCGAGCACCCCATCGTCCTGGAGGCCCCCGTGAGCACCGAACCGGTCGTCACCGTCGCCGTCGAGGCCCGCCGCGCCACCGACACCGACAAGCTCGCCACCGCCCTCGCCCGCCTCACCGAGGAGGACCCCGCGCTGCGCGCGGCCACCGACCCCGAGACCGGCCAGCGCACCCTGTCCGGACTGGGCGAACTGCACCTGGAGGTCGCGGTGGAGAAGATCCGGCGCGAGAGCGGCGTCGAAGCCGTGGTCGGGCGCCCGCGCGTCGCGCTGCGCGAGGCCCTCCTCCAGGGCGTCACCGGCTTCACCTACCGGCACGCCAAACAGGACGGCGGCGCGGGCCAGTTCGCCCACCTCGTCCTCGACGTCCACCCCCTGCCGGCGGGCACCGAGGGGGACTTCGCGTTCACCTCCACCGTCACCGGCGGACGGGTGCCGCGCGAGTACGTCCAGGCCGTCGAGGCCGGCTGCCGCGACGCCCTGACCGACGGCCCGCTCGGCGGGCACCCGGTCACCGGCGTCGCCGTCACCCTCACCGACGGCGCCACCCACCCCAAGGACTCCTCCGAACTCGCCTTCCGCACCGCCGCCCGCCTCGGCCTGCGCGAGGCCCTGCGCGCCTCGCGCATGCACCTGCTCGAACCGCTCGCCGAGGTGGGCGTCACCGTGCCCGAGGACGCCCTGGGCACCGTCCTCGGCGACCTCGCCGCCCGCCGCGGCCACATCCGCGCCACCGAACCCGGCCCCGCCACCGCCACCGCCCACGTCAGCGCCCTGGTCCCGCTCGCCGAACTCTTCGGCTACGCGGGCCGCCTGCGCGGCCGCACCCAGGGCCGCGGCACCTTCACCACCCGCCCGGCCGGCTACGCCCCCGCACCGGCCCCCACACCGGCCGGCTGACCCGCACCGCCCGGCCCTCCCCACCCTGGGAGGGCCGGGCACCACCGGCCGCCAACCCCGCACACACCGCCACCCCCGGGCCCCGCCGCCCACCCCGCACACACCGCCACCCTCGGGCCCCGCCGCGCCCGCCCCCGGGGCCCCGCTGCGCCCGCGCCCGGGCCGGGGCCCGTAGGCTGGTCCGGGCCGTCGGCGGCACAGACCGTCACCAGTAGGGCGGAACACGACAGAAACGGGCAGGCAGGGGCACATGCAGTTCGACGACCAGGGCGACCTCGACACCTCGCAGGTGGACGACCGGCGCGGCATCCCCGGTGGGAAGCTCGCCATCGGCGGCGGGGCCGTGGGCCTGATCGCGGTGCTGGTCGCGGTCGCCCTCGGCGTCGACCCGCAACTGTTGGGCCTGTCCTCCGGCTCCGGCTCCTCCACCAACTCCTCCGCCGCGCGCACCTCCGGCGAGGCGCAGCAGGCCTGCAAGACCGGGGCGGACGCCAACAAGCGCCAGGACTGCCGGATCGTGGCGGTCACCAACAGCCTCCAGGAGTTCTGGCGCACCGAACTGCCGCGCGCCGCCAAGGTCCCGTACAAGAACGCCGAGACGGTGCTGTTCACCGGCCAGGTCTCCACCGCCTGCGGGCCGGCGACCTCCTCGGTGGGCCCGTTCTACTGCCCCGGCGACAAGAAGGCCTACTTCGACCTGGGCTTCTTCAACGACCTGTCCGCCCGCTTCGGCGCCAAGGGCGGCCCGTTCGCCGAGTCCTACGTCGTCGCCCACGAGTACGGCCACCACATCCAGAACCTCACCGGCGCCATGCAGAAGGTCGGGGGCGACCGCCAGGGCGCCACCAGCGGCTCGGTGCGCCTGGAACTGCAGGCCGACTGCTACGCCGGGGTGTGGGCGCACCACGCGACCACCACCCCCCAGCCCTCCACCGGCCGTCCGCTGATCGCCTCGCTCACCGACCAGGACATCGCCCAGGGCCTGGACGCGGCCGCGGCGGTCGGCGACGACCGGATCCAGCAGCAGGCCACCGGCCGGATCAACCCGGAGGCCTGGACGCACGGCTCCGCCGAGCAGCGCAAGGCCTGGTTCACCACCGGCTACCGCAGCGGCGACCTCGCCCAGTGCGACACCTTCTCGGCCGCCAAGCTGTAGGCCCGGCGCCGGTTCTCACAAGCCCCCGCCCGCCCGACCGCCCGCCGTGCCGTCAGCCCGACCGGCCGCCGTGCCGTCCGCCGGGCCCCGCGTCCAGTCCCAGCCGGCGATCGCCTCGCGCAGCAGGCGGGCGGGGGCGGGCAGGCGCACCTGCGCGTCCCAGAAGAGGGTCAGGGAGCGCCGGCAGTCAGGGCTGTCGACGCCGACCCACACCAGCGGCAGGCGGGTGGCGGTGCGCCGGGCGACGTCGGGTACCAGGCCGATGCCCAGGCCCGCGCTGATCAGCTCGGCGATGGCGCCGGCCTCGTCGCTCTCGCAGACGATCCGCGGCACCAGGCCCTGGGCGGCGAACAGCCGGTCCAGCAGGCGGCGCTGCCAGTGCCCGGGGCGGGCGGCGATGAACGGCCGCCCGGCGAGCTCCTCGATGCCCACCCGGGCGCGCCCGGCCAGCGGGTCGCCCACCGGGACGGCCAGCCCCACCTCCTCCTCCAGCAGCAGCACCGACTCCAGGCCCTCGGCGGTGACGGGCTGGGAGGCGACGGCGAGGTCGACGTCCTGGGAGCGCAGCCGCCGCGCCATCTCCTGCGCGGGCAGCTGGTGCAGCTCGATCTCCACCCCCGGGTGGCCGCACTTGAACGCTGCCAGCGGCCCGCTGAAGGCCAGGAACGTCTGCGAGGCCAGCCGTACCGTGCCCAGCCCCTGCCCGGCGGCCTCGGCCACCGCCCGCCGGCCCGCCTCCAGTTCGCCGAGCGAACGCTCCACGTAGCCGCGGAACAGGTGCCCGGCCGCGTTCAGCCGCAGCCGCCCGCCGCGCTCGAACAGCGGGGTGCCCAGCTCGGCCTCCAGCCGGGCGATGGAGCGGCTCAACGACGGCTGGGCGACACGCAGTTCCTCGGCCGCCCGGCTCAGGTGCTCCAGCCGCGCCACCGCCAGGAACTGCCCGAGCCTCGTCGTCGACTTCGCCACCGCCCCCGTCGGCTCCCTCGTACGCATCGTCAACCGCCTCGGCACCGGCCGCACCCGCGACGTCATGGCCTTCCGCATCACCCGCCGCCCCGCCACCGACGACAGCCGCATCCCGCCCACCCTCTGCATCGACCTGCCCGACTGGCACCGCCAGGACGCCGTCCGCACCCGCGACTTCGCCTTCCGCACCGGCCGGATGAACGGCGGCCACGGCTGGCTCATCGGCGGCCGCCCCTTCGACCCCGCCCGCACCGACGTCACCGTCCCCCTCGGCGACACCGAGATCTGGCGCCTGATCGCCGACATCCACCACCCCGTCCACCTCCACCTCGTCGGCTTCCGCATCCTCAGCCGCGCCGGCAGACCCCCACAGCCCCACGACGCCGGCCTCAAGGACACCGTCTCGCTGCGCCCGGGGGAGTCGGTGGAGATCATCACCCGCTTCGACGGCTACCGCGGCCGCTACCTCTTCCACTGCCACAACGCCGAGCACGAGGACATGGGGATGATGGCCAACCTCGAAGTCGTCTGACCACCCGGTCCCTCCTCACACGGCCCGGGGCACGCGCCTTGACCCGCCCATGGCGCACACCCCGCCCACCGGGCCCCCGGGCGGCCCGCGCACGGCCCCGGACGGCGCCCGGGCGGCCCGCGGGCGGGGCTCGCCGCCGGGCGGACCCCGCCCGCCCCCACGGGAACGCCCGGAACATGACGGTTCATCCGCTTCGGGGCGAAGTGCCGGACCTTCACGGGTCTGACATCAGATGCTCACTCTGCTGCCGGAATCCCGACCCCCGCAGTACGGGGTGGTCCACTCCAATTCCCTTCGCACACCCCCGAACCGCGAAAGGCCACCCCCCCATGACCCGCCCCGCCGACCGCCCCACGCCCGACCGGATGCTGCGCGAGGCCGCCGCCCGCCTGGACCGGCGCCGCTTCCTGACCGTCACCTCGGCCGCCGCCGCGCTCGCCTTCAGCGTCAACCTGCCCTCCGCGCACGCCGCCGACAACGAGATCGCCCCGCGCGCCATCGGCGACAACCCCTTCACCCTCGGCGTGGCCTCCGGCGACGCCACCTCCGAAGCCGTCGTGCTCTGGACCCGCCTGGCCCCGCGCCCCCTGGAACCCGGCTCCGGCATGCCGCCCACCGGCTCGGTCAAGGTCGGCTGGGAGATCGCCCGCGACGAGAACTTCCGCCGCGTCGAGCGCCGCGGCACCGCCCGCGCCCACGCCGAGTTCAACTACGCCGTCCACGTCGACGCCGACGGCCTCGACGCCGCCCGCACGTACTGGTACCGCTTCACCGTCGGCTCCTGGACCAGCCCCGTCGGCCGCACCCGCACCGCCCCGCCGCGCGGCCGCAAGCTCGACAGCGCCCGCATCGCCTTCGTCTCCTGCCAGGCCTACGAAGACGGCTACTTCACCGCCTACCGCCACCTCGCCGGCGAAGACCTCGACGCCGTCTTCCACGTCGGCGACTACATCTACGAGTACGGCATCGACGCCGTCGGCGGCGACCGCAAGTACACCGACCGCACCCTGCCGGCCCACTTCAACCACGAGACCACCACCCTCGAGGACTACCGGCTGCGCTACTCCCTCTACAAGACCGACCCCGACCTCCAGGCCGCCCACGCCGCCCACCCCTGGTACGTCACCTGGGACGACCACGAGGTGGAGAACAACTACGCCGCCGGCATCCCCGAGAAGAACCAGGACCCGGCCCCCTTCGTCGCCCGCCGCGCCGCCGCCTACCGCGCCTACTGGGAGAACCAGCCGCTGCGCATGCCCCAGCCCGACGGCACCGACCTGACCCTCTACCGGCGCGTCCACTTCGGCCGCCTCGCCCAGTTCGACATCCTCGACACCCGCCAGTACCGCGACGACCAGGCCAACGGCGACGGCTGGCAGTACCCCACCCCCGAGTCCGACGACCCCAAGCGCACCCTGATGGGCGCCACCCAGGAACGCTGGTTCGCCGACGGGCTGCGCCACTCCAAGGCCACCTGGAACGTGGTGCCCCAGCAGGTCGTCTTCTCCCGCCGCAAGAACACCACCGCCGAGCGCTCCAAGCTCTCCATGGACGCCTGGGACGGTTACCCCGCCGCCCGCGAGCGCTTCCTGCAGGCCGTCGACCAGGCCGGCGTCGAGAACCTCGTGCTGCTCACCGGCGACGTGCACGTCGCCTACGCCCTGGACGTCAAGCGCAACTTCGACGACCCCACCTCCCGCACCGTGGGCGTGGAGTTCGTCGGCACCTCGATCAGCAGCGACGGCGACGGCGAGGAGAAGCCGTCCAACTGGAACAACCTCATGTCCGCCAACGCGCACATGAAGTTCTACGACGGGCGCCGCGGCTACACCGTGCTCACCCTGGACCACCGCCGCGCCCGCGCCGACTACCGGGTGGTCTCCCACATCACCCGCCCCGGCGGCACCCTGTCCACCGCCGCCTCCTTCACCACCGAGGCCGGCAACCCGGGCATCCGCCCCGCCTGACACCCCGTCGGGGCCTGTCCTCCAGCCGCGGGGGAGTCGGCTAAGGCACAGGGGTGGGGCTGCGCAGCCCGAACGCGCAGCCCCATCCCTGCGCCCGTCGCTCCGCGGCGATCGGCACCCAGGTGCGGCGCCGGCGACGGGTGCGCGGACCGGCCGGAACGAGTGCGCTGCGTGCAAAGGCGGGGCGGACACGGGGTCCTAGCCTGGGGCCTTGCCCTCTTCGACCACCGAGAGGCGACTCAGGAGTTTCCCCATGCGCGCCGTCCCCTTCCGCATCAACCGCAAGGTCGCCGCCGCCGCGGCCGCCGCCCTCGTCGCCGGGGCCACGATCGCCGCCAACGCCTCGGCCTCCCCCGCCCCCGCGCCCGCCAAGTCGACCGCCCCGGTTCTGGAGAAGGACGCCCAGGCGTTCGCCGACGCGGCCGCGAAGAATCCGCCGATCTACACGCTGTCCTACGACGACGCCCGCAAGGCGCTCGACAGCGCGCAGAGCGGGCCCGTCGACACACCGCCGGCCGACGTCAGCCACCGCACCCTCAAGGTGGGACCCACCGGTGAGGTGACCATCCGGATCGTCCGCCCCGCCGGCGTGAGCGACAAGCTCCCGGCCGTCATGTACTTCCACGGCGGCGGCTGGGTCCTCGGCAACGAGAACACCCACGACCGGCTGGTCCGCCAGATCGCCAACGGCGCCCAGGCCGCCGTCGTCTTCGTCGACTACACGCCCTCACCCGAGGCCCGCTACCCCATCGCCATCGAGCAGGCCTACGCGGCCACCACGTGGGTCGCCGAGCACGGTGACGAGATCAACGTCGACGGCTCCCGGATCGCCGTCGCCGGCGACAGCGTCGGCGGCAACATGACGGCCGCCGTCACGCTCATGGCCAAGCAGCGCGGCGGCCCCGCCCTGCGCGAGCAGGTGCTCTTCTACCCCGTCACCGACGCCAACTTCGAAACCCCCTCCTACCGGGAGTTCGCCGACGGCCCCTGGCTGACCCGCAAGGCCATGAAGTGGTTCTGGGACGCCTACGCCCCGAACGCCAAGGACCGCCAGCAGATCCTCGCCTCCCCGCTGCGCGCCGGCCTCGACCAGCTCAAGGGCCTGCCCAAGGCCCTGGTCATCACCGACGAGGCCGACGTCCTGCGGGACGAGGGCGAGGCGTACGCCGCCAAGCTCCGCGCCGCCGGCAACGACATCACCACCGTCCGCTACTCCGGCGTCATCCACGACTTCGCCATGCTCAACGCCCTCGCGAACACCAACGCCGCCGAGGCAGCCGTCGACCAGGCCAACCGCTTCCTCTACACCGGCCTGCACAGCACCTCCTGACCCCGCGCCAGGGCGGTCCGGCTCCGCCCGGGCCGCCCCCAGGCGCCCCCGCACCCCCCCATGGCCGGACGCCGCGCACCGCGCAGACCCTTCCGGCCGACCGTGCTGGGCCCGACCGACCTCTTCGGTTCGGTCGTTCAACCATCGTCGCTGGTCAAAGCGTTTCGAAACGCGGCACATCCCGCGCCTTCCTGCCAGACCGTGTCACCGGCGACTGCCTTTCAAGGAGACCGTCATGTCCCGTCCCTCCCGCAGCCGTTCGGCTCTGCGTGCCGTCACGACCGTGGCCCTCGCCTCTGCCGTGGCGGGCTCCCTGCTGGCCGCCACCACGGTGAGCAGCAGCGCCGCCTCGCAGAAGGCCGGGGCGAGCCAGGCCAAGCCCACCGTCGTGCTCGTCCACGGCGCCTTCGCCGACGCCTCCAGCTGGTCCGGCGTCATCCAGCGACTGCAGCGCGACGGCTACCCGGTCATCGCCACCGCCAACCCGCTGCGCGGCGTGAGCAGCGACGCCGCCTACCTGCGCAGCGTCCTGGACGGCGTGCACGGGCCCGTGGTCCTGGTCGGCCACTCCTACGGCGGCTCGGTGATCACCCAGGCCGCCGCCGGCGACCCCGACGTGAAGGCGCTGGTCTACATCGCCGCGTTCATCCCGAACGTCGGCGAGAGCGCCGGCGAGCTGGCCGGCAAGTTCCCCGGCAGCACCCTGGGCGAGACCCTCAACACCAGCTCCTACCCCCTGCCCGGCGGCGGCACCGGCACCGAACTGACCATCAAGCAGGACCTGTTCCGCCACCAGTTCGCCGCCGATGTCCCCGCTGCCACCGCCGCGATCATGGCGGCCACCCAGCGGCCGGTCTCCACCCTCGCCCTGGAGGAGAAGGCTTCACAGGCGGCCTGGAAGGACATTCCCTCCTACGCCCTGGTCGCCGGCCAGGACCACAACATCCCGCCGAAGGCCGAGCAGTGGATGGCCGAGCGCGCCCACGCCCGCACCGTCACCGTCGACAACGCCTCCCACGCGGTCGCGGTCTCCCGCCCGGGCGCGGTCGCCGACCTCATCCTCCGCGCGGCCCGCGACACCCGCTGAACCGGCACCGGCCGCGTCGGCCCTGACGGCCTCCCACCCGGATCGCCACAAGGTCAGCACCCCCGTGCGCGGGAAGTCGGCCCCGCCGACTTCCCGCGCACGGCGCGGCCCGCAGCGCCGGCGTCAGGGCAGCAGGGCGCGTTCGGCGCGGCTGGCGGCGATCCGCTCACGCGCCAGCGCACCGGCGCGCCCGCTGTCGCCGCCGCCGAGCCGGGCGAGGATCGCCGCCAGCGGCCTGATCCGCCCCCAACCGCCCCAGTGGCCCTCCGGGATCTGCGTGGGGAAGACCCAGACGCGGCCGGGATCGCGCGGCCAGGCGCCGTCCTCGGCGTCCAGGATCGCCTCGGTGACCTCGGCGATGACACCCGCCCGCTTCCGCTCGTCGAGCTGCCCCTCGGGCACCGACGGCACGACCTTGTAGCGGGGCGCGTCCGCGGGCTTTCCGCCGACGAACACGGCCGCCGGCCGGTGGAGGAACAGCCAGGACACGGACCGGGCCACCGGATCGGCGGGGTCGAACCCCTCATGGCGGATCAGGATCTCCGTGATCCGCTCCATCAGCGCCGCCTCGGCATCGGGCCGCAGCGCACCGTCGGGAACGTACACGTCGAGCATGGGCATGGCCGAACCCCCTTTGGGTTTAGTTTTTAAACTCAGAACCTGACCGGAGGTTACCCCCGCTGAGTACAGTTCGTAAACCCAGATCGGTAGGCTGGTCCCATGGAGACACGGCGGATCGACCCGGTGAACTGCTCGGTGGCACGCGCCCTCTCGGTGGTGGGGGAACGCTGGTCCCTGCTGATCGTCCGCGAGGCACTCGACGGCGCCCACCGCTTCGGCGAGTTCCACACCCGCCTCGGCATCGCCAAGAACCTCCTCGCCAGCCGACTCGACACCCTGGTCACCGCCGGAGTCCTGCGCCGCGTCCCCTACCGCGAACCCGGAGACCGCCAGCGCTTCGCCTACGAGCTCACCGACCAGGGCCACGCGCTGCGCCCGACCCTCATCGCGCTCCTGGAGTGGGGCGACACCTACCTCGCCGACCCGCAGGGCCCGTCGGTCGTCGTCCGGCACCAGCCCGCCGACGACACGAGCCCGTGCGACGCCCCGGTCAGGGTCGTCCTGGAGTGCGCCGCGGGCCACGGCCACCTCGCCCCGCAGGACGTCCGCCGCACCCCAGGACCGGGCGCGATCGCCAGGTCCGACGCCGCAGCGAGCTGAGCGCCGCGGACCGGGTGGAGGCGGTCGTGCCCCGCCTCGGACGGCCGCCGCGTCCTGCCGCGGGGCGCGCGCCCGTCGGGCCTCGCGCGCCCGGCTCTCGCCAGGGTTACAGCTGGACCGGGAACTCGCCCGCCTTGACGGCGTCGAGGAAGTCCTGGAAAGCCGCGGGGGTGAACTCCAGGACGGGGCCGCGCCGGTGCTGCTTGGTATGACGCGCCCGCTGGAACGGGGTGGCTTCCTGGTGGCACCGCAGGCTCACGGACCGGGCAGGCGGGCGCGTCAAGTGCCGTCCAGGCCCGCTGTCGATGCAGCGCCAACATCCAATGCCACGAAGTTAAGGACTGGGCGGCGGTGTCAAGGGTGCGCGAGATAAGGGAAGTGCCTCTGCTATTCAGGGGATCGACCAAGATCTTCCT
>NZ_JBSFKF010000017.1:0-185484 GCF_053598415.1 Kitasatospora sp. NPDC001132 | reverse complement strand
GGGTGTGGGTGGGGCCCGCCCGTTCGGGGTGCCCCCCGGAGGGCGCCCACCCCGCTTCCGTGGACGGCGGAGGGGCACGGCGGAGGGGTGACGCGTTCCGGGCGGTCTCCGCCGGCCCGACGGGTGCCGCCAGGTACACCCTGCGGCTGTCGGCCAGGGGCCCGGCCGGCACATGACGGCCGTACGAGGGCCGGGCCTGGTGCGAGCCGCGACGGGGTCGGCGGGCCGAGTGCCGTGGTGGCGTCAGCGGCCGGGCGTGTTACCGGAGTTCGGCCGACGTGGCGCCGGTGTCCGCCATCGGGTCGGCGAGCACGGTGTCGGTTTCGTCGACTGAGTGGCTGCTGTCGGCCTTCACGGTCTGCTTGATCCAGTTCGCGTAGGCGGGCGCGCTGGTGTACAGCCCGGGGCCGGTCGAGCACGGCACACCCAGGACGCCGGGGCCCGAGGTGACGCCGACGAGCTCCCACCGTCCGTTGCGGGCCTTCTGGAGCTGCGGGCCGCCGGAGTCGCCGTGGCACGCCATGGCCTTGGGCTTGGGGCTGACCGTGCACAGCCTGGTCGGGTCGGCGAAGCCGGGTGCGCATTCGGACTCGGCGCCCAGGCGGGTGTTCAGCTCCTGCAGGTGGTCGGGGAAGTCGAACTCGCCGTCGACGGTGGTGCCGAAGCCGAGGAGCCGGGTCGGGGTACCCGGGCCGCCCGCCTCCTTCGCGATCCTGATGGGTTGCTCGGAGACGGGCCGGTCGAGGCGGATCAGGGCGAGGTCGTTCCTGTTGGGGCCCTGATTGTCGCCGTTCGCATAGCCGGGGTGGACGAAGGCCTGGTCGATCTTCCGGACGGTTCCGCCGGTCTTGCGCTGGTCGCTGCCGATGCGGACGGTGCCGTCGAGTTCGATCTGGCCGGTCACGCAGTGCGCTGCCGTCAGCACCCACTGGCGGTCGATCAGCGACCCCCCGCAGTTGCCGTCGAGCAGGCCGGCCTCCGGGGCGGACATCGGGATCACCGCCATGAAGGGGTAGCGTTCGGTGGAGTCACCGCCGTTGACGATCGCCCCGGCACTGCCCGCCATGAGGGTGGTGCAGGCGACGGCGGCGAGGGTCCCGACGGTTGCGGCGCGGACGGCACGGCGACGGGACGGCTTGGGACTGAACACGGACGGTTCCTTCCGTTCGGGGATTCGGATGTGCTCAGCCTGTACGTTCAAGATCGGCTGGACCATGGCGCCGGCCGGTGGATGCCGTGTCGGGGCAGCAGGTCGGCGAATGGGGGGAAATCCCCCTCTTCGGGCAGGCCTCAGTGGCCCCGGCCGCCGCCGGGGCCGACGCCGGTCGCACCGGCCAGGAGGCCGCGGCGGCTGGCGGACGGACGTCCACTGGATTCGTCCATGGCAGCCGGCCCACCGGACGAAGGCGAACCGCGCGGTCCGCCGCGTGAACTTTCCCGCCGCTCACCCGTGCGCGACACTGCTGGGCGTGACGAGTGTGAACGGCGAGGACCGGCGGGTGATCCGCACCCTGATCGCGGACGACCAGGAGGCCGTCCGGCGCGGTGTGCGAAGGATCCTGACGACCCAGCCGGACATCGAGGTGGTGGGCGAGGCGGCGGACGGGCTGGCCGCGCTGGAGCTGGCGGCCGAACTGCGGCCGGACGTCGCGCTGGTGGACATCCGGATGCCGCGGATGGACGGGTTGGAGCTGACCCGGCGGCTGGCCGGTCCGGGGGTGGCGGAGCCGGTGCGGGTGGTGGTGCTGACCACCTTCGACCTGGACGAGTACGTGTACCCGGCCCTGCGGCACGGGGCGTCCGGCTTCCTGCTGAAGCGTTCCGGCCCGTCCCTGCTGGCCGAGGCGGTACGGGCGGCCGCGGACGGGGAGAGCCTGATCAGCCCGTCGGTCACCGTCCGGCTGCTGCGGCACGTGACGGTGCCGCGCCGCCCGGACCGCCGTCAGGCGGCTCCGGTGGTGCCGCTGACCGAGCGGGAGGTGGAGATCGCCGGGCACGTCGCGGCGGGCCGCACCAACGCGGACATCGCCGCGGAGCTGTTCATCTCACCGGGCACGGTGAAGACCCACGTCGCCAGCATCCAGCGCAAGCTCGGGGTGGGGAACCGGGTCGGGATCGCGGTGCACGCCTGGGAGATGGGCTGGGCGGCTCGGTAACGGCCACGGGCCCGGCAACCGCCACGAGCGCGGTAACGGCCATGGGAGGGAAGGACGGAACGCGTCCACGGGGCCGAGGGGATGCTCCGTGGACGCGTGGAACCTGTGAGACTGGGGTGGCCTCCGGACGTGGTGTCCTCCGGCCGGTAGTTCGATCGTCGACCGAGGTAGTGATCAGCGGCAGACCCTGATCCGTCTCGATCTGTCGCCACTGCCTCCTGCGGTCGAACTATTTCAGCTGCCTCACAGGTCCATTTCCCATCATGCGCCTCCCACGCGCCGTGCACCAGGGGTGTGCGGCACGAATCCGGGCAATTTTTCACAACCCGGGCAGTCGGGCTTCAGGTGCGCGGGCTTCGGTCCTGCGGGTCTCAGGTACGCGGCCAGCCGTCCACGAAGCTCAGCGTCCGCTGGTACGGCCCCTCGGGCCCGGTGCTGCGGTACTCCTCGGTGCTGCTGCCGGTCCGGACGGTGCGGTCCCCGTCGTGCCGCACGGCGGTGGGGCGCAGGGTGTGGTCGACGGTGGAGCGCTCGGTGACGTGGCCGCCGGTCGCCGCGGTGGCCTCGCGGTGGTAGCCGAGTTCCATGGCGGTGGTCTGGTCGCTGTTGCCCGCCGCGTCCCGGCTCACCCGGTAGGAGACGTCCAGCGGTTCGCCCTCGTGCACGGTGGTGGTGCGGTGCGGGCCGCCGCCCCAGGTGGAGGTGGTGCGGGTGAGATCGGTGCCGTTGCGCAGCGTCAGGTCGTTGCCGCCGTCGCGCAGCCGCTGGGTGGAGCGGAAGGCGAGTTCGTCGCGGACCTCGGTGGTGATCCGGCCGTGCGAGGTCTGCACCCAGCCCCGGGCGAGGTCGTTCCGGGCGGCGGTGACCGTCCAGTCGCCGCTGCCGCCGCCGTGGTCGGCGAGGTCGGTGGCGACGGTGGCCTCCGGGGCGACCCGGTGGTCGGTGAGCTGTCCTGTGGTGCGGGCGGCGCCGTGGTCCGTCTCGGCGAAGAGGTTGACCTGGCCGGTCCAGACGTCGTTGCTCTGCGCCTCGGCGGCGTTCACGGTGACGCCCACGGCGTGCGGCCGGCCGTCCAGCAGCAGCCCGACGTACGGGGTGAGGTCGAGCCGGTAGGCGGGCAGGTCGAAGGCGAAGACGCCGGGCACGGGCCGCCAGAGCAGCGGGTCCCAGCCGCCGGTGTAGATCACCGGGTACGGCCAGACGGCTCCGGCCACCCGGCCGTCCACGGTGAGCCGCAGCTCGCGGAACGGGCCCTTGCCGCAGATGCCGGTGCCCGGGTTGGCGGCGGCGAAGGCGTCCGGTGCGGAGGCGTAGGCGAACTCCTCGCAGGCGCCGCCGCCTCGGGCGTAGACCTCGGCGGTGAGGCGTTCGAGGTTCTGCGGGAAGGTGAGGTCCCGTCCGGCGGTGGGTGCGGCCTGGGTGAGCCCGAACGGGCCGGTGGTGAGCAGCCGGTCGGCGGTGCGGGCGGCCGGCCGGTGTTCGTCCGCGGTGTAGAAGCTCAGGCTCGCGCTGATCGTGAAGACGCCCGTGTAGGTGGCGTCGGTGACGTTGGCGAGGTCGAAGGAGAAGTCCTGCGGGCCGTCCGCGAAGAGCGGGGCGTAGCGGGTGACGTCGTGCTCGACGCTCCAGGCGATGCCGTCCTTGGACGGCTCCGGGGTGGAGGAGAGCAGCACCTGGACGCCGCCGACGCGGACGCTGAAGATGCGGTCGAACTGCCGCCCGGCGACCTGCCCGTGGAGGTCCAGGACCACCGCCGACCAGGGGCCGGCGCAGTCGGCGGGCGGGGTGAGGGTGGTGGTGTACGGGGTGTCCGGCGGGTTGCCGTACCCGTTGCGGAACTCGCGTTCGTGCATCACCTCGACGGTGCAGGAGCGGGTGTCGGGGCGGGTGAGCGGCTTGGTGGCGGTGACCGGGTCGTGGTAGTCGGTGCCGAAGTCGGCGTGGGCCGGACCGGCGGCGGTGAGGGTGCCGGCCAGGGTGAGGACGGCGGCGCCGACCAGACCGGCGGCGCGGCGGAGCAACGGGCGCAGGGCCAAGGCGGGTTCCCGGGGTCGGGCGGCCCGCGGACGGGTGCCGCGGGCCGGTCGGATGATCCGGGAATCCTTCCGGGGGTGGCATGCCAGCGTCAAGGGATGGCGTCCGTCCGTCGCCGCGCCTCCGGCGGCGTGGCGGCCCGCTTTCGTCGAGGCCGGCGAGTGCGACCCGGGGACGCACCCTGGCTGCCGGTGCGAACCGTCCATACGCTGAGCGGCATCCTGCTCCGCCGTAGTGGCACCCTCACAGAGAGTTCGCATCATGACCGGACTTCGCCCCGCGGTCCCTGCTACTTCCGCCGCCCCTGCCGCTCCCGCTGCTTCCGCCGCCTCCGCCATCGAGGTGTCCGAGGAGGTCGCCCGGGCCCTCGCCGACGGCCGGCCGGTGGTCGCCCTGGAGTCGACCATCTTCACCCACGGCCTGCCGAGGCCGCGCAACCTGGCCGTCGCCCTGGAGGCGGAGGAGCGGTTGCGGGCGGCGGGCGTCGTCCCGGCCACGATCGGGGTGCACGCCGGGGTGCCCACGGTCGGGCTGAGCACCGAGCAGATCACCGAACTGTCCACCACCGACGGCCTGGAGAAGGTGAGCCTGCGCGACCTCCCGGTGGTCGCCGCGTTCGGCCGGCACGGCGGCACCACCGTCGCCGCCACCGCCTTCCTCGCCCACCGCGCCGGCATCCGGGTCTTCGCCACCGGCGGCCTGGGCGGCGTGCACTTCGGCGCCTCGGAGAGCTTCGACGAGTCGGCCGACATCACCACCCTGGCCGCCACCCCGGTCACCGTGATCAGCGCGGGCGTGAAGTCCATCCTCGACATCCGGGCCACCCTGGAGCGCTTCGAGACCCACAACGTCCCGGTCATCGGCTACCGCACCCGCACGTACCCGGGCTTCTACGTCTCCGACTCCGGCCACGAGATCAACTTCAGTGTGGAGTCGCCCGAGCAGGCCGCCAGGGTCATCGAGGCCCGCGACCGGCTCGCCCTGCCGCAGGCCGTCCTGATCGCCAACCCGGTCGACCCGGCCAAGCAGCTGCCGCCGGAGGAGCTGGACGGCATCCTGACGCGCGCCCGGGCCGAGGCCGAGCGGCAGGGCGTCACCGGCAACGCCTCCACGCCGTTCCTGCTCGACTTCATCCGGCGGGACACCGGCGGGCGCAGCCTGGAGGTCAACGTCGAGGTGTACCGGGGCAACGTCCGGCTCGGCGGGGAGATCGCGACCGCGCTGGCGGCGGGTGGTCCCGGTGGCATGGCCGCCGGTGCCGGTGGCATCGCTTCGGCCGTCCCCGCCGAGACCGGGGCCTGAGCCGTGCTGGGGGTGCTCGGCGACCTCGTCGAGGACATCGTGGTCTGGGCCGACGGCCCGCTGCGGCACGGCACCGACTCCGGCGCCCGGGTGTTCCGTCGGCGCGGCGGCAGCGCGGCCAACGTCGCCCGCTTCGCCGCCGGGCGGCACGCGGCGCGCTTCCTCGGCTGCGTCGGCGCGGACGCGGTCGGGGACGGCCTCGTCGCCGAACTGACCGGCCACGGCGTCGACGTACGGGTCTCCCGGCGCGGCCGGACCGGCAGCGTGGTGGTGCTGATCGACCAGGACGGCGAGCGGACCATGCTGCCCGACCGGGGCGCCGCCACGCTGCTGGAGCGGGTCCCGGACGCGTGGCTGACCGGGCTGACCCACCTGCACGTGCCGGCCTACTCCTTCGACGGCGACCCGGTCGGCAGCACGGCCGTCGACGCGCTCGTGAGGGTCCGGCGGGCGGGCGGCACCACCTCGGTGGACGCCTCCTCGACCGGCATGCTGGAGAGGTTCGGGCGGGAGCGGTTCCTCGCGCTGCTGGCCGGGTTGGCGCCGACCTTCGTGTTCGCCGACCGCTCCGAGTCGGAGTTCCTCGGGCTGCTGGTGGGCGGCCTGCCCGGGCCGGAGCGCGTCCGGCTGGCGGTCACCACGGTGGTCACCAAGGCGGGCGCCGGGCCGACCACCGTCGACGTGCCCGGTGAGCCGCTGCTCGTGGTGCCGGTGCCGCCGGTGGCCGAGGTGCGCGACCTCACGGGGGCCGGGGACGCCTTCGCGGCGGGGTTCCTGGCCGGCTTCCTGGACACCGGGGACCTCGGGCGCGCGGTCGGGCTCGGGCACCGTGGCGCGGCCCGGGTGCTGGCCTCGCCCGGGGCCTCCTGGGGCGGGGAGTGACGTTTCGGCGGGCTTCCGCCGAGCGCGGTCGCGTGCGCCGGGCCCGGGGCGCTCGGGCGCGGCGCTACTGGCGTCCCGGAGCCACCTGAGCCCCG
Source organism: Kitasatospora sp. NPDC001132 (assembly GCF_053598415.1). Classification (NCBI taxonomy): domain Bacteria; kingdom Bacillati; phylum Actinomycetota; class Actinomycetes; order Kitasatosporales; family Streptomycetaceae; genus Kitasatospora; species Kitasatospora sp. NPDC001132. The sequence continues at coordinate 179,015 of NZ_JBSFKF010000017.1, read as the reverse complement.
GAGCCACCTGGGGGCCGGCGCTACTGCGGTCCCGGAGCTACTTGGGCACCGCGTCCTTGCGGAGGAAGTGCTTCAGCTTCTGCCAGGTCCAGGTGTTGATCACGTCCTCGGCGGTGAGCCAACCGCGCTGCGCCGTGCCGATGCCGTAGCGCGGGTAGGCGAGGTGGCCGGTGGCGTGCGCGTCGCTGTCGACGGCGAAGCGCACGCCGTGCCGCCTGGCCCGCAGGATGTCCTCGTCGCGAAGGTCGAGCCGTTGCGGGGAGCTGTTGATCTCGATCGCGGTGCCGGTGCGTGCGGCGGCCTCGAACACCGCGTCCAGGTCGACGTCGATCGGCCCGCGCCGGCCGATCCGACGGGTGGTGAGGTGGCCGATGACGTGCACGTACGGGTTCTCGCAGGCGCGGATCAGCCGACGGGTCTGGGCGGCCCGGTCCAGGGCGAAGTGCGAGTGCACGGAGGCCACGCAGACGTCGAAGCCGGCCAGGAACTCGGGCGGCCAGTCCACCCCGCCGTCCGGGCCGATGTTCAGCTCGGTGCCGTGCAGCAGTCGCAACTTCTTGTGCCGATCGGCGAGTTGCCGCAGTTGCTCGCGCTGGGCGAGCATCTTCTCGTCCGTCATCCGCTGCATCACCAGGTCCGGGGCGTGGTCGGTGACGGCGAAGTAGGAGTAGCCGCGGGCGGCGGCGGTGTCGACCATCTCCTCCAGGGTGGCCAGCCCGTCGGTCAGGTCGGTGTGGGTGTGCAGGTCGCCGCGCAGGTCGGACTCCTGGACCAGGTCCGGGAGTCCGCCGTCCAGCGCGGCCTCGATCTCGCCCCGGTCCTCGCGCAGCGGCGGCGGGATCCACGGCAGGCTGAGCGCCGCGTACACCTCGTCCTCGCTCTCCGAGACCACCTTGGCGCCGCCGTCCACCTCGAACAGCCCGTACTCGGAGAGCTTCAGCCCGGCCCGGACGGCCATCGTGCGCAGCTTGATGTTGTGCGCCTTCGAACCGGTGAAGTAGACCAGCGCCGCTCCCCAGTCCTCCTCCGGTACGACCCGCAGGTCCACCTGTACGCCCTGGGTGGTACGGACCGAGGTCTTGGTGCTCCCGCTGCCGATCACCTCGGTGACGTACGGGAGTTCGGTGAGCGCGGCCATCAGCGGGGCGGAGTCCTCGGCGGTCGCGAGCACGTCGATGTCGCCCACCGTCTCGCGCATCCGGCGCAGTGAGCCCGCGTACGCGCAGCGGGTGCAGCCGGGGACGGCGGAGAGCGCGGCGACCAGCTGCTCGGCCAGCTCGGTGGCGGTGTCCAGCAGGGTGCGGCCGCCGGACTGCCGCATCAGGTCGATGCCGTGCAGGATCTTCTCGCCGCTGCGCTCGCCGAAGCCGGGCAGGTCGGCGAGCTTCTCGGCGCGGGCGGCCGCGGCGAGTTCGTCCACCGAGGCGATCCCCAGGTCGCGGTAGAGGGCCAGGGCGCGCTTCGGCCCCACGCTGGGGACGGCCATCATCTCCCGCACGCCGGACGGGATCTCGGCGCGCAGCGCCTCCAGGGCGGGGATGGTCCCGGTGGCGAGGTACTCGGCGATCTTCTCGGCGGTGGACTTGCCGACGCCGGGGATCTGCTGCAGGCCCTTGACGTCCAGGTCGGCCAGGTCCTCGGGGTGGCCGCCGACCGCGCGGGCGGCCTTCTCGTAGGCGCGGGCCCGGAAGGCGTCCCCGCCGGTGATGTTGATCAGGTCGGCGTACTCCTGGAGCAGTTCCCTGACCTGGTCGTTGAGCCGGGGCATGGGGCAAGTCTAGGGGCGGCGGCATGGGCCTGCCGGGTGTGCGCTCCGCCGGGTGGAGCGGCGGTGAGCGGGCGTACTCCGCGGGTCGTACGGGGCCGGTCTCCCGGGGGCGGACTTCCGGAGGCGGACTCCCGGGGGCCGCCCTACAGGGGGCCCGGTCGTCGGTCGTCCCGGGGTCAGTCGTACGCGACGGTCAGCAGCAGGATGACGGTGAGCCCGCCGCCGGGGGTGGGCTCCACCGCGAGCCGGGCGCCCGAGGCCACCACCAGGCTCCGCAGGGCGGGCCCCACCGGGCCGTCCGTCCGTCCGCCCCCGATCAGCCACGCGCGTGCCTCGGAGGGCTCGTGGGCACCCTGGTCGGAGACCCGGATCTCCACCCGGCCGAGGGTCTCCGCCGTCCTGCCGGGCGCCCGCAGCACGGAGGCGCCGCCCGCGACGTCGGCCCGGACCAGCACCCGGCCGCCCAGCGGGCTGCGCCGGATCGCGTGGTCGACCAGGCCGGCGACGGCGGCCTCCAGCCGGCGGGCGTCCCCGGCCACCACCGGGAGTCCGGGCGCCACCCGCACCGTCACGGCCGCCGCCCGGTCGCCGCCGCGCACCACCCGGCGGAGCACCTCGGCCACCTGGACGTGCCGGGCCGTCGGCTCGCAACCCTCCTGTCGGCCCGTCCACCGCAGCCGCTCCAGCTCCGTGCGGCTGAGCGCCCTGGGCGCGGCCGGCGCGCCCGGCGAGTACGGGCCGGGGCCCTCCTGGGCCTCGGCCCTCGCCCGTGCGCCCACCCGTCCGGGCCGGCCCCGGCGTCCGGTGCCGCCCGCCCCGACGGCCCCGACGGTGCCGCCGAGCGCGCCGAGCGCCCGGACTCCCGACGCGACGTAGCCCCAGAGCCTCCCGCGTGCCATCGCCCTGCCCCTCGTGCTCCCCGGCGGCCGTGATCCGATCCGCGGCCGACCGCGGTGGGCCGACCTCCGGGCCCTTCCTGCCAGCCTGCGCCCTCGGCCGCCCGGGTGACAATCCCGCTCCGGTCCGCGGTCCGTCCCGGGGCCCCCGCCGAGCGGCCGGCCGGGCACCCGCCGACTGGCGGGCCCGGGGTCCGGGCGCGGTCCCCCTCGACGAACCGCACAGAGCCGAACCGCAGAGCCGGACCGCAAAGCCGACCGAACCGCAAAGGGTTCTTCGCAAAAAACCCTTTGCAAAGAACCCTTTGCGGTTCTAGTCTCCTGCCATGACCGAAGAGCACGGCTGGAAGCACAGCGACGACCAGCGCGCCGTCGCCCTCACCGCCGAGAGCATGCGGGCGATGGCACACCCCGTACGTCTGCGGGTGGTGGGTCTGCTGCGCAAGTACGGCCCCTCCACGGCGACGCGGCTCGCCGCGGAGCTGGGGATCAACTCCGGCGCGACGAGCTACCACCTGCGCCAGCTCGCCGCCGCGGGCTTCGTCGAGGAGGACGAGGGGCGCGGTAACGCCCGCGAGCGCTGGTGGCGTTCGGCCCACCGGCTCACGGTCTGGACGGTGGACGACATGGCGGACGAGCAGCTGGGCGAGGCCGCCGGCTATCTGCGGTCCGTGCTGGCCGCGCACACCCTGGCGGCCCAGCGCACGCTGGACGCCTTCGAGGCGATGCCGCGGGCTTGGCGCAAGGCGGTGAACCTGAGCGACCTGGTACTGCAGTTGACGCCCGCCGAGGCCGAGCAGCTGTCCGGCGAGTTGAGCGAAGTGATACGGCGCTACCGCTGGCTGGGCGCCGAAGGGCCGGTTCCGGAGGGATCGGAGCAGGTGTCCGTCGTCGTCCACGTCCTGCCGGACGTGCGCGACGACACCGACGAGGGGGGAACCACATGACGAGCACCACCACCACGAGAACCGCCACCGACGGGCCCGGGCGCAGCTTCCGCCCGCTCGTCGGGGTACTGACCGCCTCCGTCGTCTCGGTGACGGGCACCCGCGTCTCGGCGATCGCCCTGCCCTGGTTCGTCCTGGCTACCACCGGCAGCGCCACCATGACGGGCCTGGTCGCCTTCGCCGAGATGGCGCCGTACGTGGCGGTCAAGGCACTGACCGGGCCCTTGGTGGACCGGATCGGGCCGCGGACGGTGTCCTGGACGACGGACGCGGCCAGCGCGGTCGCGGCCGGGCTGATCCCGCTGCTGCACGCGCAGGGGTTGCTCCCGTTCCAGGTGTTGCTGGTGATGGTCGCGGTGATCGGGGCGATGCGCGGCCCGGGGGACTTGGCCAAGTCCGTCATGGTCCCGGAGGCGGCCGACCGCGCCCGGGTGCCGATGGAGCGCGCCACCGGGCTGTCGGGTGTCGCCGAGCGGCTGGCCTCCACCGTCGGCCCGGCGGTCGGCGGCGGGCTGGTCGCCCTGGTCGGCCCGCTCGCCGGGCTGGCGGTCAACGCGGGCACCTTCGCGCTCGGATCGCTGATCATCGCGGTCGCGCTCCCGCGCGGCATGGGGCGCTCGGCGGTGCCGGCCGCTGCCGCCGACCCGACCGAGGAGGAGCAGCCCGCGGGCTACTGGCGGATGTTCCGCGAGGGCTTCACCTTCCTGCGCTCGGAGCCGCTGCTGCTCACCGTCACCGTGATGGTCGGCATCACCAACCTGATCGACGCCGGTTTCACCACCGTTCTCGTCCCGGTCTGGGCGCGGGAGTCCGGCAACGGCCCGGCCGCCATCGGCCTGATGACGGCCGTCATGGGCGCCACCGCGGTCGTCGGCAGCCTGATAGCGGCGGCCGTCGCCTCCCGGCTGCCCCGCCGGACGGTCTTCTTCGCGGGCTTCCTGCTGTGCGGCATACCGCGTTTCCTGGTGCTCGCCCTTGGCGCGCCGATGTGGCTGGTGCTCACGGTCTTCGCGATCGGCGGCTTCGGCGGGGGCTTCCTCAACCCGATCCTCGGCGCGGTGCTCTTCGAGCGGGTGCCCCGCCACCTGCTGGGCCGCGTCCAGGCCCTCAGCGGCTCCCTCGCCTGGGCTGGCATCCCGCTCGGCGGGCTGGTCGCCGGTGCGGCGGTCGCCATGGTCGGGCTGATACCCAGCCTGATCGCCAGCGGAGCCCTGTACTTCGCCACCACCACGCTGGCCGGGCTGCGCCCCGAGTGGCGTGAGATGGACCGCCTCCGCGGGCACGCGGATGGCGCAGGCGAGGCGGGCAACGCAGGCGAGTTGCGCAACGCGAACGGTGCGGGCGGTGCGGTGGCCGAGCCGGAACCGGCGCACAGCGCGTAAGCCGCCCGTCGGCGCGGCTGACGGGCCCGGCCGGCGGCGGGGGCGGGCGCGCCCGCCGGGCGACGGCCCGCCCGGTGAAGCAGCACCGGGCCGGCCAGGATGGCGAGGGCACACCAGGTGGAGACGAAGGCGAGGCGCCAGAGCAGAGCATCGACCACAGCACCCGCACCGGTGAGGAGACCGAGACGGCGGAGCAGCGGGTCGCCGCTCACCGGAAGGAGCCGATGGTGGCGAGAAGATAACCGGCCAGCAGAAGGGCCGGGTTCGGTACGCCGACCGCGTAGCCGAGCGTGTGGCCGCGCACGGTGGCCGTCACCGGGCGGGACACGACGGCCACGGCCAGCGGGACGGCGACCGCCGCACCGAGCAGGGTCAGTGTGGCGAGCATCCGTCGGCGCGGACCGCTGGTCGCGCACCACACGGCGGCGGAAACGAACACGGGCAGCAGCGGCAGGGCGACCACCGTCCAGGCGGTACCGGCCGCGCCGGCGAGGCCGTCCGGCCGCCCGCCCCCCGTACCGAGCCAGACCAGCGCCTCGATCAACTGGCGCAGGCCCAGCACCAGGGGAGCGCGGCGAGCGGAGGACGCTCGGGCCGGCCGGTCCGGTGGGCACGGACCAGGCACGCCACCCCGCGAGCGTGACCACCCCACCGGCCACGGCGTCCGCCCGCGCGCTCCAGCACAGCGCGGCCTAACCGCTGCTCCCGGGGCGGCCGCTCTCCGGGGGATCGCCGGTCGGCTTCTCCTCCGGCCCGCCCCGCACGTCTTTCCGGGCCTCGTCCTGTGCTTTCTCCCCCGCCGCTTCCTCTGCCTTCTCCTCCGGCTCCTCCGGCTCCTCCGGCAACGCCCCGATGCTCTCCAGGGTGTCGCCGGCGGTTCCGGGCATCGCCGGATGGCGGCCGATCACGATCACCCCGATCACGATCGCCAGCATCCCGGCCGCCTGCCAGGCCAGCGCGGCCGGGGTCACCCGCAACCGGTCGCCGAGGAAGCCCACCGCACAGGCGATCCCGGCCAGCGGCTGGGCGGCGGTCAGCGCCGGCAGGGACATCCGCAGCGGCGCGGCCTCGAAGGCGCTCTGCACCAGCAGCAGCCCGACCACCCCCGCCGCCACCACCGCGTACGGCTGCCAGCTGCGCAGCACCGCGGCCAGGCCCTCGTGGTCGAGGCGCTGGGTGGTGGTCCGGGTCAGCGCGTCCTGGAGGCCGTAGAGCAGTCCGGCGGCGAGCGCCAGCAGGGTCGCCTCCTCGAACAGCGGCAGCCGCCGGGCCATCGAGACCAGCAGCAGGACCAGCCCGACCACCGTTCCGACCACCAGCCAGTGCCGCAGCTCCCCGGCGAGCGGCCCACCGCCCGTCGGCTGCCCGGCCACGATGAAGGCCGTCACCCCGAGGGCCAGCAGCAGCACCCCGGCCCAGCCGGAGCGTCCCAGGGTCTGACGGGTCAACACCCGGGCCAACGCCATGGCGAAGATCAGATTGGTGGCCAGCAGCGGCTCGACCAGCGACACCTCGCCCTGGTTGAGGGCGAGTGCGGAGAGGATCAGCCCGCTGACCATGAACCCGGTGCCGACCAGCCACTGCGGCATCCGCATCAGGTCGAGCAGCAGCCGCCAGTGCAGCAGATCGGGCTGCGGGGCTCGCTGCGCCGCGTGCTGCTGGAGGACGAAGCCGAGCCCCAGACAGCAGGCCGCACTGAGAGCGAGGAGGAAGACCGCCACGGAGGGACCACCAGGTTGTCGCTGCCCGCGCCGCGCCGACGAGTCCGAGGGGTGGGTCGGGCGTCGCGGCCGCTCCCGTCAGCCTACCGCCGGGCGGGTGCCTGGGCCGGTCGCGCGACGACACGGCGCGCCGCGCGCCGGGCGCCCCCGGTAGCGCTTGCCGCCAGCGGCCAGGCAGGCGCACGCTGGTGAGAGCGGCCGCTGCGGGCCTCCGTCCGTGCCGGTCCGGACAGCGCGACGGGGGCCGCCGCCAGGAGGTGTGGCATGCACAACGAGTGGGACGTGGAGCTGAGCTTCGACGAAGACGGCGTGCACACGACGTGCGAGGCCAGGCTGACCGGCGCGAGGGCGCCCGGCCTGAGCGCGCACGGCGAGTCCACGAAGAGCGCGGACGACCGTCCGCTCGCCAGGATCGGCGAGGAGGTCGCGGCCTCCCGGGCCCTGGAGGAACTGGCCCACAAACTGCGGACCCAGGCCACCGGGGAGATCGACGACGAAGGGCACCGTCCGGGTTACCTGATCTACTGAGCTGGTCTACTGAGCCGATCTACTGGGCCCACCGTCGCCCGGGCGGCGGCCTACCGGCGTTGCCCGGGATCACTCAGGACGTCGTCCGGGTGGACGGGCCGTCCTCCACCCGAACTCACGGCTGGGCCCGGCCCGTCCGGCAGGAGCGAGCACGGTCGACCCGCCCTCGGCTACCCTCCCCCCTCGTGGACGATCACCCCGAACGCTCGACCCTGCGCGTCTTCATCGCACTGGCTCCGCCCGACGACGCCAAGGACGAGCTGGCCCGGGCCCTGCAACCCGCCTACGCCGGGTACCCGCGACTGCGGTGGAACCGGATCGAGGACTGGCACATCACCCTGGCCTTCCTCGGCGAACTGCCGTCCACGGCGGTGCCGCCGCTGCGATCGGCGCTGGCCGGTGCCGCCGCGTCGCACCCCGCCCTGAACCTGCGCCTGCGCGGCGGCGGCCACTTCGACCAGCGACTGCTGTGGAGCGGGATCGACGGAGACCTGGAGCAGCTGCACCTGCTCGCCGCCGACGTCCGGGACCTGGTCAGGTCCTGCGGGATCGAGTTCAGGGAGCGGCCGCTGCGCCCCCATCTGACGCTGGCACGCGCCCGCCGCGACGACGCCGTCAGCGTTCCGCTGGCCGCGGCCGGCCTCACCGGGTTCGTGGGCCGGCCGTGGTGGACCGAACGTCTCCACCTGGTCGGCAGCAACATCGGCCGCGGCCCCGGGCCGATCCGCTATCGCGACATCGATGCGTGGCGCTTCGGCACCAGCGTGGTCCAGGCGGGGAGCGACGGCGCTCTCACCGACTCGTAGCCGGCCGGTACCCGCGGATGGCGGGGAGCCGGCACCGGGCCGGAGATCCGTCCGGAATCCGTCGACGCCGGATCACGAACTCCTACCGGTACGGGCCTCCCACTGGTCGGGGGCCCGACGTCGTTGTCATCATCACGTGTGGCAGACACCATGTCAGGAGAGGACCGAGATGTCCCGGACGTTCGGACTGCCCCGCCTCAAGGCGGGGATGGTCGCCGTGGCGACCGTGGCGGCGCTGGGCGCCGCTGTGCCCGGTGCCCACGCGGCGGGCAACTGCACCCACTACGGGCAGGCCGGGTACGGGCAGGTGTTCACCGACTACAACTACTCGGGTGACTGCTGGGAGTTCAAGATCGGGACCTGGACGGTCTTCCCGGTCCTGGTCAACCACAAGGTCTCCTCGCTCAGGAGCTGGGCCGCCTACTCCGGGCAGGTCGTGCACCTGTCGGGCGACGGCATGACGTTCGACGCGGGCGCGGGTGAATGGTGGGCAAGCCTGCCCGACTGGTTCAACGACCGTGCCAAGGCCGCCTACTGACGCTCAGCCACCCGGCGAGCCGAGGGGCTTCCACACCTGCGGCACGGTGTGAGCCGGGCCCGGGGCCCGGGGCCCGGCCCGGGGCTCGGGTCTGGACCCGGATCAAGACCCGGGCCCGGCCCCGGGCCGAAAGCGGTCGAGCGCTACCGAGGCCGTGGGGCCCGTGGGGTCCATGGGGCAGGTGCGGACGGTAGCCCGGCTCCTGGACGGGGAACTGCTGGCCCGCGCCCGGCAGGGTGGGCGCCGGACAGTGCGCCACCTCGTACTCGGCCAGTTCGAGTTGCGCGGCGGTCGCGGGCGGCGCCGGGGCCCGGCGCACGCCGCGATGGAACTGGAAGGCCGAGGTCAGGTCCCCGAAGGTGCGGCGACGCCAGTCGGTGACGGTGGCCGACCGGACCCCGGTGAACCGCTCCAGGAACCGCAGCACCGAGGTGTGGACTGGCACTACTCCAACACCGACTACATCCTGCTCGGAATGCTCATCGAGAGGATCACCGGACGCAGTTGGCAGCAGGAGGTCGACCGCCGGATCGTCCGGCCCCTCGGCCTGCGCGAGACCACCATGCCGGAGGACGACCCCACCGTCCCCGGCCGCCACACCCGCGCCGGCCCCGCAACCGGGCCGGCGACGGGTGGTGACCGGCGCCGGTTCCGGTCGTTGCACACCGGGGGCCGCACCCGCCGTCCGGGGCGGCCAGGGAGTGGAGGTGCGCGCATCATGGGGTCGACGGAAGGCCTGCCGGAGGCCGCGGCGAACGGGCGGACGCGCCGCCAGTTCCTCGCCGGGGCCGCCGCGCTGGGCGGCGCCATGGCTGTCGGGCAAGCGGCCGGTGCCGCCGCGCTTCCGCGCGCCGCGGGCGCCGGCGCCCGCGGCGGCCCGGGGCGGAGCGTGGCGGTCCTGGGCGGCGGGGTGTCCGGGTTGAGCGCGGCGCACGAACTCGCCGAGCGCGGCTACCGGGTGACGGTGTACGAGTACCACGCAGCGCTCGGGGGCAAGGCCAGGAGCATGGACGTGCCGGGCAGTGCGGCCGGCGGCCGGCGGGCGCTGCCGGGGGAGCACGGCTTCCGGTTCTTCCCCGGCTTCTACCGCAACCTGCCGGACACCCTGCGCCGCATCCCCGTCCCCGGCAACCCCGGTGGCGTCCACGACAACCTGCGCGCCGCCACCCAGGCGCTGCTGGCCTTCGACGCCCCGCGCCCGGGCCTGCTGCTCCCGTTCCGGTCCCTCACCCGGCCGCTCGACCTGGGTGACCTGGCCCCGGACAGCCTGCGGCGGATCCTGGGCGGTGCGCTGGACGAGGTGCTGCACCTGCCCGCCGACGAGCTGGCCTACTTCGTGGACCGGCTCCTGGTCCACCTGACCAGCTGCGACCTGCGCCGCGAGCAGCAGTGGGAGCGGGTGCCGTGGTGGGACTTCATCGGGGCCGGGCGGATGTCCCACGACTACCAGCGCCTGCTCGGGGTCGGCCTGACCCGGGACCTGGTCGCGACCCGGGCCGAGCAGGCCAGCACCCGTACGGTGGCCCGCACCGTCGTCGAGGCCTTCCTGCTGAACGGCCTGCTCGGGCGCGGCGGCGACGGACAGCCCGACCGGGTGCTGAACGGCCCCACCAGCGAGGCCTGGATCGACCCGTGGGCAGCCCATCTCGCCTCGCTGGGCGTCGAGTTCCGTACCGGGACCGAGGTGCTGGAGGTGCTGTACGCCGAGGGCGGGATCGCCGGGGTGCGGGTGGCACCGGCCGGCGGCGGCGACCCCGAGACCGTACGGGCCGACCACTACCTCAGCGCGTTGCCGGTCGAGCACGCCCGCGCCACCTGGGGCCCGCAACTGCGCGCCGCCGATCCGCAGTTGGCGCGCTGCGACGCGATCGGCACGGACTGGATGACGGGCATCCAGTTCTACCTGCGCCGCCCGGTGAGGTCGGTGCACGGCCACGCCGTCTGCCTGGACTCCCCGTGGTCGCTCACCGCGGTCGGCCAGGCGCAGTTCTGGGACCGGGACTTCGCGGCCGCCTACGGCGACGGAACGGTGCGCGACTGCCTGTCGGTCTGCGTCTCGGAGTGGGACAGGCCCGGGATCCTCTACGGCCGCACGGCCAAGGAGTGCACCCGCGAGGAGGTGGCCCGCGAGGTCTGGGCGCAGTGCCGGCGGGCTTTCGACCGGCCCGGTGCCGGGTGGCCGGCCGACGCGGACGTGCACTCGTGGTTCCTCGACCCGGCCGTCACCGGTCTGGGCGGGCCGGCGCCGGCCAACCGCGAGCAACTGCTGGTCCACCCCGCCGGAACGCTCTACCGCCGGCCCTCCGCCACGACCGCGGTGGGCAACTTCTTCCTGGCCGGCGACTACGTCCGCACCGAGGTCGACCTGGCCACCATGGAGGGCGCCAACGAGTCCGCGCGCCGCGCCGTCAACGCCCTGCTGGACGCGGACGGTTCGACCGCCGAACGCTGCCGGGTCTGGGGCCTGTTCCGGCCCCCGGAGCTGGAACCGCTCAAGCTGGTCGACGAGGCCCGCTACCGCCTCGGCCTGCCGAACACCTTCGACCTCGGCTGACCCCGCCCGCCGGGCGGGGTCCCCTCGTCCTCATCCCTGGCCGTGCCAGGGGAAGCCGAAGAAGTTCTTGCCGGAGCTGAAGAGGCCCCAGGAGGTGCTGCCCACCCTCACCTCGCTCGGGCTGCGCTACGACACGGTGTCGAAGCGACTGCTCGTGCTCGCGCAGACGAAGTCCGCGAGCGTGGCGTTCGCCTCCCTGCCCGGCTGATCCGCGCCGGGCCCACCCCGGGGAAGTCCTCCTTCGGCGCGTCGTACGCCCGCCGCGCCTGCGGCCCCGGCCACCCCGGCCCGGTCCCCGACGCCGAACCCCTCGGGGTCCGCGCCGACCGCGAGCACGCGGCCGACCACCTCGTGCCCGGGGGTGCACCGGGCCGTCCTGGGGGAGAGGTCCCCCTCCGCGAGGTGGAGGTCGGTGCGGCACACCCCGCAGGCCTCCACCTCCACCAGGATCTCCCGCGGCCCGGGCGCCTCCAGCGGCCGCCGCTGCCACGCCAGTGGTCCCGGCCCGGGACCGCCGACCGGCCCCGGGCGGTCCACCACCCAGGCGTCGGTCTCCGTGGGGAGGGGTTCCGTCGTGCTCATCGCCGTCTCCTGCCACTCGTGCCACTCGTGCCCCCCGCGCCGCTCGGCCTGCGGGACCGGACGTCCGGGGGCTGTCCTCCCATTCCGTCGTCCGTCAGCCCCAGTACCCCGTGTGCACGGCGGAGGCCTCCTCGAAGAGGTGCGGGCCGGAGACCGCCACGGTGCTGCCGCCGGCGGCGAAGACCTGGCGGCAGGGCAGGTCGAGCACCGGTTCGTCCGGGTCCACCCCGGCGATGGCGTTCAGGTCGCTGGCGGAGAGCGCGTAGACGACCTGCCGGATGCCGCTCCAGTAGATCGCTCCGGCGCACATCGCGCAGGGCTCGGTGCTGCTGTACAGGACGGTCCCGTTGAGCAGGTGCGGGGCCAGGGTGCGGCAGGCCTGCCGGACCAGGTTGGTCTCCGCGTGGGCGGTGACGTCGTGGTCCGTCAGCACGGTGTTCTCGGCCGTGAGCAGGACGCCTCCGTCCAGGTCGGTCAGCAGCGCGCCGAAGGGGTGGTTGCCGTGGGCGCGGGCGGAGGCCGCGAGGTCGATGGCCGTGAGCAGGTGGGTGCGGGTGTGGTCGGTCACTGGCGGACTCCTCAGGGGCGGAAGTGGCGGAGCGAGTGGGGGCCGAACGCAGGACGCGGCCGGTCCGGGCTCACTGCGGGTGAGCGGGCACGGTGACGACCGGGCAGTGGGCGCGGCGGAGCAGGCCGTGGGGGACGGAGCCGAGGCGCATGCCGGTGAACCCGCCGTTGCCGCGCCGGCCGACGACCACGGCGAGGGCGTGCTCGCCGGCGCGGGCCAGCTCCTCGACCGGGTGGCCGTGCACGACCTCGTGGGTCACGGTCACGTCCGGGTGGTGCTCGTGGCGTCCCGCGGTGGACTCGAAGAGCAGGCGGTGCAGCAACTGCTCGGTGGCGGGCTCGTCCGGGCTGCCGGCCGGCGGGCGCTGCCAGACCCACAGGACGCGCAGTGCGGCCCGGCGCTCGTCCGCGTACGCGAAGGCGAAGTCGACGGCGGGTTCCGAGGACGGGCTGCCGTCCACGCCGAGCACCACGTACGGCGGGTCCTGGGTGGTGTGCTCGGGGTCGCGGACCACGACCACCGGGCAGTGCGCCTGGGCGCTGACCGGCACGGCCACCGAGTACGTGCTCAGCGCCTCCTCCACCCGGCTCAGCCGCCGGGAGCCGAGGACGACGAGCGAGGCCCGGCGGGACTCCCGACACAGCGCGGGCGCCGGGACGTCCTCGGCCACGACGGCGGTCACGGCCAGCCCGGGGTGGCGCTGCCGGGCGACGGCGGCGGCCCGGTCGAGCGCCCGGTCGGCCCGCTCGCGCAGGGCCTTGTGGTAGCGGCCCTCGTCGAACGGGCGGAACTCGCGGTACAGCGACGGCACGGCGTGCACCAGCCGCAGCGGCAGGCCCTTGCGGGCGGCCTCGTCGGCGGCCCAGGCGGCGGCCATCGAGCCGGTTTCGTGGGCGTCGACGCCGAGGACGACGGGAGCGCCGGGGTCGTCGGGGCTTTCGGAGGTCATGGTGGGACTCCTCGGTCGGTGAGGCGTTGCCGTCGGTGACTTTCGGTATCCGACTGACTCGGTACGGGGCCGAGCCCGTGGACCCGGCCGTTCGTACTTCCATGGCACCACCGAACGCCGACTTCGGCAGGGTCCGGCCGGTCCCGGCGCGGGGCCTGCGGTGCTACGCCGGGGACGTCCTGGCCGGTCAGGCGAGCGGCACGCGTGCCAGAGCCGCCCGCACGGTGGCCGCGAGGTCACCGACGTGGACGCCGAGGTCGCGGAGGTGCTGGGCTGTCTCCTGCACGGGCAGGTCGACACACCGGGCGACGCGGACGAGATGAGCGAGCAGCATCGGCGGGTCCTTCGGGCCGGGCATCACCAGACCGTCGGCCGTCAGCAGACGCAGGGCCGCTCCATGGGTGAGACCGGGCGGGAGGTCGTCGCGGGACACGCGCAGACCGTAGGAGCGCAGCCGGGCCGCCAGTTCCCGGGGACGTCGGCCCAGGTCCCTGGCGGCAAGGACCAGCAGGTAGAACGGGATCTCGTCGTCCGGGCTCAGCCAGTACCACCAGACGTCGTCGTCCGAGATGCTCTGGGCCATGTCCTCGTAGCGGAACAGTTCGCGATCGAGCTCGGTCGGGCGCGGTGGCAGGACCATGCCCGTTCGCACCCCGTACGCGGCCAGCCGGCTGGTCAGTGCCCGCAGGCTGAGCCCCAGATTCTCCGCCACCTCCATGAGCTGGTGGAAGGTCGGGGCACGGTCCGTTCGGAAGGGCGACCAGTCGACCTCCCACTCACCGGCCAGCAGGTCGAAGTCGTCCAGTGACTCCCGGCAGTTCGGCCGTGGCGGCAGGGTGAAGCCGAGGCGCTCGTACTCGGCCCGCACGTCGTCGGCGGACATGCCCGACCATTCCTGAGCGGACATCAGCTGCCAGGGCGGAAGTGGCCCGGCGGCACTCGCCCACGGCCACATCCCGTCGTGGTCCCGGCTGAGCCAGTCGACATACATCTCGTCCGGTCGCTCGGGAAACTCGAACGGCTCCACCGTCAGGCCATAGTGTTCGAGTCGACGCCGGACCTCCAGCGGGCTCAGTCCGGTCTGTAGAGCGGCCTGGGCCACGTGGCCGGGTGGTACGGGCCCGTCGTTCCAGATCGGGTTGCCCATGGCGACTTCGCCGTCCCGGTAGAGCAGTTGGAGATCCGTCTCGTCAGGGGCGCCTTCCGGCAGATCCTCGGGCACGACGGCTATGCCGTACGCTCGCAGCCGTGCCGCCGCTTGCGCCGCGCTCACTCCGAGCGTCGCGCCGACCTCCAGCAGGCCGCCGATCGATTCGAACGAGCGGCGGCGACCGTGCTGGTCATCGATCCAGCGCATGTCCGAACCGTCCCGGTCATTCGAGTCGGCAGTCTCGGCGACAACGAGGTCGTCCACTCCGAAGAGCCTCCGCCGTTCCGCTGGGCCGGCCGGACTACAGCCGAGGCGACGAGCGGCAGTGAACACGTCCGCCCGTCCGGTGTGGGCGAAACCCCGGTTTCCGGTGAGCACCTCCAGGTCCGACGGCCAAGCCCTGGCCACGTGGTGCGGGCCAGCCAGTTCCGGTACCAGTTCGACGAGCTGACGCAGCAGATCGGTGCTTCCGTGGGCGAGCATCCGCCAGAGCAGGATGTGGTCGGGTAGCGCGTGGAAGCCCGTGTCCGTCGGTCGTGGCGTGCGGCTGCTGGTTGTCAGGAGGCCTTCGTGGATCGCCTGGTCCAGTGGGAACCAACCGGCTGTGGCGAGATCCGTCGGTTGTCCGTGCTTACGGAAGCCGGCTCCGGACCCGTAGGCCGCCTCCGCCACCAGATCCGCTGTCCGCGGGCTGCTCTCGGCGACGTTCCGCAGCCACGTCGGGGTGAAGAACTTCGCTCCGCTCGCCACCAGGGCGGGTGCCGCGCCCGCCAGCAGTTCCTCGACGCGGGGGGACACGTCCTCGAGCACCGTGAGACGATCGGTGCTGAGCTGTCTCGGGGCGTGGTCCCCGCTCAGGTTCACCACGACACCCCGGTCGCCTGACAGCACCCCGACGCGCTCGTGCGGTTCGATCCGAAGGCCGTCCACCAGCAGTTGGCCGCCATCTTTGCACCAGATCACCTGCGCGCCCTCGGGGCTGTCGGTCCATTCCACCAGGCGGTCGCCCGCTCCGATACCCGACCGTCCGAACACCCCCGGCTTCCACTCCCTTCTCCGCCCGCCGTGCTGCGCCGCCGTCGGGAACTCGGCGATGCACAGCACCTTGGCGAGGGCGTTCAGCCCGGACCAGGAGCGGCGCCGCTCCCGCAGGTACAGCCGCACCCGGGTGCCGGGTTTACCGCTGCTCTCCTCCTTCTCGACGATCCGGAACAGGTGGTTGGGCCCGAGGATGTGCGCCTCCACCAGCGGTCCTGGCATGCCGTCGAGCCCCATGCGGCAGGACTCCACCCGGATCTCGTCCGCGAGCATGAAGTACGACAGGACGCCGATTCCGAACCGGCTGTTGGGGTGGAGCCGGACCGGGGGTTCGACGCGTTCCCACTGCGCCTGCTCCAGCAGGAAGTCGGGCTGCTCGGCGAAGCGGGCGCCGGCGTTGGAGAACACGCCGCGCAGCTCCGCCTCGCCCATGCCGATGCCGTCGTCGGTGCACTCCAAGTACTCGCGGCCGTCCTCGTCGACGCCTTGGACGAAGTCGATCCGGCCCTCGTACGGGTGGAAGGGCCGGCCGGAGCGCTCCAGGTACTGGGTTCTGGCCCTGCGGTAGCGGCAGGCGTCGAGGGCGTTCTGGTACAGCTCGCGTACGGCGAGGTCGCGGTCCTTGTAGAGCTGGGTGCCGGTCAGCAGGCCGCGCACCCGGCGGTCGTCGAGTCGGAACCGTGCGCCGCTGGTGAAGGTCCCCTCCGCCGGGACGACGCCGTCTGCGGAGATCCGCGTGGGCAGGGGCGGCATGGGCTGGGCGATCCGGTCGGGCACGGCGCGCCCGACTGCGAGGAGCAGCCCGTCCAGGCGCGCCGCGTGCTCGCGCAGGGCCTCCACGACGGCCTCGTGCTCGCAGACTGCCTTGAGGACCGGCAGCTCGGGGGAGCCGCCCCACGCCGTCGTGGCCAGGGTCCGCCGCAGCCCGTCGAGATCGACCGGGTTCGGGACCCCGATGTGCTCGACCACCGTGTCGGGGAGCACGGCGGGTTCGATCGCGGCGCCGTAGGCGACGGCCAGCAGCAGGCCGGCCCGCCGCTCGCGGATGCGCTGGCGGCCGGGGCCGGGCAGGAGTTCGTCGGCCTCCAGCTGGCCGAGGTGCTCGGGGTTGCAGATGTCGGCGCCGATCCGTAGGCCGGCGAGGAGCCTGGCCAGGCGCCGGATGCCCACTGCCTCGGTCAACGGACCGCTGTCCGCGGTGAGTTCGGCTTCGAGGGCGGCCAGGGCCGCCATGCCCTTGTCGTCCTGCGCGAGCCAGTGGCGGTACAGCCACCAGCCGGTCGCCGATGCTGCCTGCGGGCGCAGTTCGGCCCGGTTCACCAGCAGGTCGTGGCCGGTCAGGAAGGACTGGTAGCCGGCGCGCCATCCGGTCGCTCCGTGCCGTGGCCGCAGGTCGGTGGGGTCGGCCTCGAGTCGGGAGGCGGTGAGCAGGAGTTGGTGGGTCTGGTAGAGGTAGGGCAGCAGGACGAGCAGTCCGGCCTCGGCCGGGTAGAGGTCGAGCGCGCCGTCGGGCTCACCGAGCAGCCACTCCACGCGGTCCGCGAACCGCGTCGCGAACCCGGGGTCGGCCCAGGGGTCCCCGGCGGTGTGCTGCTCGGCGCCGTCCCGGACGGTGGCCAGCCGTTCGGCCAGCCGGGCGGCGTGTCGCCGGTGGGGCTCGGTGTCGCGCTGCGCCGCGTGGGCCCAGATTCCGGAGTCCAGGACGGCGCGGACCCACGGGTCGCTCGGCGGGGCGGGGGCGGCCGGGGCGGGGGCTGTCCGGACCGTCATCGAGCCGACCTGGATGACCGTCTTCTGGGTTCCCCCGTCGATGGTGTTCGTGACGTTGTACCGATCCACCCGCTGTCCCTCCCCGGTCACCGCGTGGGGACAGCTTAGGTGGACGGGGCGGGCGGCTGTCGTACGGGAGGACAGCGGCTCGTGTCGGCCCCGGAGGACCACCGGGAGCGCGGGCGGCTCAGCGGAGGAAGTAGTCGGGGGTTCGGACGGACAGCGTCGACGCCAGCTTGCGCAGATCGGCTTCGGTGTTCTCCTTTCCGTCCGCCGACATGACGATCAGGTAGTCGTCGCGGCGGACGAAGTAGAAGACGACATAGGGATTGGCCCTGCGCCAGGCGTCGGGCGAGACCTGTTCGCAGCCTTCGGCTCCGACCGTGCTGCCGAGGCTCGTCGCATCGCAGACGGGTGGCCTGAAGGCGGGCGTCAAGGGCTCCACGGTCACCCGGATGGCCCAGCGGTTCAGGTCGTCGGGGTCGACGCCCTGACGGTCGGGCAGCAGGAGGAAGCCGAACCACGAGCCGGGCTTGCTGGTCAGCGGAGTCCGCAGGCGGTAGCCGGCGACATCGGGTGCGTACAACGGGACGCCCACGTCGGTGAGTTCGTTCCGGGCGCGGTCGTCCGTGCGGTGGTCCCCGACGAGCGCCGAGAGCGGCCAGAGCAGGGCGAGGACGACCAACAGCACGGCCCAGCGCCGCCACAGGAGCGGCCCGGGCACGGTCAGGGCGGCCGCGATCGCGAACAGCGCCGCGTCGGCGAGTGGCAGCAACCCGTCCGGCAGGCTCCAGGCCCCGGCCCGGGCCTCGAGCTCGAACTGCAGCCAGGAGAGGACGACGGCCGCGGCGGCCACCCGCCAGGCCGGCCGGACGCCCGCCAGCCGCAGCGCCAGCCAGCTCGTCAGGAAGACGAGGAGGGCGGCCGCCGGGGCGAGCAGCAGCGCCCACCCCAGGCAGCTCCACCCCTGCTGCGGATCGCACGGGAGGAGGCGCTGCCACGGCAGTGCGGTGAGCAGGAGCGCCACCGCGCCGAGCCCGGCCCCCACCAGCGCCGACCTGGCCGTCCGGGATCCCACGACCGCCCGCCAGCAGGCGATTCCGTCGATCCGCCGCGACGTCCCCCAGGGCATGCCCACGCTCCCGCCGTCCCCTCCGCGATCTCGTTCCGGCGGCCGATTCTGTCGCACGGCCGCGGGGATGGCCTGAGTACGTGTACTCAGGTCCGGCGGCCCACGGCGGCCCGCGGCGGCCCACGGCGGCCGATGGCGGCCTGGCGGCCGTTAATCGGAGTGGGCTTCGCGGTCCGGCCGGTTAGGCTGGCGGGCAGTTCTCGGGGAGGAAACGATCGATGACCGTGCTCTCGCTGCTGCCCGTCAGCACCGAACGGCTCCTGCTGCGTCCGTTCACGCCGGATGACCTCGACGACCTGCACGCCTTCCAGGGCCTGCCCGAGGTCGCCCGCTACCTCTACCGGCCGCCGCTCACCCGTGAACAGTGCGTGCAGAGCCTGACGCGGCGGGCGGCCGGCACCGCGTGGTCCGAGGACGGCGACGACCTGGTGGTCGCCGTCTGCCCGGCCGGCGAGGCGAAGGTCGTCGGTGAGGTCGTGCTGAAGCTCGCGAGCGCGTCGGCGCGCCAGGTCGAGATCGGCTGGTCCTTCAACCCGGCGTACGGCGGCCGGGGTTACGCGACGGAGGCGGCGCGCGCGGTGGCCGCGCTGGCCTTCGCCGAGCTGGGTGCCCACCGGATCTTCGCCCGTCTCGACGTGCTCAACACCGGGTCGATGAGGGTCTGTGAGCGCCTCGGCATGCGCAGGGAGGCGCACCTCGTCGAGAACGACCTCGACGGCGAGCGCTGGGGCAGCGAGTACGTCTACGCGACGCTCGCCCGGGAGTGGAAGACCGAGAGGGCCTGACCGGCGGACGTCGAACCGGGGGAGCGGCGCTCCCGCGGCGTCCTCAGGGGGCCACCGTCACCGTGATGGTCTCGGGGTTCCCGTTGTTGCCCTCGTAGACCGTGTCACCGCTGTAGCCGGCCGTGACGACGTGCGCGCCGGTGGTCCGGACGACGCCCCGTGGCGGCGCAGTTCCCGACGTCGAGGACCGGGCGGCCCGTGGCCAGGGTGGTGCCGGTCGTGGTGTCGGCTACCCCAGGTTCTCCGCGACGTGGACGAGTTCCTCGTCCGAGAGGCGTGGCGGGCCGCCGGTGGTGACCACGAAGGTGTACGTCCCGTCCGACCACGTCACCGAACGGGGCCCGCCGTTGGGGTCCGCCGGTGTGATGGTCGCGGGGTGGCCCTTGACGCTGGTGGCCCGGCCGGCCGGTGGTGCGCTGCCGCGGAGGGTCTGGCTGATGATCAGGGACCCCCGTTCCGGACCGGTTCCGAGTCGGTATCCGCCGGCCCAGGCCGGGGTGTCGGTCGGGAGCGGGGCCAGGCCGGGCAGGTGGACCATCCTGTCCGCGGGGTAGGGGTAGTAGTTCTCCGGCAGGAACGCGGGCCGCCGGAGGTCGCGCTCGTCGAAGTGGACGGCGGGCTTGCCGGTGGCGTCGTTCAGGGCCCTGGTTCCGAGCGGTTCGTTCAGGTGGGCCGTGATCCGTCCGAGGCCGCCCAGGTCGCAGCCCCTCGGGTCGACCGTGTGTCGCAGGGAGAGTTTCACCGCGCCGGCGGTCTCGCGGGCCACGAGCTCGGGTTGTTTCTCGCAGCCCCAGCCGATGTCGAGCGTCAGGGTGCGGCCGTCGGAGCTGACCAGCAGCGGGTGGCCGGCCACCGGGCCTTCGCGGACCTCGGTGCCGGGGCCCCGGTTCAGCCAGGCGTTGATCGCGAAGCCGCCACCGAGAACGGCTACGGCCGCTGCGGCGGTCAAGCGATTCCGTCGTCCGCGCTTCGACAATCGGACGGTGCGTTCCGTCACAGGCCCTCCCCGGTGGTCGCGGCCATGCTCGTGGCGCGGCGGGTGTGAAGTCAAAGAACGAGGCGGCCGGCGGCGATCAGGCGGCGGGCGGTCTCGCGGCCAAGTCCCTTGTCGGCGCCGGTGATCAGGGTTGTCGCCATGGAGTTCAGCGTCTCCCGGATCAGCGCGGTCTGCCAGTGCTTTTCGGCACATGGGGCGCTGGTGGCGGCGGCCGTTCGGCCCCCTGTCGATCGACGGGGGCGCCGCCCCCGTCGATCGGCGGTATCGATGCGTCATGTGCGAGTGGAACGATCTGAGCGGTCATCAGTTGCGGGACGGCCGAGCCGCCCTCGGCCTTCACCGGCGGGGCGGCCGGCTTCCCGGGGGAGAACCGCAGGAACCGGGGGGACCACGCGGCATCCGGCGGTTCGCTGAGGCCGGGCCCTGCCGCCCTACCGTCCTGCCGCCCTACCGTCCTTCGTCCCGCCCGCTGTGCAGGGCGGCGCCGTAGGCGAGCAGGATGCTCAGCGCCGCGTAGTCCGAGCCGGGGCGGCGGACGGGCACGAACACCTCCAGTCGGTCCCCGTTGGTGCGGTAGCCCTTCTTCGTCGCGCGCGCCGACAGGGCCCGGCTGCCGACGTGCGCGGACAGCCCCTGTACGTCGAGCTGGACGCCGCTGCTCGGGTTCGCGGAGACGAGGGTGATCCGGGACCAGGCGACCGGCCCGGTGAAGGGGGCGAGCGTCATCCCCTCGGCGGTGAAGGTCAGGGCGCCCCAGCGGAACGAGCCGCCCGCGCCGAGCTCGTCCACGAGGCGTTGCGCACGGGCCTCGGCGACGGCCTGCGACGCGGTCGCCACGAAACGTTCGCCGGTGGTGGGGTGCGGCCTCGAGATCATCCTCCAGAAGCCGCACTCCTCGCGGACCTTGATGTAGTCCAGGCCCCTGATTCGGATCCGGCCGCCCGTGTACGGCCGGATCACGGTCTTGAGCACGTCGTGCGAGTGCGCGAAGTTGATGTGGACGGACACCCGGGTCGACTCGACGGACGCGATCTCCTGCCACGCGTACCGCAGCGTGCGGCGCCCCGGCCGGCGCAGCTCGAAGCCGTGCTCGTACTCCCGGATCCGGATCCTGGCGTGCCGCACGCACAGGGCGAGGGACAGCACGTCCGCCACGACCA
Source organism: Kitasatospora sp. NPDC001132 (assembly GCF_053598415.1). NCBI lineage: Bacteria > Bacillati > Actinomycetota > Actinomycetes > Kitasatosporales > Streptomycetaceae > Kitasatospora > Kitasatospora sp. NPDC001132. Next base: position 157,744 of record NZ_JBSFKF010000017.1, on the reverse strand, counting down.
CCGCCCAGAACGCGAGGCGGAACGAGGAGTCCTCGTCGTAGTACTTGCCGACGAGGGTGCACAGCACGACGAAGACGATGAGGAGCACGAAGAACGCGCTCAGGGGCCTGCGCGCGTAGCCCCCCTGGTAGGTCCACACCCGCTGCCCCAGCCGCCCGGTCCGCTCCGACCCCGCTGCCGCGCCTGCCGACAACACACACCTCACTCGATCGCCCGATACCGCGGTTGTCGAGTCTCGGGCGGGTTCGCGCGGCGGGGCAACGGGAGAACTACTCAATTCCCGTGCGTCCGTAAGATGGCGGCCCATGGAATCGGAGGCAGCCACGGGGACGTTCGCCGGCCCGGACGTCGCACTGACGCCGTTGATCGGGCGGCGGGCGGAGACGGCCCGGATCGCCCGGTTGCTCTCCGGCGCGCGCCTGGTCACGCTCAGCGGAACCGGGGGCGTGGGCAAGACCCGGTTGGCGCTGCGCGTGGCGGCGGGCGCGGCGCGATCCGCCTTCCCCGACGGCGTGTACGTGGCCGAACTCGCCGACCTGCGGGACCCGGAGCTGCTCGCCCCCAGCGTCCTGGGCACCCTCGACGCGGCGAACCCGGGCCGCCCCGGCGCCGATGCGACGACCGTCCTCGCCGCCCGGCTGCGCGAGCGGCGTGCCCTGTTGGTGCTGGACAACTGCGAGCACCTGATCGACGCGTGCGCCCGCCTCACCGACACGCTGCTGCGTGCCGCGCCCGGGCTGCGGGTCCTGGCGACCAGCCGGCAGCCGCTCGGCATCGCGGGCGAACAGGTCTTCCCCGTGGAGCCCTTGCCGGTGCCGGACGCGGACGCGGACGCCGGTACCGGCCACGGCCTGCGCGCCGTGAGCGGCAACCCGGCCGTAGCGCTGTTCACCGACCGGGCCGCCGCCGTGCTGCCCGGCTTCACCCTGACCAGGGCCGACGCCGCCGCCGTCGCCGAGCTCGTACGCCGCCTGGACGGGCTGCCCTTCGCGATCGAGCTGGCCGCGGCCCGCATCCGGAGCCTGACGCCGCAGGAGATCCTGGAGCGGCTCACCGACCGGTTCGCACTGCTCACCGGGGGGAGCAGCGTCGCCACCGACCGGCAGCGCACCCTGCGCGCGCTGATCGACTGGAGCCACGACCTGTGCACGGCGCGCGAACGGCTGCTCTGGGCACGCGCCTCGGTGTTCCGCGGCGGGTTCGACCTGGAGGGCCTCGAACAGGTCTGCGCGGACGCCGAACTGCCGCCCGCCGCCCTGCTCGACGCCCTGGACGGCCTGGTGGCCAGGTCGATCGTCAACCGCCGCCAGGTGAACGGGCGTTCGCGCTACCACATGCTGGAGACGGTACGGGAGTACGGGTACGAGCGGCTGGCCGCGTCCGGCTCGCTCGACGCGCTGCGCGGCCGCCACCGGGACCGGTACGCCGAACTGACCGCACGAGCCGGGCGGGAGTGGTTCGGGCCCCGGCAGGTCGACTGGTTCACGCGGCTGCGCCTGGACCACCCGAACCTGCGCGCGGCCCTGGAGTACTGCCTGGAGCGCGGGCAGGCGCGGGCCGGTCTGGCGCTGGCCGTGTCGCCCCGGCACTACTGGATCACCGCGGGCCTGCTGCCCGAGGGGTGCCACTGGCTGTCGCAGCTGCTCGCCGCCGACCGCGCCCACGGCGAGGGCGGCGACGACGCCGGGCCGGACGCCGCCGTCCGCGTACAGGCCCTGGTCACCGAGACGTACCTGCGCATCCTGCGGGGCGATCCGGAGGACGAGGTCCGCCGCGCCCTCGCCGCCTGCGAGGCGGTGGCCGGCCGGGGCGGACACCGGCGGGAGTCGGCCTGGGTGCGGCACCACCACGGGATCCTCGCCGTCTGGCGGGAGGACTTCGCGAGCGCCGCCGAGCTGTTCGCGCGGGCGCACAGCGAGTTCCGCGCGCTCGGCTGCCTCGACGCAGCCCTCGAATGCCGGGTCAAGTTCGCCATCGCCAACGCCTACGGAGGCCAGTCCGCCGTGGCCGACGAGGCGTGCCGAGAGGTCGAGGAGGCCGCCCGCGCGCACGACGAGTCATGGCTGCGCGGCATGGCCCTGCTCGCCCGCGCCCTGCTGGCCCTGCGCGCCGACGCGCCCGCCGACGCGATCACGCACGCCAGGGCGGCCATCGCCCGGCTGCGCCCGTTCCAGGACTGGTGGGACGTGGCCATGTGCGTGGAGGTCATCGCGTGGAGCACCCGGGACGACCCGCGGCGCACCGCCCGGCTCCTGGGCGTGCTGCACCTGCTGTGGGAGTCGCTGGGTGGGCGACTCGGCGCGGCGCCGTTCATGCGCGCCCGGCACCTGCGCTTCGACGCCGCGGCGCGGGAGGCGCTGCCCGCCGCCGCCTTCGACCGGGAGTTCCGCCGCGGAGCGCGCGCCACCGTGGACGAGGCGATGGCCTACGTACTGGAGGACGCGGCCGGGGTGCCGGGACTGACGCGGCGCGAGAGCCAGATCGCGGAACTGGTCGCCGAAGGCCTCACCAACAAGGACATCGCGGCGCGCCTGACGATCGCGCAGCGCACCGCGGAGAACCACGTCGAACGCATCCTGGACAAGCTGGGGTTCGCCTCGCGCACCCAGCTCGCGGTGTGGACGTACGAGCAGCGCGACGAACCCGCCGGGAGCCGGCGGTGGTCAGGGCCCACGGAACGGGCGCCGGCGGACCCCGGTGCCGGCGCCGAGTCCTGATGCCGGCACCGGTCCGCCGTGGAGAATCACGTCATGCGCATTCTGATCGTCACGACCGGCTCCCGCGGGGACGTCGCTCCGTTCACCGGCCTGGGCCGACGCCTGGTGGACGCCGGGCACCGGGTCGCCGTGGCCGCCCATCCGACCTTCGCGACGCTGGTCGAGTCCTGCGGCCTGGAACACCGGCCAGTGCCGGGGGACCCGGAGGCGTTCATCCGTGACAGGGCCCGTGCGACGTCCCCGGCGGAGACCCGCGCGGTGACGGCCGCGTTCGTGGACGGGCTCGCCGACGGCGTGGCGGACGCCGTGGCCGGCGGGGCCGACCTGCTGCTCACCGCCTTCGCCCCGTCGCCGTTCAGTCTGACGGCCGGGGAGGCCCATGGCGTGCCCGTCCTCGGCACGTACCTCACGCCCGCCTTCGCCACCGGGGAGTTCCCGCTGCCCGGCCCCGCCGGCGGCGGGGACCTGGGACCGGAGGGCAACCTCGCCGCCGGGCAGGAGCGGCTGCGGAGCGCGGAGCGGCTGTTCTCGGGTGCCGTGGCCCGGCTGCGCGAGCGCCTCGGCCTTCCCGGTACGACCTCGCCGGAACCGCTCGGGCACACCCGTCCGGTCGTCCACGGCTACAGCCCCGTGCTGCTGCCGCGCCCGGCGGACTGGCCGGCCCCGGTCGAGGTGGCGGGCTTCTGGTGGCCCGCCCGGCCACAGGGCTGGCAGCCCCCGGCCGAACTGGTGGACTTCCTCAGGGCCGGTCCGGCGCCGGTGTTCATCGGGTTCGGCAGCATGGCGCCGGGGGAGGGGGCGCGGCTCGGCGAGCTGGTGACGGCGGCGGTGCGGCGGGCGGGTGTGCGCGCGGTGGTCCAGGCGGGCTGGGCCGGGCTGGAGGCGGCGGGCGACGGCGTCCTGTCCGTCGGCGACGTGCCCCATGACTGGGTTTTCCCCCGCACGGCCGCGGTCGTCCACCACGCCGGAGCGGGCACCACCGGCGCGGCGCTGCGAGCCGGCGTCCCCGCCGTACCGGTGCCCGTCATGGCCGACCAGCCGTTCTGGGCGGCGCGGCTGCACCGGCTGGGGGTCGCCCCGGAGCCCGTGCCGTTCGCGGAGCTCACCGCCGAACGCCTCGCCGCCGCGATCACGGCGGCCCTGGCCGAGCCCGTCCGCCGCCGCGCGGCCGCCGTCGCCGGGCTCATGGCGGCCGAGGACGGCGCCGGGGCGGTCCTGTCCCACGTCGCCCGGATCGCCGACGGCCCCGGCCGCTGAGCCCCGCCGCTCGTTCTCGCCGCCGATCTCCGCGACTGTCCCCACCGACCGTCCCCGCCGGCCGTTCTCGCCGGCCGAGCCGTGCAACCCCTTCCGCGGCGCGGGGGTGAGTAGGGCAGAGCGGCGGTCCGGTCGGGCCGTCGCGTGGACGCGAAGAGGAATCGGATGACCGCGAGCACATTGCACGTCCCACCGGAGGACCGGCCCCGGCCCGTCACGGCAACGGTGTCCGCCGACGGCCCCGGCCGGTGGGAGCCCGACTTCGAGGCGTTCGCCGCCACGCGCTGGCGGCGGCTGGTGCGCACCGCCTACCTGCTCACCGGCGACCATCACGAGGCCGAGGACGTGGTGCAGGCGACGTTCGCGAAGGTCTTCAGGAACTGGTCCCGGATCAGCCGCCTGGACGAGCCGGACGCCTACGTCCACCGGGCCCTGGTGAACAACAACCTGAGCCGCCACCGGCGGCGCCGGGTCAGGCAACTGCTCGTGCCCGTCCTGCCCGACCGGGCGTCCACCGCGGGCAGCGGCGGCCACCGCGAGGTCGAGGAGCGCTCGGTGCTGCTCCAGGCGCTGGCCGAACTGCCGCAGCGCCAGCGGGCCGTGGTCGTCCTGCGCTACTGGGAGGACATGAGCGAGCGCCAGGTCGCCGACGTGCTCGGCTGCTCGCCGGGCAACGTGAAGAGCCAGGCGAGCCGGGGCCTGGCGAAACTGCGCGCCCACCCGGCGCTGGCTCCGTACGCCCCACAGGCAGCGCGCGCGGTGGACACCGACTCGACGATCGACGGCACGAACGGAGGCAACAGGTGATGGACACCGAGGACATGGTGCGCGGCGCCCTGCGGGACGAGGCGGCCCGGGTCGCGGTGGCGGACTGGTCCGCCGGGCCCGTGCGGGTCCACGTGCGCCGCCAGCGGCGCCGGGTGGCGATGGGCGCGTCGGTGGTGGTGGCCGCGCTCGCCGTGGTGGCCGGCACGGCCACGGTGCTGTCCGCGCAGCTCGGGGGCACGGCCGTCGGGCCGGCCTCGCAGGCTCCGCGGCTGCCGGAGGGGCCGGCTCCCGAGGCCGTGGTGGTGGAGCCCGGCAGGCAGCTGCCGTTGGGCCGCCAGGACTGGTGGATGCAGCTGAAGGACCAGGAGATCTGCATCCACGACGCCCCTGCGTACGGAAGCGGTCCGGGCTGCGGCGGGCACTCCTGGGCGGGGGGCGCGACCGAGATCACGATGCAGTACTACGGGAACCCCCCGCAGTACCAGGAGGCGCTGTACAACCTCGTCTACCGCGGGCCCGGACAGGTGGCCCGGATGGCCGTCGAGGTGGGCGGCCGGTCGTACTGGGCCACCGTCGCCTCGCTCCCCGGCGACCCGGGCTACGCCACCGGCTACCTCTGGGGGCCCGGCGACGCGACTGCCCATGTTCGGGAGGCGGACCCGCTCCAGGGCATCAGGATCGCCGCGTACGACGCCCAGGGGAGGGTGCTGGCGAGCAAGACGGTCTCGCCCTGAACCCGGTACGGGCAGCCCGCACCAGCGCCGTGCCGACGGGGGGTTAGCATCCACGTAGCCGCGACCCCACGGCTTCACGGCCTCCCGGCTTCACGGCCTCGCGGCCCGGGCCACGCGGAACCGAGCGGAACTGAAAGGCGGAGACTGCCATGGGAGTTGAGATCCAGGTCGAGCCCCTGGGCGACCACGAGCACCTGGTTCGGGTCCGTGAGGGCGCCGTCGAGGCCGAGACCCGGATCCGGGTCACCGACGGCGTCCTCGACCTGCCGCAGGTCACCGGCGCGGACGAGACCAGGATCGTCCAGGAGACGGTGGCCTTCCTCGTCGAGCGTCAGCCCGTCATCGACATCCCGCCGATGATCGACCTCGACGACCTCACGGACGCCTACGGCGCCCCTTATCTGGAGGACCTCGGCCGCCGCCTCGCCGCGCGGTAGGCCGGAGCGTCGTCCCGCCGCGCGGTGCCTCGCCGCGCGGCGGGACTCCAGAGGTCGGTCCGCGCCGCCAACGCGCCCGAGTTTCCGGTCAGTTCGGTCGCGCCCTGATCGGGCCGCCACGGCGCTGCGCCGGCCGGGCACCAGGGGACGGGCCGGGTCTGCTACGTTCACCTGCACGAATGAACCAGTTCGGGCGCATGACTGTTCGATCGCCACGCTGCCGCCCCAGGGCTGGTTCGTCCGCGCACCACAGGTCGACGAGCAGGGGGACGGACAACCATGAACGCCTACGCGGACCCGGGCGGACCGGTCGGGCTCTACGGGCTCCCGCCGGCCGGGGCGCCGATCGCGCCGACCTTCGGCGTCAACCCCGCGGACCTGGACGCGGCGGCCAAGGCGGCCAAGGAGACCGCCGAGGCGATGCCGAACGAGCTCAAGACCATTCACGACCCCTCGGACAAGGCCGCCGCCGCCCTGTCCGGCTGGCGCGTCGGCGCCTCGCTGAAGAACTGCGCGACCGCGTGGGAGGAGTGCCTGAAGAACCTCGCCACCGAGGTCGACCAGGTCAGTCTGAAGCTGGGCCAGACCGCCGCCGGCTACCGCAACGCGGACAAGAACAGCGCCGCCTCCCTCAAGCCGCAGGCGGGTGGCTGATGGTCACCCTCGCCCAGCTGCGCGACGCCGACCTGTCCGGCCTCCAGCCGGCCGCGACCGCGTACGACACCCTCGCCGGCAACTTCGGCAAGCACGTCCAGACGATGCAGCACGAGGTCACCAAGCACATCCTCAACGCGAACTGGGTCGGCAACGCCGCCGGTGCCGCCAACGCCTCCCTCCAGCGCACCAGCACCCGTCTGGACGCGGCGCACACCGAGATGTCGGCGGTCTCCGGGCTGCTGCGCGAGGCCTCGGAGAACTTCCTGCTGGCCCAGTCCGAGCTGAAGGTCGCGCTGCAGGAGGCGCAGAACCTGGGGCTGACCGTCGCCGACGACGGCGCCGTGTCCTGGCCCCCGCCGTCCCAGGCCGAGCGCAACGACCCGGGGTACAACGTCCCCGAACGGGCGAAGGCACTCGCGAACCGGATATCCCACGCCGTCGGCATCGCCGACAACGCCGACCAGAAGGTCGCCAAACTGCTCGACGACCTGACCGCGCGGGCCCGCAACGGCACGGGGCTCGACGCCGACAAGGCCGCCGCCGACCTGAAGGCCGTCACCCAGCAGGGCATCGACCTGATGGCCGCCGGGTTCCCGCCCGCCGGCGCCCAGCCCACCGAGGTCAACTCCTGGTGGAAGGGGCTGGCACCCGACGAGCAGCAGCGGCTCATCGAGTCCCATCCGGACCTGCTGGGCATGCGCGACGGCATCCCGGCGGAGGCCCGGAACCAGGCCAACCGGCTCAACCTCGCCCACCTCATCACCGAGTACGAGCACAAGTCCGGGCTGACGGACGGCGAGAAGCAGAAGCTCGAGGGCTTCCGCGCGATCAGGGCGCGGCTGGAGTCCGGCAAGGACAAGCAGCCCCCCATGTTCCTGCTCGGCGTCAGCGAGGAGGGCCAGGGCCGCGGCATCCTCTGCTACGGCAACCCGGACACCGCGAAGAACGTCAGCGCGTACGTGCCGGGGCTGGGCACCACGCTCGCCGCCGTCGGCGGCAAGGACGGCGACCGCGCCCTGAACGTGTGGAACGCCGCGCACAACGCCGACCCCAACGCCGAGGTCGCGTCGATGGTCTGGCTCGGCTACGACCCGCCGCCGGGCCTGGAGAAGCTCGCCGACGGCGACCTGCGCCCGCTGGAGGTGATGGGGACCGACCGCGCGTCCAAGGGCGGCGCCTCCTACGACCGGTTCATGGCCGGCCTGCGCGCCACCCACGACGGGCCGCCGGCGCACCTGGTCGCCCTCGCCCACAGCTACGGCTCCACCACGGTGGGCCTGGGCGCGCAGATGCCCGGCGGCAACGGCGCCGACGACATCATTCTCGTCGGCTCTCCCGGTACGGGCGCGCAGAAGGCCTCGCAGCTGCACATCGCCCCCGAGCACGTGTGGGTCGGCGACGCGGAGAACGACCCGGTCAGCCACCTGCCGAGCAAGGACCGGGTCGCCAACGACGCCGCGGGCGTCGAGATCGGCACCGGACTCCTCGGCCCCGGCGGCGGTTCCCTGCTCGGGGGCTTCGTCGGTGACAAGCTGTACGACTGGTTCGGCCCCGAGAACGAGCTCTGGTTCGGCCAGGACCCGGCCAGCAAGCAGTTCGGCGCCAACCGCTTCGCGGTCGCCGACGGGCCGTCGCTCTCCTTCGACTCCCACTCCGACTACATGACCGACCCCAACGACGCCCAGTCGAAGACCCTGGAATCCGTCAACAACATCGGCCAGATCGTGGCCGGACAGTACGACCACGTCACGAGGCAGGACCACCGATGAACCGTTCCCCCCGCCCCGCCCTCGTCCTGGCGGTCGCCTGCGCCGTCCTCGCGTTCGGCGTCACCGCCTGTGCCGGCGGGGGCGGCGGCGGTACGGGCGGCGGCCGGAGCGGCGGCGGGACCCCCGGGCCGCTCATGGCGCCCGCGCAGGCCCTGCAGAAGCTCGACTCCCTGCTCGACGAGGTGACCTCGGGCGTGCAGCCGGCGCTGCGCTGCCGGGACGCCTGGCCGGAGGCCACCGTGCAGTACTCCAAGGGCCTGGACGAGCACTCCCTCGGCTACGCCAAGGCCTCCCGCCAGCGCCACGTCATGACCAAGGTCGCCCCCGCCAAGTACGGCGCCCTGCTGGACGCGGTGCGCAACACCTGGCAGGCCAAGGGCTACAAGGTCGAAGCCGGGCCCGCCAACCTCCAGGCCCTGTTCGCCACCACCGCCGAGGGCCACGGCGTGAGCATCACCATCCACCCCGCCGGGAACATCGACATCGGGGCGACCGTCAGCCCGATCCCGGTGCCGGAGGGCCAGGACCCGTTCGGCACCCCCACGCCCGAGCCGACCACGGCCGGCGGGGCCCCCGACGTCATGCCGACGTACGACGACCCGTACTGGTCCGTCTGATCGCCGGGTCCTCGGCCGTCCCGGGGCCGCCGCCCCGCTTCCCCGCTCGCTCCGAAAGTCTCCGCATGACCCCCGAACAGGCCGTCCAGGCCCTCGACGCGCTTCTCGACGAGGCGATGTCCGCCATCCGCCCCCCGCTGCGGTACTGGGACGCCTGGCCCCGCTCCACCGAGCAGACGGCCGGCCCGGAGGACCGGTCCCTGGGCTACGCCACCGCCACCCGGGACCGCCATGTGATGACGAAGGTCGCCCCTTCCCGGTACGGCGCGCTGCTGGGGATCACCGAACGCGGCTGGAAGGCCCGGGGATACCGGATGACCGCCGTCAACCCCCGCCAGCCCGCCATGTTCGCCGCCACACCGGACGGGTACGGCGTGTGCATGCTCTTCGGCGCCGCCGGCAACATCACCGTCCAGGCCACCGTCGGCCCCATCCCGGTCATCCGCGACCGTGACCCCTTCGGCACCTACGAGCCCGAGCCGACCCTGCCCGACGGTCGGCTCGACGTGTTCCCCCGCTACGACGACCCGTTCTGGTCGTGCTGACGGGGCGTCCCGTGTAGCCGTGATCGTAGCGGTTGCGCATCACATGGGGATCGGTGCCGGGTATTGCCGCGCCGGAGTCCTCGGGCCAGTGTGGAACGGTTCGGCGACTCACCGACGCGCACCGGGAGTCGGCCACGGAGGTGCCACGCGGCGAGTCGCTGTTCCCGTGCTGCCCCAGGTGGAGGTCTTCGGTGTCGAAGCGTCCGGTGCGGTGGTGCGGATCGCCGCCCGCGTGGCTGCTCCGGGTGCGTCATGTCCGGATTGCGGGACGTGGTCGGAGCGGGTCCACGGCTCCTACCTGCGCTATCCGTCGGATCTGCCCATCTGCGGGCGGCCCGTGACGGTTGCCCTGCGGGTGCACCGCTTCGCCTGCCAGGCCCCGGTGTGCCAGGGCCGCCGTTTTCGGCAGAGGTGAATCCGAGACAGGTGACATGTCACACCCTATTGATCGCCCCGCCGGTCTTGTGAGACGGTGCGTCACACGCTTCGGATGCCTCCCACGTCCCGACGTCCGTGGCGCTCCGTTCGCGTTTCCCCCACAAAGGAATAGACGATGCGTCCGCTCCCACGCATGTCCAGGCTGCTGGCCACGGCTGCCGCGGCAGGCACCGTCCTGCTCGGCATATCCGCCGGACCGAGCCAGGCCGCCCCCACGCCGGTCACCCCCGGACCGGCCGCTTCGAACACGTACCAGCCCTCCGGCAGCTCGTCGGAGGTGCCCGGCAGCCCGTTCGCCGATCCCGAGAGCCCCGCCGCGCCGCAGGCCCGCCGGCTCACGGCCGCGCAACTGCCGCTGGTCAACCCGCTGTCCGTCACGGCGCCGGAAGAGACCGGCCCGGACAAGGGCCTGGCCAAGGCCGCACCGCGCGCGCTCGTGGCGGGGCCGGTCACCGCCCAGTCGTGCACCCCGGCCGACTTCGCCGGCAGGACCGGGGCCGCTCTGGTGTCCTACGTCAAGGCCTCGACCCCCCAGTGCATCGGCTCGCTGTTCCTGCTCGGCGGCAGCCCGTACGCCTCGGCACTGTTCCGCCAGAGCCAGATGGCGACGATGGCCGACGCCTTCCAGAGTGCCGCCGCCTCCTACCCCGGCGACAACTCCGCCGACACCTGGCAGGTCGTCCTGTACCTGCGCGCGGGCTACTACGTGCAGGAGAAGGACCTCGCGCACGTCGGCCCCTACGACGCGACGCTGACCGCCGCCGTCACACGCGGCATCGACGCCTTCCTGGCCGGCCCGCACGCCGCGGACGTCACCGACGCGAACGGCCAGGTCGCCAACGACGTCATCATCCTCACCGACAGCGCCGGGCAGCAGGGCCGCTACCTGAACACCTACCGGCAGGTGCTGAACGGCTACACCAGCGCGTACGACAGCTCGAAGAACCTGCTCACCTACGTCAACAGCGCCCTCAACGCGCTGGACCGGGGCCACCAGTTCAAGTCCTTCGTCGACGCCGTGACCGCGGACCCGGGCATCATCGACACCCTCGACGCGTTCACCCGCACCCACCACGACCTGCTCGGAACCTACCCCGGCTTCCTGGAGTCCAACGCCGGCATCGAACTGACCCGGTTCGTCAAGTACCCGGCCTTCCAGGCCAGGATCCGCCCACTGGCCAAGGCCCTGCTCGACAGCTCGTCGATGACCGGCCCCACCGCCCCGCTGTGGGTCGGCACGGCCAACACGGCCGCCTTCTTCGACAAGGAGCAGTGCTCCTACTACGGCGTCTGCGACCTGAAGCAGCGGCTGACCAAGGCGGTGCTGCCGATCAGGCAGACCTGCAACGCCACCCTCACCGTCCTGGCCCAGGACCTCACCGCGGCCGAACTCGCCGCCGTCTGCGCCGACCTCAAGGGCGAGGACGCGTACTTCCACAGCCTCGTCCGCGACAACGGCCCCATCCCCGGCCAGTACGAGTCGTCCGTGCAGCTCGTGGTCTTCGCGAGCCAGGCCGACTACCAGACCTACGCCGGCGCGATATACGAGGCGAACACCAACAACGGCGGGGTCACCCTGACCGGGACCCCGAGCGACCCGGCCAACCAGCCGGTCTCCCTCATGTACCGGCACCCGAACGAGAACGGCTTCACCGCCCGGATCTGGAACCTCAACCACGAGTACGCCCACGTCCTGGACGCCCGCTACGACATGAAGGGCGACTTCTACCAGCAGACCAGCGTGCCCGACCTGTGGTGGATCGAGGGCGTCGCCGAATACGTCTCCTACACCTACCGCGGCGTCACCGACGTCAACGCGGTCTCCTGGGCCCCCAAGCACACCTACGCGCTCAGCACCCTGCTACAGAGCACGTACCTGAACAGCGACGTCGTCCGCACCTACCACTGGGGCTACCTGGCCGCCCGCTACATGATCGAGCGGTACCCGGGCGTCGTCCAGACCATGCTCGGCTACTTCCGCGCCGGCGACTACGCCCGCGCCTACGCGTACTACAACGGCATCGGCACCGCCTACGACGCCGACTTCACCAGGTGGGTCGACACCTGCGCCACCGACACCTGCCTCACCGCGGGCACCCCGAAGGCGGCCTTCGACGCCACGACGCGGGGCCTGAACGTCCAGCTGACCGACCGCTCCACCGAGACCGCGGGCAAGGGCAGCATCACCGGCTGGGCCTGGAACTTCGGCGACGGCACCACCGGTACCGCGGCCTCCCCGGCGAAGTCCTACCGCGCCGCCGGTAGCTACACCGTCACCCTCACCGTCACCGACAGCAACGGCAAGACGGCCACCACGAACCGGACCGTCACCGTCACCGCCCCGGCCGCACCGGTGGCCTGCACCGACCCCGACACCCGGAAGCTGGACTACAACTGCTTCCGCGCCGACCGCTCCGCCGAGGCCGGAAGTGCGGACATGATGTACATCTACATGCCGGCCGGCACCACCACGCTGACCGTCTCCGCCACCGGCGGCACCGGGACCGCCTACCTCTACTACAACCCCACCAGTTGGGCCTCCAACACGGACTACGCCGCCTCCTCCACGAACAGCGGCACCACCCAGACCGTGACCGTCACCAACACCACGGCCGGCTACCGCTACATCACCCTCTACGGCAAGACCGCCTTCAGCGGCGTCACCGTCACCACCCAGTACTGACCGGCGCGTGAGCCCGGATGCCCTGGCTCACGCATCCCCGGGGATGCGTGAGCCAGGGCATCCATGTGGGCCTCTGCGGCGGACGAGGTCCATGCAGGCCGCCGCGGCGGCCGAGCCCAGGATGCTGACAACTCCCGGCCTTGGCAGTCACATTGATGGAGCGTCAGCAAGTCACCGGAACTTCCACCACCGGCCGAGTGCCCCATGGGCCGCTTCCCTGCACCGTGAAGGTGGCACGCACTGTCGAACCGCACGGGGCGGTGGCGGTGAAGCCGTTCACCTGTACCGCGGTGGAATGGAACGCCGTGCTCCCGCTCACGGAGCCAAGCGAGTTGCCGCCGACCACCTCGGCCGACAGATTGGTGTACAGGGTCTGCCACGACACCGGCCCGTCGGGCGGGCCGGCAAGGCCGATCTTCCCGTAGATCACGATGCTGCTGCCGGTGACGTCTGCGCAGGCGTAGGTCGCCAACCCGGCCTGGAGGCCGTACTTGCAAGTCGTGACCGTGGCGGTGGCGGTGTCAGCGCCGGTCGCGGCGGCGAAGGCCGGCACGGGCGCCGCGAGCAGGGCGGCGGCACCGGCGGCGCCCACCGCGATGCGGGTGATGCGGTTCATGGTCTTCTCCTTCAGACGATGTGAGAAACCGTTCGAAGACAGGCACTGCTAGCCATGTGACATTTCACGTGTGCCATGACCCAAACTTTGTCATGCGATTCCAAGGCTCCGACCCATTTTTGCCTTCGATATGCCAGCCCGTCTGAAAGTCAATCCTGGGTGACGTAAATCCGCCCGGCTGGGCCAATGCGGCTACCACCTCGGGCGAACCCGCGTCGAACGCCGGGTGAACCACCTCCCCGCCGTCCGGCTCGCGGCCTCCGCCGTCGGCCAGACCGCCAGGCTCGACACCTCCCGGTCGGGCAGCAGGTCCACGGGCCGGCGGATCTCGGCGTCGACCAGCACCGTCCCGTAGGCGCGGCTCTTGCGCGTCGCGTACTCGTCGATGCCCACCACCCGAGGAGCCGGCGGCACCGGGTCGGGAAGCTCCTCGGCCAGAAGCAGCACCGTGATCCGGCTCACCGACACCCCGAACACGGCGGCGGGCCAGCCGGGCGCCGGCCCGCCCGGCAAGCCGCCAGGCCGACCGAGGCGAGCGTGGCCCACAACTGCTCGGGCCACCGGCCGTGGCGTCGTGTCAGCCCTTCGATCTGCTCGGCGAACGTCCACCGCCCGAACTCCGGGGTTGCCGCCTACGAAGTGCCTCACCCGCAAGCTCAACCGGACCCGTCTGCCCCCGACCGGACCGTCGACGGGAAACCGCAGGTAGGAGCTGTGCACCCGGATCGACCAGTCCCCGCACCCCGGGCAGCTGTGCCCCACCGCCGAGCACTCGACCTGCACGTTCACCGACTCGACGTCCACGTCGACCGACAGCACCCTGACGCCCGCGACCGACGGCAGGAGATCCCCCGACCAGTTCGACCTCACCGGTGAACTCCTCTACCGGCTCGCGGACGGCAGCATCCTCCTGGGATACACCCGGTTCTACGAGGAACATCGGCTGATGCCGCTGGTCGTGCGCGACGGCGTCGTCATCTGGCCGTAGCGGCTGTAGTGGCCGATCGGCCGACACCGGATCCGTGCACGGCCCGTTCCCAGAGGTCCAGCCCCGCGCGGAGGAGTTCGCGCACGGCCGTGGTCTCCTCGTCCGTCCAGGCTTCCTCGCCGGCGGACGCGTCGAGGGCTTCGCCGCCGAAGAGCTTCTCGTAGGCGCTGTCATGGACCGGCCCCTGGGACGGAAGGGCTGGGCCGCCCTTCAGGGTGTGGGAGAGGTCCTCGAAGAAGTTCCACGCGTCCAGCAACTCGACCGCCGCGACCGGGTCGGGGAGGCCGGGGTGCTCGACCCACCGCCGTACGGCGGCCAGATCGAGCGTGCCCTCGCCCTCCGGGACGAGCTCCCAGCCGTTGCGGTCGCAGGATTCCTGCAGCGGCCCGAGCTCAGCGAAGGCGAGGAGGCTGCCGAGTTCGTCGACGACGAACTCGTCGGGGGCATCACCCTCTCCGGGACGCCAGATCAGCGTCAGGTCGCCGCGCCTGGTGACGATGCGGTACGGGTAGTGGTCGGCCATGCGGGGCTCCCTGATGCCGTGGCGGCGTGCGCCACCGTGGTCATTCTGCCTGCCGTGATCGCCGCGTGGCGGTCTGGGTGCGGCAGTGGGTGAGGGCGTAGCGGATGCGGGGGTCGGGGTTGGGGGTGGTGGTGAGGAGTTCGCCGGCGGTGGTGAGGGTGGTCCAGTAGGTGGTGGGGTCTCCGGTGCGGGGGAGGGGGTGGGTGGCGGTGAGGGAGAGGTAGGCGGCGGTGAGGTTGCCGGTGGTGAACCAGCGGGTGAGGCCGTGCTGGTGGCCGGGGCGGATGCCGCCGATGGCGTCGATGGCGACCAGGAAGAGGTCGACGACGGCGAGTTCGGTGGGGGTGAGGGGTTTGGGGATGTCGAAGACGCCGAGGGCTTCGAGGAGTTCGCCGGTGTCGGCTTCGGTGTTGGGGCGGGGGTCGGCGAGGAGGGCGTCGTGGCAGTCGGCCAGGCGGCGGGTGGTCTCGGCGAGGGGGATGTCGAGGGCGAGGCAGACCGCGCGGGCGACGGGCAGCGGCTGGTGCCCGAGGCGGGCGAGCAGGGCGTAGGTGGCGGCGGGGGTGGCGCCCCGGGAGAGGGTGTGGCGGGCGAGGGTCGCGAGGTTCATGGGGGGTTCGGGCTTTCAGACGGTGACGAGGGCGGGGGCCGGGGCGGGGGCGATGTGGGCCCAGACGAACTTGCCGATGCCGCCGGGGCGGGTGGCGCTGCCCCAGCGTTCGGCGATCTTGTTGACGAGGAAGAGTCCGCGTCCGTGCTCGTCGTCGGGGGCAGGCACGTGGAGGGCGGGGCACCCGGAGCCGGCGTCGTGGACTTCGATCCGCAGGCGGGAGCTGACGAGCGAGAAGCGGACTTCGACGTGCCGGTCGTCGGGCGCGTCCGAGTGCTGCACGGCGTTGGCGAACAACTCTCCGAGGATCAACTCGGCCGTGTCGCCGTAGCGTTCGCCCGAGGGGAGCCCGGAGAGGTAGGCCCGGAGCATGTAGCGGGCCAGGGGCGTGGATTCGGTCCGCGAGTCGAGGCGGGCGACGAACGCGCGGGGCTGGTGGGTTTTGAGCATGGGGGAGCACCTCACGGGGGCAGAGGGGGGCGTGCGACAGGAGCGCGCAATCACGCTATGCAGGCAGATGACTGCGTTCCGGTCTCAAGTGTCCGGGGTGCAGAGGTACGGTGATGGCCGAAATCAGGTACCAGACACATGCGGTACGTAAGGGGTCGGGCATGGCACACCGGCGGCTGAAGAGCGAAGTGACGGCCAGTTCGGCACGGATCTTCGGCGAAGAGCTGCGGTTCTACCGGGAGGTGGCCGGCTACACGCAGGAGCAGCTGGCGAGGCTCCTGCACTGCACTCGACCGAACATCACAAGGTATGAGTCCGGCCAGAGGCGCATGCCGCCGGAGATGGTCGAGCGGGCCGACGTGCTGCTCGACACGGGCGGGTCGCTGAAGCGGCTCTGGGATCGGGTCGACTGGAATGCCGAGGTTGAACACCCGAACTGGTTCCAGATCCATGTCGACATGGAAGCCGAGGCGGTAGCCGCACGGATCTTCCAACTGGCCGTCATTCACGGACTGCTGCAGTGCCGGGAGTACGCGGAGGCCGTCTTCGGCATCAGCGATGCGGCCGGAAAGCCAGAAGAGATCGAGGAGCGGACGGCGGCTCGACTGGCGAGGCAGACGCGCTTCCTCGATCCGGAGGGCCCGCTGCTGCTGGTGATTCTGGACGAGAGCGCCATTCGAACCGTCTTCGGCGGTCCCGGTGTCATGCGACGCCAGATGGAACACCTGCTGACTGTTGCGGAACTCCCGAACGTGATCATCCAGGTCGCGCCATTCGGCTCCCGACAGGCCATCATCGACAAGTCCATGGTGATGCTGGAGATGCCTGACGGTCGGAACTGCGTGTACTCCGAGAGTCTGGATCGCGGGCACGCCAGTGACGATCCGGCGATCGTGGCGGCGCATCGCCGCAGCTATGATCTGGCCCACGGGGCGGCACTGCCAGTCACCGACTCGCTTGCACTGATCGCCGATGCGCTGAAGGGGTTCATTGATGACGAGGATCGAGCTCAACGCGACCGCCTGGCGCAAGAGCAGCCACAGCGGCGGCAACGGCGGCGACTGCATCGAGGTGGCCCCCGGATTCCCCGGCCTCGTCCCCGTGCGTGACTCCAAGGACCCCCACGGCCCGGCGCTCGTCTTCCCGGCCGCCTCCTGGGACTCCTTCATCGCCGCGATCCAGGCGGGTGAGTTCCCGATCGGGAACTGACGCCCGCTAAGCAGTGTCCTGACCTCCTCCCGGCCCTAAAGGACCGGGAGGACGTCAATCAGGAGGCGCACGGCTCGATCTCCCCCGCGAAGACGATGATCTGGTCGATGAGGCTCCGTCGCAGGTGGACGACATCCGTTCCCGCCAGGCGGGGGCCTCCGTCAGGCGTGGTGAAGACCCACTGGTACCGGGCCCATTCGTCAGGCATGTCCACCGCTGAGCAGCGCACCATCGTGCCGGTCCCGGCCGGGTGGCGTCGGATGTCCAGCACGAACCGCTCGACCGCCCCGATCCCTTCGGTGCGACCCAGCGGCCCCCAGAAGATCACGTCTGAGGTCAGGGCCTGGGAGAGCAGGGCAGTCACATAGCTGTCGTCCGAGGCGTTGAACGCGGAGATGAACGTGTCGATCGCGGAGCGTGCGGTCTCTTCCTGCATACCCCAGTAATACCAGCCGTTTCGCGTGCGCTCGACCCAACCACGGACCGCCTTCCGATCACGGTGAACCTTCCCGGTTACCGCACCAGCCGAGTTCCGGCTGGTCTACGGTGCGTTCGACTTCGCGGTGACCGCCACCGACGACCGGTACTTCCTGGAACGCAGCCCCAACGGGCAATGGGCCTGGCAGGGTTGCGGCTCCACCTCGGCGATCGCCGGGCCATCGCCGGGGCCGTGGCGGAGGTGACGGCCTCGTGCAGGATGTATCCGTCCGCCCCGGTGCACCGCTGAGCTGGTCCCGTTCGGATCCGTCCACGAGGCAGGCCACCCGGGCGCCGCGACGGCGATCGCCTCCAGCGCCGCACACAGTGTCCCGCCTACGAACGTCGGCCGTCGTGGGCGGGCCGATGTCGAATGCGCGCAGGGCCCCGACCGCAGGCAGCGGTCGGGGCCCCTCAGTGCGCATCAGGTCAGTCGAGCGGCGGCGTGAGCTCCACCTCGTAGCGGTAGAGCCGGCCGTTCACCCAGCAGGCCAGGTCGGCGCCGTCGGTGTGCCGGGCGAGTTCGGCGAGTAGGCGCTCGGTGAACTCGCCCAACTTCCGGGCGTCGAGCGGGGCGGCGGCGGAGCGCGCCCCGGCAGCGAAGGGGAGTTCCTCCGCCCGGTGGGACACGGTGTAGGTCACCGAGTCGCCCGCGCCGTCCGACGGGACGATGTGCCGGCCGGGCTCGTCCTCGCTGAAGACGAGTCCGGTGCCCGAGGCGGCGCGGTTGGCCGCCTCGACCAGGGAGAAGCCGAGCTCCGCGGGCGGAGCCCCGCTCCCCAGCCGCAGGTCGACCACGCCCTGGGACGGCTCCGGGAGGGCCCGGTAGCTGTAGGCGTCATCGACCTCGAACACCGACTCCGCCTCCGGCCACACGGTGTGCAGCTCGGCGACGAGGGAGCGGCAGAACGCCCGCAGCGAACCGATGCTGTCGTCGGTCTCCTCGGTCGTCCAGTAGATGGACACGTGGATGAAGCAGTCGTAGTCCCGCTCCCCGGCACCGGACGACTCGACGGCCGGCCCGGAGAGGTCGCCGGGCGCGCTGCTCAGCCGGAGCCGGAACTTCGACCCGTCCGTGCCCACGACGTGGTGCCACGGATCCGTGAGCGGATCGGCGGTCAGCGTGAGGACGTCGGAGATCTCCCGGGCGGTGAGGGCGGGACCGGAGGGTCGTCTTACCAGGATGGCGGCATCGGTCGACATGGTCTCAGCACCCGTGGCCCTTGCACTTGTAGCCGCCACCGATCGTGCCGCTGATGCTCCAGCCGCTCGGGTCTCCGGCCGCCCAGATGTGGTACTCCTGGAAGTCCGAACTCCGCCTGCGCAGGTAGTCGTCCAGGCTCGCCATGGCGGTCTTGGCGGAGTAGTCGTCCGGCATGCGGATGTAGGTACGCACCGCACCCTTCCCGTTGGACTTCCTCATGTTGTCGTGGACGGCGTTCGGTCCGGGCTTGGTCTCCTTGAACTCGGACGGCACTCCGTCGACCCAGGCGTCGAAACCCTTTCCGGACTTTCCGCCGTCGTCCAGTGTCGCCTTGACGTGGGATCCGCCCTGAGCCAGTTGGAAGGCTATCGCGTACTCGCTGTTGCTGAGCGACCAGGTGGTGAGGTTGCTCCCCTTCTTGGTCAGCGTCCTGAACCGGTCCTCGTCGAAGGGGGTTTCGGACTCGTCGATCCGGCCGGCGATGTCCTCGACGTAGTTCCGGTCCACGAGGTCCTGCGCCATGTTGGCGAAGCCGCAGCCGTCCCGGGCGGAGCGGTGGCAGTACTTCTTGTTGATCTCCCGGATCTTCTCCAGGTACTCGCCGATGATCGGGTTGTCCGGCTGCATCAGCCAGGCCACGCGGGCCTCGTGCCACTTCTTGCGGTTCTCCGCGGTGCCCTTGGTGGTCTTGGTCGGGGACGGCGATCCGCCGTCGCCACCGCCACCACGCGTGCTGGGGACCTCGTCGTCGTCACCGTCGTCGGTGCAGTGGGTGACGCACTGGTCGCCCATGGTCGGCTCGTGGAAGACGCCGTTCATGCCGACCCAGCCGTGCAGCGCCATGTCGTTGCCGGAGCAGTCGTCGGCGCACATCTTGCGGCCGTCGGGGTCGCTGGTGCTGGTCGGGTTGCCGCCCGAGTAGGCGTACCCGTTCAGCTCCTTGGGGCTGGTCGGGTCGAACAGCGGGTCGATGCTGAGGAACCGGCCGAGGGACGGGTCGTAGTCGCGCGCTCCGAGGTGGACCAGACCGGTGGGCTCGTTGACGCCGCCCAGGAACCCGTGGTTGCCCGACCAGGTGGCGGGAGCCGTCCCGCGCTGTTCGCCGTACGGCGTGGTCCGCTTCTGGGCCGCTGCTCCGGTGGCCGCGTCGACGTTCAGTTCGGCGGTGGAGTGGTGGTCGGCGACCTGGAAGGCGACCTTGTTGTCGTCGGTCCGCACGGCCGAGGCCTGGCCGAGCGAGTAGAACCGGGTGGCGGTGGGCTTGGCCGCGCCCTTGGTCAGGGTCAGCTCGGTGGCGCCGAGGTAGAGCGTCCAGCTCTCGGCGCTCGGGTTCGCGCTGTCCAGGACGTGAGAGGTCAGTCGGCTGCCGCTGGGGTCGTACAGGTACTCCGTCGTCCTCGTGCTGGTGACGGGCCCGTTCTTGACGGTGTCGACGACCTTGCCGAGCTTGCCCTCGGCGTCCCAGGTCAGCGCCTGGTCGCTGGTGGCCCCGGCGGTGAGGTCCCGGTGGCGGGCGATGGTGTTGCCCGCGGGGTCGTAGCCGGCGGTCTCGGCGAGGACGCCGGTGCCGCTGGTGCTCTTCAGCGTGTGCGGCTGGGCGGCCGTCGGGCCGGGGTAGTTGTACTTGGTGGTGACGTCCTTGGCGGGATCTCCGGTGGTGTCGTGCCGGGTCTGGGTGTCCCGGGTGCTGTCGGGGTTGAACTGCCAGCTGGTCCAGTACGGCGCCGGGCCGCCTAGCGCCTTGGCGTCGGGCTTGGCCGGGCATCCCGTGCCGCTCGGCGTGAACGCCTCGGTGAGCCGGGCCAGGTAGTCGTACTGGAAGCACTGCCGGTCAGTGCCGGAGCGCGAGGTGTCGGTGATCGACGTGACGTTGCCGGACTGGTCGTAGGTGTACGCGGCCGCGCGCAGCGGGTTCGCCTGGCCGTACTGGTCGGTGCGGCTGGACGCCAGCCGCTGGGTGCCCCACTCGTAGGCGTTGGTGACGTAGAGCTGCTTGTTCGCGGTCCCGTCGGACAGGGTGCTTTGCAGCGGCTTGCTGGTCAGACTGTAGGTCTGGTTCGTGAGGTAGCTGCTCAGACCCTCGGCCGTGATCATCCGGGTGAGGGAGTCGTAGCCGTAGGCCACCGACTCGGCCGCGAGGTTGCCGGCCGCCGGGTAGCTGGTGCTCTGCTGCTTGCCGTCGAGCCGGTAGGTGGTGCCGCTGATGTAGTTCCCGGCGAGGGCCTCCTGGCCGGGGACGGACGGAACGCTGAGCGTGCTGCGGTTCGCGCGGCCCAGCGCGTCGTACAGCGACCAGGTCGTGGTGTACGGGTAGGTGGCGCCGCCGACGGTGGAGTACCGCGTGGCCGAGGAGATCAGACCCTTGTTGCCGGCCGGGTCCCAGGTCTGCGAGGTGAGCAGCGGGCCCGAGACGGACCCGGAGTGCAGCTCGATCTGGCGGTCGAGGTTGTCGTAGACGTAGGCCAGGGTCTGGTTGTTGCCGTCCCGGCTGGTGGCGAGTCGGCCGCGGTCGTCATAGGTCCTGACCGACGTACCGGAGTCGGGGTCGACGGTCTTGACCTGTCGGCCCTGCTGGTCGTACGTCCAGCTCCACTGCGTCCCGTACTGGTCCGTCAGCTGGGTGGTGTGCCCCGCCTGGTCGTAGCCGTACCGGATAGTGTCGTAGGCGCCACCGGGGGAGCCCCCGCGGTACTGGCGGATCTCGGTGGTGCGGCCGCGGGCGTCCTTGATGCTCGTCGACGGGGTGCCGCCCTGGGGCGGGGTGACGGTGACCCGGTCGCCGTCGTACTCGGTGAGGGTGGTGGCGATCGGGGTGCCGACGCCGTTGCCCGCCAGGGTGGTGGACTTGACGACGCGGCCGAGGCCGTCGAAGGTGCTGGCGGTCTGGGTCTCGACGCCGGTGGCGTCCTCGACCTTGAACAGCGTGCCGGAGGGCGCGCCCGTCGCGTAGTAGCCGGCGTAGGCGAGCGCGGCCTGGCCGTGCTCGTCGTAGAAGGTGTCGGTCAGGACCCGGCCGCCGTTGTCCCCGGGGGACTGGGTCTGACGGGCCCGGCCGAAACCGTCGTACAGGGTGTACGCGGTGGCCTGGGAGCCGTCGGCGTTGAGCGCCTTGGTGGAGACGACGCGGATCTGGCCGTCGTTGTCCGTGTAGCCGAACTCGTGGTTGGGGGTCTGGCCGCTGCCCTTGGAGCGGTTCGGCAGCCAGACCTTGAGGGTGCGGCCGAGTGCGTCGTACAGGGTGTCGGTGCGGCGGTTGTTGGCGTCGACGGTGTCGATGGTCAGGCCGCGCAGCAGGTCGACGTCCGCGACTGAGACCATGGCGGTGGCGGGGTTGCCCGCGACCACCGGCGGTCCGGTCGTGGTGACCTTGGTCGGCCGGCCGTTCGCCGGGGCGTAGCCGGTGGTGGTGGTCTGCGCCAGCGGGCTGGCCGTGGTCACGGGTGCCGTGGTGCCCGTGGTGTCGAACACCGTGGTGGACGCCAGCTTGGTGGTGCTGTCGGAACGGCCGTAGGCGTCGTAGTGGGTCGTGCCGTCCAGGTAGGTGGCCCGGTTGCCGGAGCGGGACTTCAGGGTGTGCACGGTGGTGACGTCGCCCTTGACGGGGGCGGCGCCGTAGGCCTGGCCGTCGTAGCGGGTGCGGACGTCCGACAGGACGGCGGAGGTCCCGTCCGCCTGGGTGTCGCGGTTCACGGCTGCCGAGCAGTTGGCGGCGACCGTCTCGACCTGGATGCTGCCGGTCAGCATCCACGCCGCGGTGTTGTCGGCGTACGTCGTGCGGGTGCACGTGTCATCGGTGCCGACCGCGACGTCGCCCAGGTCCTCGCTCTGCGTCGCACGGCCGTAGTCGTCGAAGGAGGTCGAGGTGCGGGTCTCGCGCCAGGCGGCGCCCGCGCCCTTGTCGAGCGAGGTGAAGGTCCTGCTCGCCTGGGTGCCGGTGAGGTTGGCGGTGGTGGTGCCCCAGTCGTTGGAGCGCTTGGCGGTCTCCTTCTTCCACGGGGTGCTGACGGACTTGGAGAGGACCACGCCGCCGGGCTTGTCGTACTGCTCGCTGCGGTACTCGAAGCCGGACCAGGCCTGGTCGTCGGTCAGGACGGTGCCCTGGCCGTCGTCGACGGTGACGCTGCGCTTGCTGTTCTTGTCGGCGGGGTTGTTGCGGTCCTGGTCCATGCCGCGCAGGAACCAGTGGTCGGCCTGGGTGGTCATCCCCGTCACGCCACCGGTCTCGACCCGGGCGTGGGCGTAGCCGCGCCACTGGGACCAGGTCTTGAGCTTGGCCGGGGTCAGGCCGTCCTCGTCGTCGAAGTGCCAGGCGGCGTCGCCGAGGTACGTGTAGTGGGTGACCATGTCGGGTGCGCCGCCGGTGCGGTCGGTGGCGATGACCGCGTCGACGACGTACTTGTTGAACCACTCGGTGGTCACCGGCACGTCGTTGGACGGCTGGTACATCTGCGGGAAGCAGCGGGTGGTGTTGCTCTGCGGCGTGGGCAGGTTGTTCCAGTCACAGGCCGCGGCCGAGTAGTTGACGTCGATCTGGCCGCCCTGCTCGTCGGTGATGGTGCCCAGCCGCTGCTTGATGAACGGCATGCGGCCGTCGCCGACCTTGTCGAGCCGGTTCGCCATCTGCTTGTAGGCGAAGCCGGTCTTGGGCAGGGCGATCGCCGGGGTGGCGGAGGAGCCGGTGTGCTGGATGGAGTCCAGCAGCAGCTGGTAGTCGAAGTCGGCGGTGCCCCACTTGTGGGTCAGGCTCCAGGTGTCGACCGCGGCGTAGCTCCCGTCCGCCTGGAGGGTCTTGGCGGTGACGGAGGTGAGGCGGGTCCGGGTGAAGTAGGTCGGCGAGTTCTGGCCGGTGCAGTCGGTGCCGTCCTTGCAGTTCTGGTCCCACGGGGTGTCGTACCAGTACTGCCGGTTGGTGTCGATCTTCGCCGGGTCGCAGAGCGCCGCGTTGCTCTCCAGGCAGCGTTCGGCGGTGCCGAACTCGACCCGGCCCATCGGCTTGACGGTGGCCGAGTGGATGTCGCCCTGCTGCTGGCCGTACTCGATGTGGTCCAGGCGCCCGCCGCGGATGTAGGGGGTGCGGTCGGTGGCCTTCAGGTTGCGGCCGTAGTTGTTGGTCTCGGGCGTGTACCAGTACGTGATGTCGTTGCCGTGGGCGTCGACCACCAGGTCCAGGTTCCACCGCCAGCCCTGCTGGCACCACGAGGACGCGAAGTCGGCGCCGTTGCACGGCTCGCCCGCGTTGTTGCCGTAGACCGGCACGGTGTAGACGGACTTGGTCTCCGGCTTGCCGGCGCTCCAGTTGGGCAGGCGGTTGTAGCCGAAGTAGTAGTTGGTGCCGTCGGTGGTGGTGGCGCGGAAGTACTCGCCGTCGTTGTCGCCGTTGCCCCGGCCGTTGTCGCGGACGCGGGTGACCTTGGTGTTGTCGTCGCCCTTGATCCGCCACTCGTCGCCGGAGACCGGGATCAGTTCGCCGGAGTGCCCGTCGAAGCTGATGGTGGCGTTGTCGGTGGCCCAACACAGGTCGCCCGGGCTGGCGGAGCCGGTCTTGGGCGCACCGTCGTCCGCGCAGGCCTTGTAGCTGCGCTCCACGAATCCGGGGGAGAGCTCGAAGCCGTCGCCCGCCCAGGAGGCCTGGTTGTTGCTGTTGGCCGTCCGCCCGTCGATCGCACCGGAGTTGTAGGACAGGCCGATCTTCGGGGTCAGCCCGCCGGGCATCGCCGTCAGCGGCATGTCGTACGACCAGCTGAACGATCCGCTGTTCAGGGACGTCGACCAGGAGGACGCCGAGGTGAGCGGCGTCGCCTTGTAGTCGCCGCTCGGCCCGGCCGTTCCGGCCGTGGCCGCCACGACCATGGCGCCCGGCGCGGACGCCAGCCGCATCGACCCGGCCGGGGCCGCCGTCAGCGCGTCCGCGGCGACGGTCTGCTTCGCCACGTCGTTGCCGCCCGGCAGCGGGGTCTGCACCCGGCACTCGGGCAGGTCGGGGGTGGTCAGCGCGCACTCGGGCAGGCGGACCAGCTTCAGCCGGGAGCCGAAGCCGGAGCCCGCCGCCTGGGCGAAGGACGAGTAGTCGACGGCCAGGCCGCTGTTCTCGTCCGCGCCGGAGACGGTCAGCAGCACGCCGTTGATGCCGGCCCTGGTGGCGGCGTCCTGGCCGAGCAGCTCGACCTTCGCCTTGCCCGCCGCACCGGAGGAGGAGACGGCGACCGGCAGCTTGCCGGCCTTGACCGCCTTGCCCTTCTCGCCGGGGACGTCGACGGTGGCGCTGCCCGCGGCGGGCAGGGCGCCGTGCTTGCCGTCGGTCCTGCTGACGGTGGTGTCGGCCTTGCGGTCCTTGGTCTTGGAGTCCGAGCCCTTGACCGGCTTCTCCGGGGAGACCGCCGAGGGCTTGGTGTACGGTTCCGCGGCCGCCGCGACGGCGGCCAGTGGCAGTGCCGGCAGCAGCGACCCGACCAGCGTGCCCGCGATGACCGCGGACACTCTGGAGCGGGTCGGCCGGGGCACCGACCTCTTCCTGCTCATGGGGAAACAACTCCTTGAGGGGTGAAACGGGTGTGACGGACCACGGGCCGGGCGGCAGGAAGCCGCCCGGCCCGCAGAGAGAGGGGGGATCAGACCCCGGTGGAGGTGGCGAGCTCGACGTTGTAGTCGGCGAGCTTGGTGATCTGCGCGGGGCTCAGCACGCCCTGGTACAGCCACACGTCGTCCAGCTCACCGGAGAAGTACTCGCCCCAGGCGCCGGAGTCCTTGCTCCGGCCGAACTGGAGGCCGCCGCCCGCCTCGAAGGGCTGCGGGGCGGTGGTCCAGGAGATGTGCGGGGTGCAGCCGGTCGAGCCGTCCGGGCAGCCCTGGTTCTCCACCTGGCCGTTGACGTACAGGACCAGCCGGTCCGTGAAGGCGTCGTAGCTGACCGCCAGGTGCGTCCAGTTCTCCATGACGGAGACGGCGGAGCTGTGCGCGGTCAGGGTGCGCGTCGCGCCGGTGGCGTCGGAGTCGCGGACCTCGGCCTGCCACTGGCCGTACGGCTGGCCGGTGGCGTCGTTGCCCAGCGGGACCCAGCGCACGGCGACGGCGCTGTTGTTGGCGCCGGCGACCGACAGGGCGGTCATCTTCCGGGCCGGGACGCCCGCGGTGTTCGCCCAGCCGGCCAGGGTGAAGCTCTGGCCGGTGTGCAGCGGGGTCGAGGCGGTCGCCGCGTAGCCGGTGGTGCCGTCCAGCAGCAGAGTGCCGGGGACGGGCAGGACGCCGCCGTCGGCCTTGATCGAGGCACCGCCGCCGAGCTGGGCGCCGGCCTTGGCCGGGCCCTCGTCGGGGGTGACGGCCGGGGTGCCGGTGGCCGAGGAGAGCTTCCAGCGGCCGGCCAGCTGCGGGCGCTGCTGCACCAGGGCGCCGGCCTCCGGGCCGGTGACGACGCGGTCGTAGACCCGCACGTCGTCGATGTCGCCGCCGAAGAACTCGCCGTTGACGCCCTCGCGGTTGACGGCACCGAGCTGCAGCGGGCCGGGGTTGGCCCACGGCGCGTTCTGGGTGTAGTCCGACTCACCGACGAGGAAGCCGTTGATGTAGAAGCGCAGCTTCTTGGCGGCGGTGTCGGAGACGCCCAGCAGGTGGGTCCACTCGCCGGTGGTGCCGGCGAAGCAGGGCGCGCCGTTGATCTGGGTGCCCGGGGTGCAGTCGGGCTGCCAGGTGCGCACCAGGGTGTCGGCGGAGGTGTCCTCCTTGTAGCGGCCGAAGATCCAGCGCTTCCAGTAGGTGGAGTAGTACAGCGAGAACTCGCTGTTGTGCTGGCCGATCTGGGTGACGGCGATCTTCGCGGTGGTGTCGTTGGCGGCGGGGGCCGGCAGCTTCACCCAGGCGGAGACCGAGAAGTCCCGGCTGCCGTCGACCTGCGGGCGGGTGCCGCGCAGGTAGTCGTCCACGCCGTCCAGGTGGATCGCCTTGTCGGCGATGCCGGGCTGGCCGAGCGCAACGCCGTTGTAGGCGGTCAGGTTGTCGGTCTCGGCGGTGCCGGCCGGCTTGGCGGAGGCGCCGTCCAGGTGCCAGACCGCCTTGGCCGGGCGGCCGGTGGCGAGCTGCTTGTCCGCGGCCACGTCGGCGACCTCGGTCGTGCTCAGGGAGCGGTCCCAGACCCGGACCTCGTCGATCGAGCCGGGCCAGTTGCCCACCCACTGGCCCTTCCAGCGGTTGCGGCCGATCTCCAGCGGGCCGTGCCCGTCCCAGACCGTGCCCACGACGGCCGACTTGGCGAGGGTGCCGTTGACGTACAGCTGGATGGTCTTCGCGTCGGCGTTCCAGACGCCGGTCAGGTGGGTCCACGCGCCGGTCGTCGCCGGGTCGGCGGACTGCACGCCGATCGTGGTCGCGTCCTGGTTGCCGGCCGCGGTCTGGACCTTGAAGCCCCACTTGGAGACGCCGCCGACGTTCTCGATGCCGAGCTGGAAGGCGTAGTAGTCCGGGCCGCTCTGGCTGACCGCCGCGCGGTTGTAGTCGCCTCCGTTGAACTTGACCCAGGAGGAGACGGTGAAGCTGCGGGAGGTGTCCAGGACGGCGGAGGAGGCCTCGGCGTAGGCGTTGGAGGTGCCGTCCAGGGAGAGGCCCTCGTTGAGGTGGCCGGGTGCTCCCGGGGTGGCGCCGGAGCCGAGGGCGGTGTCGAAGCTGCCGCCGGTGCCGGTGACAGCGGTGCCGCCGGGGTTGTCGTCCATCGACCAGCCGGCGCGCTGCGGCTGCCCGGCGAGGACGTTGAAGTAGTACGTCTCGGGCTGCGAGGCGTTGCCCGCGCCGTCGACGGCCCGGGCGGAGACGAAGTGGACGCCGGCGGTCTGCGGCTGGACGCGGATCGTCTGCCCGGCGCCACCGCTGGTGGCCACCTCGTTCGCCGCGGACGGCGAGGTGTCGAGGCCCCACTGGTACTTGACCACGTCGGTGGCGGCGGACTTGAGGGTGAACTGGCCGGTGCGGCCGACGCCGTCGGTCCACGGGAGCGCCGCGGTGGCGTCCTTGGAGCCCGGATAGGCGTTGGAGGTGATCGCCGGGCCGTCCGGGGCGGAGGTGTCGACGATGAAGTAGCAGCCGGTCGGGTCACCGTCGGAGGACCACGGCCCCCACTGCGCGCCGTCCCAGGCGCGGGCCTCCCAGTCGAGCTGGAGGTTCTGCGGGAGGTTGGTCGGCAACGGCCAGGAGAAGATCGAGCCGGAGGCCTTGAAGGTGTCCCATCCCGGCGCGGCGTCCTCCGAGCCGGTGGACCACCAGCGGCGGCGCAGACCGGTGCCGTCGTCCCAGCCGACCGCGAACTGCACGCCGATGGCCTCGCCGTCCGGGTCGGTGGCCCGGGTGGTGACCTGCGGCATTTTGTTGATCTTGATGCCCGGGTACTGGCAGACCGAGCCCGGCGACATCGTCATGTCGGACATCGGGATCTGGTTGGGCCGCAGGTTGTAGTACACCGACAGGTAGGCGTCGTCGGTGAAGCGCTTCCAGGCGAGCGTGTCGCCCTCGTTCTGGGCCTTCAGACCGAAGGTGATGGTCGGCCAGCCCCAGTTGGCGGCGTCCTGGACGAGGTTGCGCACCGCGCCGTCCGCGCCGTACTCCAGCCAGCCGCCGGGGCAGCTTCCGCTCCAGCCCTTGGCGGTGTTGATGGTCTGCAGGTAGCGGCCCCAGAACCCGGAGGCGTTCTGGCTGTTCCAGTTCAGGCCGGGGGAGATGTAGCCGGTGTTCCACAGCTCGACGGGACGGGCGTCGCAGGAGTACGACCAGCTCTCGTAGGTGCCGAAGGTGGCGCTGAGGATCTGCTTGCCGGCGAACGGGTTGGGCACCTGGAAGAACGCCCGCTTCACGTCGGTCGGCGCGCACCGCGAGGTGTCGCCGCAGTAGCCGACGCCCCAGTCGTGGACGTAGGTGCTGTTGTACGTGAAGTGCCAGTACGCCTGGTTCGGGTAGGTGCGCGAGACGCCCGCCCAGTCGCCGGCGTGCGGGGTGTTCCACGCCGGGTCGATCATCACCGGGTAGACCGTGTCCGGGGCGTCCAGCATGGCCTGGTCGGGGGACAGCACCAGGCCGTCCTTGGGCAGGTCGACCTTGAGGCGGGTCATCTTCGCGCCCTCGCCGGGCAGGTCGCCGTAGCCGGAGACGGCGGGGTCGTCCTGCGCGGGGGCGGACGGGGCCTCGGCCTGCGGTGCCGCCTGCGGGGCGGCCTTGAGGGTCCTGGGGGCGGCGGCTGCGGGGGCCGCGGCCGGGGTGGCCGGCTTGGAGGAGTCCCACATCACCGGGACGGGCGCCTCGAAGACGGTGCCGCCGCCGGACGGGTCCTTCGCCTTGAGCGTGCCGTCGGCCTCCTGGCTGACGGTCAGGCCGTCGCCGTGCAGGCCGAGCCGGAGCCGGTCCAGCTCGGGGTTCTTCGCGGCCTCGGGGGTGCGCACCACGATGACCTGGGTGAACCCGGTCTTGGTGGCGGACAGCCGAAGGTCCACGTCCGGCAGGATCGAGGTGTACTCGGCGGTCGCGCCGGTGACCTTCGGCTTGGGCAGCGGCTTCGGCCAGCTGAGCTTCAGCTCCTTGCCGGCCCGCGCCATACGGACCAGCGGCTCGCTGCCGCCGCCGGAGAACCGCAGGTCGGCGGTGGAGCCCTTGGGGGCGACGGCGCCGTCGGGCAGCGTCTGCAGCGTCGGGTCGAGGTCCACCCAAGTGCCGTTCTTGCGCACCCTCTTGGGCTGGACGTAGGTGGTGGTCTTCAGCTTGCCGTCGGGCTGGGCGACGGTGTCGCTGGACTCGCCGCGCTTGGCGAGCACCTCGACCGGCTTGCCGGTGCGGGCGGCTTCCTTGACGGCCAGGCTCTCCGCGCTGTCCTGGGCGTCCGTCACGCCGGGTGGCGGTGTTCCGCCGGGGACTGCGGCGGCGGCCGGGGCCACCGCGGTCGCGGCCAGCGCGACCGCGGCGAGTGCCGCGGTGAGCAGGCCGCCCGACCGTCTTGCTGCTGTTCTCACTGTGCGTAAGCTCCGACTTCCGGTATCTGGGCGAAGTTTGAGCGGATCTTCATGGACGCTTAAACGACTGTCAAAGGTTCATGAGAAAGCCGTGAGGATCCACGCTCGCGCCGATGCACCGTCAGAAGGGGAGCAGCTCAGTCAAAAACGGATAAACCGTCTGACTCGTTGTGGCGCAACTCACATCCGAGGAAGAGGTCGGAGAGTCCGGTTCTGGACTCGGGGGTCGGTAACGAACGGTAACCATGCTGGTCAACAGAGTGTTCGGGCGCCGCGCGAGGTTCAGCGGGGCCCGGCGGCCCGGGGCGGCAGGGTCCGGAGGGCCTGGGCGATCTGGCCGAGCCAGCGGGTCTCCGCCTCCATGCCGCCGACGTGCGGCAGGTGGGGCTCGGCCGCCGGAGGGGCCGCGGTGGGGGCGCTGTCGTCGGGATCCCGCGCCCGGGCGCGGGTCAGGGCGTCCGCGATCCTGGTGGCCTCGGCCCGCGCCGCGGCCTCGGTGCCGCGGGGCGCGCCGCCGGCCCCCGCCGGTGGCTCCGCCGTGCGGTAGCGGCGCAGGATCAGCAGTCCGTCCCGGATCTCGATGACCCGGCGGTAGAGCGCGAGTTCGGCGTCGGCCGGTGGCATCCGGCCGGAGCTGAGGGCGATCTGCGGGAACGCCGCGTGCAGCGCCCGCCACAGCGGCCCGAGTGACCGGTAGCTGCGGTACGCGGTCCGCCAGCGCCGGGCGGCGCGGCCGGCGCGCGCCCACAGCAGGGTGGTGGCGCCGGCCAGCAGCAGGACCGCGCACAGCCGTCCGAGCACCAGCGAGACGGGATCCTCGGTGGTCAGCTGGCGGCCCGAGCGCAGGGCGCCGAGGACGTCGTCGAACCCCCACGCCGCCCAGAGCAGGCCGACGGCGGTGGTGAGGGTGATCAGGCCGAGGGCCGTGCGCAGGGCCGTGGTGTCGGCCTGGCGGGTCCAGGACAGCGTCTGGCGCGCCAGGGTGACGAGGCAGCAGGTCACGTAGCCGGTGATGACCAGGTCGTAGCCGGCCAGCGCCACCGGGCCGAACGCGCCGGTGGCCACCATCTGGCCGCCGTCCTCGCGGATCCCGGCGAGCAGGAACAGGGCGGTCGCCGAGAGGACCGCGAGGGCGGTGCCGGCCTGGCGCAGGCGCAGGCGCGGCGCCCGGGCGTCGTCCGCGGGACGGCGCAGCGAGACGGCGGTCAGCGCGAGGAACCCGGCGGAGCCCATCTTGAGGTGGTCGGCGAACATGCCGGACAGGCCCACCAGGCCGGTTCCGTGGTCGATGTCCGCCCGGGTCTGACCGGCCATCAGCGCCAGGAAGGCGCCGAAGCACCAGGCGAAGCAGCAGGTGTGGCGCAGGGCCGCCGTGCGGCCGCGGCGCCCGCCCGCGAAGAAGCGGTACGTGCTCAGGCCGAGCAGCAGGACCGCGGCGCCGGCGAGGACGGGGTCAGTCATGCGGGTCCGGTGGGCGGCGGGTGCCCAGCAGGGGGGAGAGCCGGTGCGCCCACTCGGCGTCGCGGGACTGGGCGCCGGACGGACGGCCGCCGGGCAGCAGGGCCCGTTTGAGGATCAGCGAGGCGAGCAACTCCGCCTCCTGTTCCTGGGGTTCGAGGTAGACGGTCCGCCCCAGGACCTTCCCGATCATCGTCGGGGAGAGGTGCGGCAGCAGGCCGCGGGTGAGCCCGGGGTCGGGTGAGGGGCTGTCGGCGTGGCCCAGCAGCAGGTGGGCGTACTCGTGCACCAGGATGTGCTGGCGGTGCACCTCGCTGGTGTCCTCGGCGTACACGATGTAGTCGGCCTGACCGGTCGTCACCAGCAGTCCGCAGGGAGCACCGGGCTTCGCGGGGACGGCGATCAGGTCGATCGGGCGGCCGCGGTCGCGGGCGAGGCGGGCGACGAGCTCGGCGGCGTCGAACGGGTCGGGGAGGTCGAGCGACTCGCTGATCGCGCGGCAGCGCCGCATCATTCCGCCGTGCCGTCGGATCCACCGCAATGCGCGCCTCGCCTATCCGCCGGGGCCGACGTGGCCGGTCAACCGTCGCGGGGTGCCTCCTCGGCGGCACCACGTCGTGCTCACTGGGAGGACTTGCCCCTGGCAGCCTCCCGGCGAGCGATAGTCTCGATCACATCGGAGACCGTGTCCAGGGCTTCGGGTGAGAGTTCCACCGCCCGCAGCGCCATGTTCCGGACACCGGCGTCCCGCAGCGCCTCCAGCAGGGCGAGTTCGGCGACGATCTCCTCGGGGCGGTCGTCGAAGAAGTAGGCAGGTGAGACGTGGAAGAACGCCGCCAGCGCCTCCAGGTGGCGCTTGGTCGGATTGTCCCGCTTGCCGGTGCGCAGCTGCCACAGGTAGGTGGCCGAGAAGGTCTCGCCGGTGGCCTCGCGGCAGGCGCGCGCCACGTCCTCGTTGCTGTACTGCTCCCGGTTGGGGCGCCGGACCGTGCGGAACAGCGCCTCGATCTTCTCGGCGAGCGTGCTCGCCCCGGCTTCCGCCATCTCCGCCTCCTGCGCCGTCACTTCCGGTCCCGGCGACGCTGGAGCACGGGGCCGGCCGCCGGGTAACCATCGTAGCTTCGGGCGTGGTGCCGCCTCCCGGCAACGGTCCCCCGGGGCGAACACGGGAACGAACGCCGGAACGAACGGGGGCCCGGCCCTCCGGGGAGAGGGCCGGACCCGACGTCCTGTGCGCAGGGGCGCCCGCGGATCAGCAGCAGCCGTAGCTGAAGCTGCCACAGGTGCCGCACCAACTGCGGTCGGTGTCGCCGCAGAGGTCGTTGTAGGTGATCTGCTCCTCGCCTCCGGTGAGGGTGGTGAGGTCCGGTTCGCCGAGGGGGTGGCCGGGGGCGGTGTGCGCCTCCGGGTCCTTCCAGGACCGGACGACCTCGTCGTCGCTCACGGTTCGACTCCTTTCCGGTCGCTCAGCAACAGCCGAGGGTGTAGCTGCCGCAGGTGCCGCAGCCGGTCTGCATGGAGGCGCAGATCTCGAAGATGGTGATCTGCTCCTCGCCTCCGGTGAGGGTGGTGAGGTCCGGTTCGCCCAGGGGGTGGCCGGGGGCGGTGTGCGCCTCCGGGTCCTTCCAGGACCGGACGATGTCCTCGTTGCTCATCGTTCGACTCCTTCCGGTCAGCTCAGCAGCAGCCGAAGCTGAAGCTGCCGCAGGTGCCGCAGCCGGTGATGTTGGTGGTGCAGATGTCGTACACGGTGATCTGCTCCTCGCCACCGGTGAGGGTGGTGAGGTCCGGTTCGCCCAGCGGGTGGCCGGGGGCGGTGTGCGCCTCCGGGTCCTTCCAGGACCGGGCGATGTCCTCGGCGCTCATGGTTCGACTCCTTCCGGGCCGGTCAGCAGCAGCCGTAGCTGAGGCTGCCGCAGGTGCCGCACGCGGTCTGGTTGCTGCACATGTCGAAGATGGTCATCTCCTGCTCGCCGCCGGTGAGGGTGGTGAGGTCCGGTTCGCCCAGCGGGTGGCCGGGGGCGGTGTGCGCGGCCTCCGGGTCCTTCCAGGACCGGACGATGTCCTCGTCGCTCATGGCGTTCCTTCCGTTTCGGGTTCCGGGAGTGGAGGTGGGCCGGCCGTCAGCAGTGGGTGCCGGTGGCCCAGGTGGGGCAGCAGCCGGCGCTGCCGAGGGCCTCGCTGCCGCCCTCCTCGTCGGAGAGGCCGCCGACCATCAGGCCGAGGTCGACCTCGCCGGAGGGGTGGGCGGGGGCGGTGGCGCGGGCGGTGTGCTCCGGGTCCTTCCAGGCGCGGGCGATGCTGTCGTCGCTCATGGCGGTCCTGCCTTTCGGTGGGTGGTTGCGCGACCGGGCGGCCGGGTGGCCGACCGGGGTTCCGGGGACGGGCGTCGGGCCCGTCGGATTCAGTGGCTCGGGGCGGGGCGTACGTCGCTGTCGGCCGCGCCGAACAGCGAGCGGTAGACGCCGTCCTGCTCGATCAGCTCGTCGTGGCGGCCGCGTTGGACGATCCGGCCGTGTTCGAGGACGAGGATCTGGTCGGCGTTGCGCACGGCGTTGAGCCGGTGGGAGACGACGATCCGGGTGACGGCGAGTTCGGCGAGCGCGCCGTCGACGTGGCGTTCGGTCTGCGGGTCGAGGTGGCTGGTCGCCTCGTCGAGCAGCAGCAGCCGGGGCCGGTGCACCAGCGCCCGGGCCAGGGCGACCCGTTGGCGCTGCCCGGCGGAGAGGGCCGAGCCGCTCTCGCCGACGGGCGTGTCGTAGCCCATCGGCAGGGCCAGCACGTCCTCGTGCAGTCCGGCGATCCGCGCGGCCCGGATCACCTCGGCGTCCTCGGCGTCGGGCCGGCCGAGGGTCAGGTTGTCCCTGATGCTGCCGCCGAAGAGGCTCAACTCCTGGAGGACGGCGCCGCAGTGGGCACGCAGGTCGGCCAGGTCGAGCCGGTCGATCGGCACGCCGTCGTGCCGTACCGTCCCCTCCTCGGGCCGCAGCAGGCCGAGCAGCAGCAGGGCCAGGGTGCTCTTGCCGGAGCCGGTCCTGCCGACGATGCCCAGCTTGCCGCCGGCGGCGACGGACAGGTCGATCCCGCTGAGGGCCGGCGCCCCGGACGCCTGGTAACGGAACGTCAGCGCGTGGACGTCGACGGCGGTGGCCCGGTCCGACGCGAGCCGCAGCCCGCCGCCGGTCTCCGTGGGTGCGTCCAGGACGTCGAAGAGGCGTTCCACCTGGGCGTTGACGGTGAGGTAGAGCTGGCCGGTGGTGGACAGGGTCTCCAGCGGTGCCAGCAGGGACAGCACCAGGCTGTTCGCGGCCAGCATGGTGCCCAGGGTGGAGCGGCCGGTCATGACCATCCAGGCGCCGACGCCGAGCATCAGCAGCGGGCCGAGCGAGGTCATCGCCCGCTGGGCCCCGGAGAGCCGGGCGGTGGCGCGGCCGCGCCGCAGCATCGCGCCCTGGTAGCGGGTGAACAGCCCCTGCCAGTGCTCCACGGCGCGGCCCTCCACGCCGTTCGCCTTGAGCGGCAGGATCGCCTCCAGCGCCTCGACCAGGTAGCTCTGCTCCTCCGCCCGCGCCACCAGCTCCAGTTGGGCGAGGTTACGCAGCCGGCGGTGGGACTGGAGGACCAGGAACAGCTGCAGCAGGAACAGCGGGGCGACGGCGAGCAGGTACAGGGGCTGCAGCAGCACCACGGCGACCAGGTAGCCGACCAGCAGGACGCCGTCCAGGGCGACGGTCATCAGCTGCTGGGTCATGGTCTCCCGGGTGCTGGAGACGCTGGACATGCGCATCAGCAGGTCGCCGCGTCCACGCTCGAGGAAGAACTGCAGCGGCAGCCGGAAGAGGTGCTCGACGAAGGAGCGGGTCAGCACCAGGTCGCCGCGCCGGCGCAGCGCGAGCAGGGCCAGCGCGCGCAGCGCGGTGAGCAGCCCGGTGAGCAGGGCGATGCCGACGGCGGACAGCGCCAGCAGGACGGGCAGGCCGGTGCGGTGCTGCGGCAGCAGCGTGTCCACCACGGTGCGGGTGAGCAACGGGACGGCCAGGCCGAGCAGTTGCAGCCCTCCGGTGACCAGGGCGGTCAGGGCGAGCAGCGAGCGGCCGCCCGGGGCGGTGAGGAAGCGCCGCAGGTAGCGCACCATCGGACGGTCGCGCAGCGGAGTGTGTCGCTCCTCGAAGTGCTCGCCCGGTTCCAGGGCGACGGCCACGTCGCCGAACAGCTCGTCGAAGTCCCGCCGGGAGATCTGGCGGCGTCCGCCGGCCGGGTCGACCAGCCGGACGGATCGGCGGTCGACTCGTTCCAGGACGACGAAGTGATGGGTCCTCAGGTAGGCGATCACCGGGCCGCGCAGCGGTCGTTCCAGGGCGGCCGGTCCGCGGTCGACGCGGACGGTCAGGCCGACCCGCCGCGCCGCGTCGACGAGTACGGCCACCGAAGCGCCGTCGCGTCCGGCGCCGAGCAGCGGGCGGCAGTCGGCCACCGTGGAGTCGCGTCCGTAGTGGCTGAGCACCATGGCCAGGCAGGCCGCGGCGCACTCGGTGCGGGTGAACTGGAGCCGCAGCGGCACGCGGTGGGCGCGTCGCCGGGGGCGGGTCCGGGCGGCGTCGGACGGGGAGGTCACGGGGCCTCCTGCGGCGCGAGCAGGAGCACGGGGGCGACGCGGTCGGGTGCGGCGATCCGCAGCAGGCCGTGGCCGATGCCGGCCAGGCCGGTCATCAGACCGGGCGTGGGGATGCCGCCGGGGGTGCCGCAGACCGGGCCGCGCTCCTCGATCCCGGCCAGCAGGGTGTCGCGGGTCCGCCGGAAGTGGTCCCCGGCCCGCGCGACGCCGGCGCGGGCGGCCGCGGCGAACAGCTCCAGATTGCCCAGCCCGCCGTGGCAGAGGCTGTCGTTGCCGTCCTGGCCGAAGGCGGCGGTCGAGCGTACGGCGCGCAGCAGGGCCCGGTCGTTCGCCGGGGTGCGGACCGCGGCGGGCAGGTCGGCCCGGAGCAGTCCGATGCCCGGGGCGCCGTGGCACCAGGCGTGCACGTGGGCGATGGTGCCCGGGGGCGGGGTGGCCTGCCAGGGCCTGGGGGTCTGCTCCCGGAAGTCCGGCCAGTTGTCGAGCTCGGGGTCGAAGCCGTCCTCCTCGTAGGCCAGGGCGGCCCGCCCGGTGCGCAGCGCGTCCGCGTCCCCGGTGCGGGCGGCGTGGCGCAGCAGTGCCCAGCCGATCCCGCCGGCGCCGTGGGACAGCCCCAGCAGCGGTCGTTCGCCGGTCAGCGGGGTGCGCCAGGAGACGGTGCCGCCGGGATGCGGCTCGGCCTTCTCCACCAGCAGTCGGGCGCAGCGCCGGGCGCAGTCCCGCGCGGCGCTGCCGTGCCGCCGCACCAGGGCCTCGGCCACGGCGAGGCAGCCGGCGGCGCCGCCGATCAGGTCGAGCTGCCGGTCGTCGTCGAGGCCGCGGGCGGCCGCGGTGAGCAGCTCCGGTACGGGCTGCGCCAGCGCGGGGTCGTCGAGCAGGACGGCGGCGCAGTCCAGCGCGTAGGCGGTGCCGGACAGCCCGCCGAACGCCCCCCAGGTCCGCTTCGGGGTGCGGTGCAGCGCGTGCGCGAGGTGCTCCGGGAACGGTGCCAGGACGCGGCGGGCCCACTGGGCGTAGCGCTCCTCCCCGGTGACGGAGGCGAGCTGGGCGAGGAACAGCGCCGGGCCGGGGTAGCCGCCGTACAGGTCGTCGCGCAGGGCGGTGACCCGCCACTGGTCCCGGGCCAGGTCGAGCCCGAGCCAGCCGGTCCGTGTGCCGGTGTGGCGCGCGTCGGCCATCAGGCGGTCGGCGACGGACCGGGCGAGGCGCAGGGCGCGCTCGGCGGGGGAGCGGTCGGGGTCGGCCGGGGCGGGCCGGGCCGGCCGGGTGGCGGTGGCCGCGGATTCCGGTCCGCCCGCCGGCGGGTTGGTGGCGCGGGCGGCGAAGGCCGCCCGGATGATCCAGTCCTGGGTGGCGAGGTCGTGCTCGTCCATGGCGGCGATGATCCGCCGGGCCCGGTCGAGCCCGGACTCGGGCAGCGCCCGCGGCAGCGAGTGCCCGCGGTGGGTGTGCAGGTCGCGGGAGCCGACGACGGCGCGGAACAGCGGGACGTCGCCGCTCCAGAGGTCCTCGGCCTCCAGCGCCAGCAGCGACCGGAGCGCCGGGTTCTCGGCGGACTGGGCGAAGATCAGCCCGAGCACCCGGTCGCGGTCGAGCGCGTCCCGGGTGACGTCCGGGTGGGTGCTCTCGCTCAGCAGGTGGGCGTAGACGCGGGTGGCGCGGACGATGGTGCGGACGGTGTCCTCCCGGAACCGCTCCAGCGGGCCGTCGGGCGCGAGCAGTGCCTCGCGGTGGGCGGCGATCGTCCGGTAGCCGGCCTCGAACCCGGCGCGCAGGGACGGCAGGTGGTTCGCCGGGTCGACGTCCCGGCCGTCCAGGCTCGGCCGGTTCGCGCTGCCCCCGAAGGCGCGCTGCACCCGGGTCAGGCGCATCCCGTCGGTGCCGCCGTCCTCCCAGGCGGGCATCTTGAAGGGCAGTACGGCGCCCTTGTCGGCGCCCATCCCGCCGACGTCCAGCACCGCGCCGCCGTCGCCGACCAGCACCGAGGGCAGCAGGCCCACCCGCTGCACCGAGTGGGCGAGCAGGTGCTGCGCCGGGTCGTCGTCGACCAGCGGGCTGCCGCTCAGGTGGGGCACGCCCACGTGGAACAGCGACTCCAGGTCGACCGCGATCGGCTGTTCCCCCACGGCGATCACGTTCTCGAAGTGGAAGTCGGTGGCGGCGAGCGCGTAGAGCAGGGCGAGCAGCGCTCCGAGGCGGTGGTAGAACCGTTCGGCCGCCGCGTGGTCGGCGCAGGGCGTCGGCTCCACGAACTCGATCCAGCCGTACTCGCCGCGGTCCCACACCGCCACGGTGCCCAGGCCGAGGTCCGGCAGGGCGGTGTCGTACCAGTCGACCACCGCGTTGAAGTGCTCGTGGACGGCCAGCGGCCGGGGCTTGTACACCAGCCGGGCGCCGGAGGAGAAGGTCAGCAGCGCGACCGAGCGGCCCGCCTCGTGGCCGTCGCCGTGGCCCATCCGGACGTCGGTCAGCTCGCCGGGGTCGCGCCCGTCGAAGAGCCGCTCGACGAGTGACGGCCGGTCGGCGGTGAAGCGGTCGAGGAACTCCCGGTGCGCGTGGACGGCGTTCGCGGTGACGGACGCCAACAGCCGGGCCAGGACGGCGTATTCGTCGAGGAGCGCGGCCAGCCGCTCGGGCTGTCGCTGCCAGGCGACGAAGGAGCGGAAGCGTTCGCGCGGGGTGTCGCCGGCCAACTGGCCGGAGAGCCGGGCCACGTGGAGTTCCAGGACCAGGGTGCGGCCGAGCGAGGAGACCAGCTGGTCCCGCAGGCTGTCGGTGAGCGAGCGCCGGACCGCCGTGCGGGCGTCCTCGGCCGGGTCGGCGGTGGCGTTCCCGGCGGGGGTGGAGGCGGGGTCGGAGGCCGCCAGCAGGCGGTGGGCCTCGGTGAGGAAGGGTTCGACGAGGACCGCGAAGTCGGCGAAGCCGTGCTGGTGTTGGTCGCCGGGGGCCGCGTCGTGCTCGTCGCCGGGCTCGCCGCGGTGCGCCTCGTCGGGCGTCGGCGGCCGTTGTGCGGCGCGCGCCATGACGTCCTCGACGAACCGGGCCCAGTCCGGTTTGGCGGTCCGGGAGGCCAGGCTGTCGGGGTGTTCGGCGAGCAGCCGGCGCAGCAGCGGCGGGTCGATGCCGAGGGCCCGGGCCTGGGCGTCGGCGGTGTCCGGGGTGTGGTCGGGGAACGCCGAGCGCCAGCGGGCCAGCCGGCGGTCGGCGCGCCAGCCGAGGCTGCCCTCGGCCGGGCTGTCGGGCACCGGGGCGGGCGGTTCGCCGTCGGCGGTCAGGCGCTCGGCGAGCCACAGGCCGCGCGCCCACCAGCTGCCGGTCAGCGGTGCGCGGTCGACGCGTGACCAGGGGGCGGCGGTGTCCGCGGCATCGGGCGGGGTCTTCGAGGGCATGCTGAACTCCTGGGACGCGGAGGGCGGACGATCCGGGGGCCGGACGGGATTGGCGCGGTACCGGAGGGAGAGGAGCTGGCTCAGCTGTTGTGAATGAGAGTGCTCGATCAGTGCCCGATCGATTCACATGAGCTGATGGCCGCGAAGTGAGTCTGCTTGCTCCGTGACGGCCCGTCAAGTGGTGTGAATAGCCATGCCCAAGCCATTTATCTCAGCTGCCAAGGCCGGCCCGGCCGCGCCGGACGGCGTGACCTGGCGGAACGCGCGCAGGCGCCCCCGGGACGCTTGGGTCCCAGCGGTCGTTGCCACACCCGCTACGTGATGCTCCTGCACCTGCCGAACGGCCGCACCGCCGAGCACGTGCGCGACGCCCCTCGTGGAAACCGTCCAGACACTGCTCGCCCACTTGGTGCGCTCGCTGACCTGGGGCCAGGGCGCGGAGATGGTCGCGCACGGCTCCTTCACGGTCACCACCGGCATCCCGGTCTGCATCTGCGACCCGGCCAGTCCAAGGCAGCGCGGCAGCAACGAGAACACGAACGGCCTGCTGCGGCAGTACTTCCCGAAGGGCACCGACCTGTCCATCCACAGCCCCGAACACCTCGTGGCGGTCACCGCCGAGCTCAATGGCCGTCCACACAAAACGCTCGGCTGGGAAAACCCAGCCGAGCGCCTGCACAATCTGCTCGCCGCTTGATCAACTAACCACGTGTTGCAACGACCCCTGGAAACCGCCCCGAGGCGGGGGGCTTCGTCGTTTCCGGACTCACGCCGTCGCCCGCTCGTCCGCTCCGGATTCGAGGTGTCAGCGGTTCCGTCCGGCCAGGCCGACATGACGGGCCAGCTGAGCGAGCCCCGCCAGTTGGCGACGTCCCTTGTTCTCCTGGACCTGCCTGATCACCTCGCGGCCGAGCACCTGGTAGCGCAGCCACTCCGGGGCCATCCCATACACGCGGTTCATGGTCGCCACCGCGTCGCCGTACTGCTCCTGCCAGGTCTGGGCGTGAGCCACGTCCAGGAGGTGACGGCCGCGCGTCATCGGTGGAATCCTCGGCGTCGGCGAGACCGAGCGGGCAGCCTTGAGCGCGTCTGCGGGCTTGTGCTGGGACATGGCCACCTCGGTCATCACCATGGCCACCTTCGACGGGCCGAAGGCCGCGTGGTGGCCCCCGTGGAGGTAGTCCATCGCGTCCACGTCCACCACCGTCGTGCACCGCTTGGCGTCCGCCAGCATCTCCTTCGCCGCCTGGTAGTCGTCCTGCCTGGACGCCGAGGTGGCGGCCGACAGCCGCAGCCTGCCCCACATCCGCACGGCCGCATAATTGTCGCGGGTGAACCGCGGGTTCAGCTCGTCGGCGGCGGCGGTGGCGACCAGGCCGGCCAGCTTCCCCTCGTTCTGCCGCAGCAGCACCCAGGAAAGGGCGTTGCGAGCCCCGGCGATCAGCACCCGGTCTTCCGCCAGGTCGGCTTCGGCCATGGCGTACTCGATCGCCGAGCGGGCAAGGTCGTCTTGACCGAGGTGTCCGGCGGCCTGGGCGGCGACCTGGTAGGCGAGGGAGAGCGCGGCGCGAGCCTTGCGGCGGTCGGCTCCTCCAGCGTCGCGCACAGCTGCGCGGACCCCTTCGAGCAGGACGGGCAGGTCGGCGACCAGGTCGGCGAACTCGCCGCGGTGGTAGGTCTCCCACGCATCGGTGATCGAGCGGTCCAGCTCGGACAGCGGCGGGGCCTCCACGATGGTGACCGGAAGGAAGGCGATGGGGTGGATCACGCGCCGCAGCGCGGACACGCTCTCGTCGCGTCGGCCGTCGTCCTGGTGCAGCGTCTCGCGTTGGCCGAGCAAGCTGGACCGGTTCACGTCCAGTGCGGTGGCGAGCTTGGAGATCGTGCCCATCAACGCCGTGGTGCGCTGGTTCTGCTCCAGGGCCCGGATGGTGGCGACGCTCACACCCGACTTGGTGTGGAGTTCTTCTTGGGTCAGCCCGGCCTGGTTGCGCAGCCGGGCAAGGTTCTCGCCGATCGTCGGCTCTCCGCTCATGGTTCCCGACCCCCTGTCGTCATGGGGGACGGTACCCCTTTCCGGCGCTGATCACGGCGAACTACTACACGGCGTATTAGTTCACGAGAAGCGATCACGAAGTTACGCGGAGACACCGTTTCCTGGCGGTGCGTCACGCGGTTTGGTTGGTGCATGCCGCTCGGCAGAGGGAGACCAACCCCTCTTTGGACTCCGGACGTTGAGCTGCTGCGGCAGCCCGTCGGTGCCCCCGTCATCGGCGGACCGCCAATTACCCGGCGAAAGGAGCGATCGTGACCAGCGCTGATTCTGCCCGCGACAGACCGCACCCGTGGAGCTTGAACGGGGCCGCGACACTGTCGGCCGCGAACCCGTCGCCGATGCGCCGCACGGTGCACCGTGAGGAGGTCACCCCCCGCGACCGCGGACCGGATTCTCCTGGACGAGCACCGCGCGAACTACGGCCGGTGCGACCGGTGCGAAGAGCCGTGGCCGTGCGCCGTGGTGCGGGAGATCCGGTATGGGGGTGCGGCGTGAGCAGGCTCTCGGCGGATCAGCAGATCCGGCGTCAGGAGCTGATCGAGGCCGCGTCCGGCTGGCACTCCTGGGGCATCTGGGTCGCCGATCACGACGGCCGCGAGATCTTTGCGGAGAACCTGACCAGAGCCAAGCGGCGGAAGTCGGTGCTGTCACAGCTCGCGGCGGGACGGCGCAGACGGGCCGCGTGCCGGGCAGCCCGGTGAACACCGCCATGGCGCCCCAGGAACTCGTGGACCTGGTGGCGAAGCAGCCGGCGACCGCTGACCTGAAATACCGGCCGGCGTCGCCCGGCGTCCGGGGCGCGGGAAACTCCGCGAATGGGACCTTGGCGATCTGACCGGAACTGCTGAGCTGATCCTTTCGGAGCTGGTCGCCAACGCCGCCCGACACACCCGCCGCCTGACGACGATGCGGGTCCGCATCCGCCATATCGACGCCGGCGCCGTCCGGATTTCCGTTCGCGACGGCTCCCGCACGCTGCCGATGGCGATCCAGGCCGGAAACGAAGACGAAGGGCACCGTGGGATGGCGCTGGTCAACCGCCTGGCCAAGGGTTGTTGGGGCGCCGACCTCGACCCTCGCGGCAAGACCGTGCACGCGACTCTCAAGATCCGCTGACTTCGCGCCACACGGCAAGTTCCTTGTACCACGAAGGTTCTTCTGCAAGCGCTCAACCGAAGGAACCACAGTGTCTAAGCTCCCGGACATGACCACTGACAGTGACAAGACCGTCACTTTCGCCGAGTCGCTGAGCGCGGCTCTCATCAACCAACTGCGCGACCTGAACGCGATCCGTTCCGACCGGGTGGCGGACGCGTTCCGCACGGTCCCGCGCCACCTCTTCGCCCCCGAGGCCCCCATGGAGGAGATCTACTCCAACCAGCCCATTGTGACCAAACGCGACGAACGCGGGCTGGCGATCAGCACCGTCTCCGCCCCCCGCATCCAGGCGTTCATGCTGGAGCAGGCTGATATTCAGTCGGGCATGCGGGTGCTGGAGATCGGCTCGGGCGGGGTGAACGCCGCGTACCTCGCGGAACTGGTCGGCGAGGCCGGCGAGGTCACCACCATGGACATCGACCCGTTCGTCATCGACCGCGCCAGGCGGTTCCTGCCGCAGGCCGGGTACGCGCGGGTGAACGTAGTGCTCGCCGACGGCGAGTTCGGCGTCCCGGAGCACGCTCCGTATGACCGCATCGTGGTGACCGTCGGAGCCTGGGACCTGCCTCCCGCCTGGTGGGAGCAGTTGGCGCCGGGCGGCCGGATCGTCGTCCCGATCAGGGTGCGCAGCCTCAACCGATCCGTGGCCTTCCAGCTGGACAGCGGCAGTCTGGTGAGCCGGTCGATCGAGCGGGCCGGCTTCGTCGCGATGCAGGGGGCCGGAGCTTTCGGCGAGGAGGTCGTCTACCTGCACGAGGACACCGTGGCACTGCGGGTGGATAACGGGCAGCAGGCCGACGGGGCACTTCTGGCAGCCGCGTTGAAGCAGCCCCGGGTCGAGCGGTGGTCCGGGGTCACGGTCGGCGACCAGGAGCCGTTCGATGACCTGGACATGTTCCTCGCCACGACGCTGCCCGGCTTCTGTCTGCTGATGGCGCACGACTCCGCCGTTGGTGCCGGGATCGTGCAGGCACGGCCGTGGGGAAGCTCGGCGGTGTTCAGTGGGGGCACCTTCGCCTACGTGGTGCTGCGGCAGCTGGGCCCGGACCGTCACGAGTTCGGCGTGTACGGGCACGGCCCCGATGCCGAGCACCTGGCCGTCAGGGTGGTCGAACAGATCAGCGCCTGGGACGGCCGCCACCGCAACGGGTCGGCCCCGATCATCACCGCCTACCCGGCGGGCACCTCCGACGACCGGCTTCCCGGGGGCCTGGTCATCGACAAGAAGCACACCCGGTTCACAGTCTCCTGGTCCTGACGCGGACCAGGTGTTCCTGATCACCAACTCTGCAAGGAGGGGATCAACTATGGCCAACAAGGTCATGGACAGCACGACCGAGTTCGACTTGGACGTGTCGATCGTCCGCAACACCGGCGTGCTGACGGCGATCATGCGCAGCACCGACGACGGTTGCGGCAGCACCTGCCCGGCGTGCGCCAGCGGCGCCGGTGGCGGGGGCGGCAACGGCGGTGGCCGCGGCAACGGTGGCGAGGGCGGTGGTGGCGAGGGCGGTCTGATCATCGCCTGATCTACCTGAACCGACTGGTCACGCCCCGGCCCGGTGCTCCTAGGAGCACCGGGCCGGGGCTGCGGAGAACCGAGGTGGCACCTTGTACGCGTACGTCGATGCGGCCCTGATCCGGGCCGTCTCCCATCCGTCCGGTCTGCGGCTGCCGCCATGGCCGCAGCCGGGCGGCGATCGAACGCCCGGTCAGGTCGAGAGTTGGCAGGACTGGCTGCACCAGGTCTGGGCACTCCCGACGGTTGCCGAAGCCATTGAGGTGGCCAGTCCAGGGCTCGCCGAACGGCTTCAACAGATTTGTGCAGGTCGGCCGTTGGACGAGAGGCAGGTGCGCCGGACCGTGCTGTCCACCGTCCGGTACCTGCTCAGGCTCACCAGCCGCGCCACTCCGTTCGGGCTGTTCGCCGGAGTGGCGCCGATCGGCTTCGGATCGCGCAGCACCATCCGCTGGAGCGACGGGCACCACGCCACACTGAGGCCGGATGCCGTCTGGCTGGACGAGATGATCAGGACCCTGGAGGACATCCCCGAACTCCTCTGGCAGCTACCGGTGATGGCGAACAACCTGTGCTTCGTGCGAGACGGGCGCCTGGTGCTGCCGGTCCAACCGAGTACCGACGGCAACAAGGACATCAGCCCGGCCGAGGTCGCCGTGCGCCACAGCCGTCCCGTCCGGGCGGTGATGGCAGCTGCCCGCAGCCCACGGACGGTGCGCCAACTCGGCGAGCACCTGGCCGCCGCCTTCCCTGAGGCGTCGGCAACCTCGATCACCGCGATGCTGACCGGGCTGGTCCGGCAGCGGTTCCTGATCACCGCCCTGCACGCGCCGGCCACCGCCACCGACCCACTCAACCACCTCCTGGAGCAGCTGGAGCGTGCGGGCGCCAAGGACCTTCCCCCGGCCCGCCTCCTTCTGGGCGGCCTCCGCGAGGTCAGCGAGACCTTGACGGCGCACAAGACC
Source organism: Kitasatospora sp. NPDC001132 (assembly GCF_053598415.1). Taxonomy (NCBI): domain Bacteria; kingdom Bacillati; phylum Actinomycetota; class Actinomycetes; order Kitasatosporales; family Streptomycetaceae; genus Kitasatospora; species Kitasatospora sp. NPDC001132. Next base: position 112,909 of record NZ_JBSFKF010000017.1, on the reverse strand, counting down.
GCCGCCAGCGCCGGCCAGCGACACGCCGCCCGGCGACAGGCCGCCGACCGCATCCGGTCCCTGTGCAGCACCGCGGAGCATCCGTTGATGACGGACCTCCGGCTGGACTGCGCGATCACCCTGCCGGAAGAGGTCGCCCGCGAGGCCGTTGCCGCCGCCGGGGCCCTGGCCCGTCTGACCCCGTACCCGTTCGGCAGCCCGGTGTGGCGCTCGTACCACCAGCAGTTCGTTGAACGGTACGGGCCCGGCGCCCTGGTGCCGGTAACCGAGCTGGTTCACGCTGACACCGGACTCGGATTCCCCGCGACCTACCGCGACTCGCTGCTCAAGAAACCCGCCTCGGACGTGTCCCGGCGCGACCGCCGACTCCTGGCCCTGGCCCAGCGCGCCGCGGTCGAGGGTGCAGGCGAAATCCTGCTGGACGACCGTGCGGTGGCTGAACTCGCCGCCGAAGGTGCCGAGAACACCCGGCCCACGCCCCACGTCGAGCTGTCGTTCCATCTCCAAGCCGCCTCGCGAGCGGCTCTCGACAGCGGCGCGTTCCAGCTTGTCGTGGTCGGCGCGATGCGGGCCGCCGGGGCAACAGCCGGCCGCTTCCTCCACTTGCTCGACCCCGCCGACCGCGACCGGATGGCCACCGTGTACACCAGGCTGGCGACCATGGACGAAGGCGCGGAGCTGGCCCAGATATCCGGGCCGCCAATGTACGTGCGCACCGGCAACGTCCACCGCGCACCCGCCGTGCTCCCCACCGTGATCCCGCTCGCCGAGCACACCCCGGCCAACACCGGGACCACAGCGTTGGACGACATGGCAGTCAGCAGCAACGGGCTACGCCTGCGGCTCATCTCCCTCTCGACCGGCCGCCCGATCGAGCCCACCGTGCTGAACGCGGTGGACTTCCTCCACCACACTCAGCCCATCGCCCGGTTCTTGTGCGAACTCGTCCGCTCCCACACCGCCACCTTCCAGACGTTCTACTGGGGCGCGGGAGACGAACTGCCGTTCCTGCCGCGCATCCGCTTCGGCCGCACCGTGCTCTCCCCGGCCCGCTGGACCCTCACCCCCGCCGACCTGCCCGAGCACCGGGAGGCGTGGCCACGTTGGGCTGCCGCGGTGGACAACTGGCGGACGCGTCTGCGGGTGCCCCGGGTGGTACAGCTGGACGACAACGGACTCCAGCTCCGACTGGATCTTGACGAACCCGCCCACCTCGCAGTGCTGCGCGCCCACCTCGACCAGCGAGAAACAGCTGTGCTGACCGAGGCCGGCACCCCTGACGATGACGGCTGGCTGGACGGCCGGACCCACGAAATCGTCGTGCCGCTGAGTTCCACCGCCGCGCCCGCCCGGCCGCACCCCGTCCATCTCCCGGCAGCCGGGACCGTCCGTGGTCACCTGCCGGGCCACTCGACGTGGTTGTACGCCAAGGTGTACTGCCACCCGGGACGGCAAGCGCAGATCCTCACCGCCCACCTACCCAAGTTGCTGGACGGCTTCGAGCAGCAACCCCGCTGGTGGTTCCTCCGGTACGCCGACCCCGAACACCACCTCCGGCTGCGGCTGACGCTCGACAGCCCCGAGGACTTCGGCCCCGCCGCCGCTCGGGTCGGGGCTTGGGCCGAGCGGCTGCGCGGCCTGGGCGTGGTCAGCCGTCTCCAACTCGACACCTACCTTCCCGAGTCCGGCCGCTTCGGTACCGGCGAGGTGCTGGCAGCCGCCGAGGAGGTGTTCGTCGCCGACTCCGCCGCCGCCATCGCCCAGCTGGCCGCCCGGCACCAGGGCACCGGCCTCGGCGCGCTGACGGCCGCGAGCTTCCTCAACCTGGCGACCGCCTTCCTGGACGACACCCCGACCGGGATGAACTGGCTCGTCAACCACATCAGCACCGGCCACAAGGAGCCGCTTGACCGGGCAGTGCTCGCTGAGGCTGGGCGGCTGGCCGACCCGGACACCCGCGCCGCTGTGCTCGATCCCGAAGTACTCCGGCTGTGGGAGGAACGCCGCGCAGCGCTGGCGGCCTACCGCGACCAGCTCACGGCGACCGGTGATCTTGAGCCGACGGACGTGCTGCCGAGCCTGCTGCACCTGCACCACATCCGCATCCACGGCCTTGACCGCGACGCTGAACGCGCGACCAACCGCCTTGTCCGAGCAACCGCGCTCTCCTGGATCAGCCGGACCGGAAGGAGGCCGAGGTGAGCACGACGGACGCCGCTGCCGACCACCTCACAGAGCAACTGGTTCGGGCCGCTGCCGGAAACGATCTCGATCCGCAGTCGCTGATCCGTGGCGCCGCCGCCATCGCCCTCCTGGCGGTCGAACACGCCGCCGCCGGCCGTGGCACCTGGGTTTCCGCGCACCAGTGGCTGGCCACATCGATCCGCGGAGGCGCGGACACCGGGGAACACGCCACGGCCTTCTACGGCGCCCCGGCCCTCGCCTTCACCTTCCACGGTGCGGCCCGCCCCGGCAGCTACGACCGGGCGCTCAGCGCTCTGGACTCCGCCACCACTGAGCTGACTCGTGAACGGCTCAGGTCGGCTCACGCCCGCATCGGCCGCCGCGAGCGTCCGGCCCTCGCCGAGTTCGATCTGATCTACGGACTGACCGGCCTCGGCGCACACCACCTTCGCCGCGACCCGCACGGCCCCGTGCTCCGCGAAGTACTCGCCTACCTGGTACGGCTGACCGATCCGATCGACGCGCCCCCGTACGGTCTACCAGGCTGGTGGACCGACCGGGCGCCGTCCGGCGACACCTCGCCGCACTTCCCCGACGGCCACGCGAACACCGGGATGGCCCACGGGATCGCCGGGCCCCTCGCCCTGCTGGCCCTGACCATGAAGCGCGGGATCACAGTGACCGGTCACGCCGCAGCGATCGGCCGGATCTGTGACTGGCTGGACCAGTGGCAGCAGCACAGCGCCACGGGACCTTGGTGGCCGGAGTGGGTATCTCTGGACGAACACCGAACTGGCATCGTCCACCAGCAAGGCCCTCTGCGGCCGTCCTGGTGCTACGGAACCCCGGGGCTCGCCCGCGCGCAGCAACTCGCCGGACAGGCCACCGACGACGCTGCCCGCCGACGGCTCGGTGAAACTGCACTGCTCGGCTGCCTCACCGACCCGGCCCAGCTTGGGCGTATCACGGACCGTGGCCTGTGCCACGGCTGGGCCGGGCTGCTCCAGACTGGCTGGCGCATCGCCAACGACGCGCACAACGCCGCGATCACCGAGCAGTTGGCCAACCTCCTGCCACACCTGGTCAACGGCCCCCAGCTTCCCCACACCGGACTCCTGGACGGCTCAGCCGGCCTCGCCCTCGCCCTGCACACTGCCAGCGGCACTGCTCCGGCCACCGGGTGGGACAGCTGCCTCCTGCTCAACTGACCGACGGGGAAAGGAGACGGAAATGAACGACGACCACGACCTGTGGAAACAACTGGACATCCGGTTCACGGACCCGCACCGCGCCGAGCAGGCAGTCGCCAGCCACCTCGGGGACGCGCTACGCGTGACGGCCACGGGGCCGCTGTCCTCCTGGTTCTTCATCCGCAAGGGCGAGTGGCGGGTGCGGTACCGCCCTACGACCCCGACCGTCGCGACCAGCGCCAAGGCGCAGGTGACGAGGGCCCTGGTCGAGATGAGGGAGCACGGTGCCGTCCAAGGCTGGGTGGAGAAGATCTACGAGCCCGAAGTCCACGCCTTCGGCGGCCAGCAAGCCATGGACAGCGCGCACCGGCTCTTCCACCAGGACAGCCAGCACGTTCTGGACTACCTGCGCCTGCCCGGCCCCGAGCGCCGCCGAGAACTCTCGGTACTGCTGTGCTCGGCATTGATGCGCAGCGCGGGCCTCGACTGGTACGAGCAAGGCGACGTGTGGGCCCGCGTGGCGGAGAACCGGCCGGACACCGGAGGCGCGACCAACGAGCAGATCCACAAGTTCCGGGAGGCCGTTGGTCGATTCCTCGTTGCCGACCCCCGATCCGGGCTGAGCACAGTTTCCGGCGCTACCGAAGACCTCGTCATCATGTCCTGGCTGGACGCCTTCGAAGCGGCCGGCCGCGCACTGGCTCTGCTGTGGTCCGACGGCTGACTCACCCGAGGCCTGCGCGCGGTGATCACTCATCACGTGATATTCCACTGGAACCGCATCGGGCTGCCTTACCCCGCTCAGGGCGCCCTGGCCCTCGCAGCCAAGACCGTCGTTCTGGGATCCTGAGCCCCAGGAGCCGGCCGCCGCCCTGGGATTTCCTCCCGACGAGCTGAGCAGGACCACTACTTCTGCGACCCGGCCAGTCCATGGAAGCGCGGCAGCAACGAGAACACGAACGGCCTGCTGCGGCAGTACTTTCCGAAGGGCACCGACCTGTCCATCCACAGCCCCGAACACCTCGTGGCGGTCGCCGCCGAACTCAACGGCCGTCCACGCAAAACGCTCGGCTGGGAAACCCCAGCCGAGCGCCTGCACAATCTGCTCGCAGCTTGATCAACTAACCACGTGTTGCAACGACCCCTAGAAACCGCCACGAACACCCGGGGGCACCTGCTGAGTTGCTCGGACCTCTTCGGTTGTCCGGGTGGTGCGCGGAGCTCAGCACTCGTGCAGCGCCCACTTGTCGCTGTCGACCCGCACCGAGCCCGGCAGGGCGATCAGCTCGGGCTTGAACAGCGGCTGGGTGTCCATCGCGGGCTCCCAGGTCGCCAGCCGCTCGTCCTGGGGGACCTCGATCCGCCGGTCCGCGGCGAGGTCGGCGACCACCTTCAGCAGCAGCCGCACGCCGAGCGGAGCCAGGTGGTCGCGCCACAGGCTCTGCGCGGTCGAGCCGGGCGGTACGAACAGGTGCTCCTGGGCGGCGATCGGGCCGCCGTCGGTGCGCTCGGTGAGGTGGTAGACGCTCCCGCCCGTCACCTTGTCGCCGTCGCGGATGGTCCACCGGATCGCGTCCCGGCCGCGGTGCAGCGGCAGCAGGCTGGGGTGGTACCCGATGGTGGCGACGGCGGCCCTGGCCCGCGTCCGGCGGCCGAGGAAGGCGTGCGAGTGCGCGGCGAGGATGATGTCCACCCCGTCCGGGACGTGCATCGCGCGCAGTTCGGCCGAGTCCGTCCAGGGGATGTCCCGCGGGAACGCCCAGGCGCGCAGCCGGTCCCAGGACATCGGGTCGCCCTCGTCGGACTTCCCCTTGCGCAGCCGGGGCGCGGCCGCCCCGACGATCTTGTGCCCGTTGTCCAGCAGGGCTTCCGCGACCTGCACCGCGAACGCCCCTTGCCCTGACATGTAGATGTTCATCCGCACTCCCTCGGTCGCTGGTCGGGTGGTTGCCGGTCCCTCAGGCCTCCGTCGGCGCGTCCAGTCCGGGGCGGTCGGGCTCGAAGCGCACCGGCATGGTGGAGAACCCGGTCAGGAAGTTCGACCGGATCGGCAGCGCCTCGCCGGTCTGCTCGAACCCGACGGTGAAGTCCCGCAGGGCCTTGAGCAGTTCGGCGATCTCCACCTTGGCCAGGTACGAGCCGACGCAGAAGTGCGGGCCGTAGCCGAAGGCCAGGTGCTTGTTGGGGGTGCGGCCGAGGTCGAACACCCCGGGCCGGGCGAAGACCCGCTCGTCCCGGTTGCCGGAGGCGTGCCAGAGCGTGACGATCTCGCCCGGCCGCAGCCGTACGCCGTGCAGTTCGGTCTCCCGCTCGACGCTGCGCCCGAAGTGCATCGTGGGCGAGGCCCAGCGGAGCACCTCGTCCACCGCGGTCTCGACCGCGACCTCGCCCCGCTTGAGCCGCCGCCACTGCTCGGGCTGGGCGGCGAGGGTGCGCACGCAGTCGATCATCGTCAGCCGGCTGGTCTCGTCGCCGCCGATGATCAGGCTGTAGCAGTTCAGCACGACGTCCTCGTCGGACAGCGGCACCCCGTCGATGGCGCTGCCGATCAGCATGCTGATCACGTCCTCGCCGGGTGACTCGCGCCGCTCCTCGACGACGTCCATGAAGTACATCAGGATCTCGTTGCGGGCCATCTCGGAGTCGACCTCGTCGACGTCCTCGTCGTCCGCCGACAGCGCGGTCCTGGTCAGCGAGAGCAGGTAGTCCCGGTCCCGCTCGGGCACGCCGAGCAGGTTCGAGATCGTCGTCATCGGGATCCGGCTGGCGATCCGCTCCGCGAAGTCGCAGCCGCCGGACTCGACCGCCTCGCGGATCCACTGCCGGGTGTTGGTCCGGACGGTCTGCGCGACCTCGTCGAGCACCCGCGGGGAGAGCACCCGCTGGAGGATCTTGCGCAGTTCCAGGTGCCGGGGCCCGTCGGTGACGGCCAGCATCTTGCCGGCCGCGGCGTCGCCGCCCTCCAGGAGGGTGACGAGCACGTTGCCGCGCTGGGACGTGAAGTTCACGTTGTCCCGGTAGGTGGCCATGATGTCGTCGTAGCGGGAGAGCACCCAGAACCCGGGGCGGCCGCCGGCCGGCGGGTTCCAGTGCAGCGGCGCGGTGTCCCGCAGGGTGCGCCAGAACCCGTCGAGGTCGTGCTCCGCGAAGGTGGCCGGGTCGCCCAGGTCCACGGTGTCCAGGGAGGGGGTGGTCGTCGGCGCCTTCATGCTCACCAGTCCGTACGCCAGAACCGGCGGGGCTGGAACGGGTAGGTGGGCAGCGGCACGCGCCGGCCGCCGCCGTCCCGGTGCAGGACGTCGAAGTCCACCTGCTGGCCGGCCACCCAGGCGGCGGCCAGGTCGAAGAGCGCCGGTGCGTCCTGGCCGGACGGCACGATCCCGTTGTCGTTGCGGGAGAAGGCGCCCGGGTCCGTCCGCGGGGCGGCGGCGGTCGAGGTGGCCGGGCCGCGGGCGCCGTCGTCGGACAGCGCCGCGATCAGCTCCTCGCGGCTGCGGACCACGGCCGCCCACCGGCGGGCCATCACCTTGCGGCCGAGGTTGAGGGTGAAGCAGACGTCGTCCAGGCGCAGGCCCGGGTCGGCCTCCAGCCGCTCCCTGAGCCGGGCGCGCTGACGGGCCAGCGCGTCGTCGTCCATGGCGGACAGGGTGGCCAGCCACGGCCTGCCCGCCTCCTCGGGGGCGCGCTCGGCGGGCGTCGGCGCCTCCTCCAGCACCAGGTGGGCGTTGTAGCCGCCGCCGCCGATCGAGGTGACGCCCGCGCGGCGGATGCCGGCCTCCGGGTCCCAGGGTGCGCCCTCGATCTGCGGCACGAAGGGGGTGCTGGGGAAGTCGAGGTCCGGGTTGACCTCCGTCAGGTTGATCGTGGCCGGGAGGGTCCGGTGGTACAGCGCCAGCGCGGCCTTGACGGCACCGAAGCCGCCCGACACCACGCCGCCGTGGCCCACGTTGCCCTTGACCCCGCCGATCGAGGTGGTCGCGGTCTGCTTCCCGAACGCCATGGTCGCCGCGTGCACTTCGAGTTCGTCGGTCATCGGCAGGCCGAGCCCGTTCGCCTCGTACATGGACACGGTGTCCGGGGTGACGCCGCCCACCTCCATGGCGGCGGCGATGCAGGCGCTCAGCCGCTCGGGCTGGGCCAGGCCGTACGCCATCGCGCTGACGCCGTTGTTGTTGACGGCCGAGCCCCGGACCACGGCGTAGACGTGGTCGCGGTCGGCGACGGCCCGGCCGAGCGGCTTCAGCAGCACGGTGACGACGCCGCTGGAGAGCGCGGTGCCGGTGCCGTTGGCGTCGAACGGGCGGCAGTGGCCGTCCCGCGACAGGATGCGGTTCTCCTCCCAGAGGTGACCGCGGGGGTGCGGCAGGCGGACCAGCGCGCCGCCGGCGATCGCCAGGTCGCTCTGGCCGAGCAGCAGCGACTGGCAGGCCAGGTGCACCGCGTAGTGGAAGCCCGCGCAGACCGCGGCGACGGTGACGGCCTCGCCGGTGAGGCCCATGTAGTACAGCGCGTTGGAGGTCATGGTGTCCGGCGACCACGCCAGGCTGGCCTCGATCGCCTCGGGGCCGACCGACACCCGGTCCGGCGGGGAGCTGTACTGCGCGGCGGTCTGCGGGTTGTTGGCGCCGTACATGCCGACCTCGGCCTTGAGCCGGTCCGGGTCGTAGCCGCCGTCCTCCAGCGACTCCCACGCGCTCTCCAGGTACAGCCGGTTCTCCGGGGTCATCCTGGCGGCCATCCGGTCGCTGATGCCGAAGACCGACGGGTCGAACTTGTCGTACGTGTCGAGGACGCCGCAGGCCCGTACGTAGAACGGGCTGTGGATCAGGGTCTCGTCGACGTGGATGTCGTCCTTGGTCAGGAAGGACACGGACTCCCGGCCGTGGACGAGGTTGTCCCAGAACTCCTCCTTGGTGCGGGCGCCTGGCGCCCGCAGGGACATGCCGATGACGGCCACGTCACCCGGGTCGTACTCCTGCTCGGGGCTGTCGGTCATGGGAAGGCTCCTGTTCCGTCGGCTTCGTTGGCTTCGGGTGGGGCAGGGGGTGCTCAGCGTCCGCCGGCAGCGCCGCCGCCGCGGCCGCGCAGCGCGGCCCGGCGGGCACCGGCGCGCTGGCGGGCGGACTCGACCACCTCGGGGGTGGCGCCGCTCTCGTCGTCCAGCCAGCGGGCGAGGGAGGCGATGTCGCGGAAGCTGAAGAGGTCGGGCACGCGGACGCGGCGGTCGAAGCGCCGGGTCATCAGCCGGGCGAGGCGGACCAGCAGCAGCGAGTCGCCGCCGAGGTCGTAGAAGGCGGACTGCACGTCGATGGCCGACGGTTCGAGGTCGAGCAGCTGGCCCCAGATCTCCGACAGGGCCACCTCGGTCGGCGTACTGGCGGCCGTCAGCGGACCGCCGGAGGCGGCCGGCGGCTCGGGCAGCGCGTCGCGGTCGAGCTTGCCGCCCGGGCCCAGCGGGAGGGCGGGGAGGACGACGAGGGTCGCGGGCACCATGTAGTCGGGCAGTTCGACGGCGAGCCGGCCGGTGACGGCGCTCTGCAGCGCGGCGTCCAGCCGGGGGCCGTCCTGGGCGGCGCCACCCGGGGCCGTGCCGTCCTGCGTCGCGCCGTCGCCCGCGGGCACGACGTAGCCGACGAGCCGGTTGCCCCGCACGACGGCGGCCGCCTCCCGGACCTCGGGACAGGCGGTCAGCCGGGCCTCGACCTCCTCCAGCTCGATCCGGTAGCCGCGCAGCTTGACCTGGTGGTCGGAGCGGCCGAGGAAGCGCAGTTCGCCGTCCTCCGTGAACTCGACGAGGTCCCCGGTGCGGTACATCCGCTCGCCCTCGCGGAACGGGTCCGGCAGGAAGCGCTCGGCGGTGGTGCGCGGCCGGTTGACGTAGCCGTGCGCGACGCCGACGCCGCCGAGGTAGAGCTCGCCGGGCCGGCCTGGCGCCACCGGCCGCAGGTTCCCGTCGAGCACGTGGACCACGGCGTCGGCGGTCGGCGGGCCGATGGTCGGCTCGTCGGTGCCGTCCTCGGGCACCAGCCCGAAGGAGCAGAAGACGGTTCCCTCGGTGGGGCCGTAGGCGTTGAACACCCGTACGGCGCCGGTCTCCCGGTAGGCCCGGTCCACCAGCTTGCGGCGCAGCGCCTCGCCGCCGAACACGATCGAGCGCACGTTCGGCGGCAGGGCGCCGGCGTCCAGCAGGCCGTTCATGACCGACGGGACGACGGTCAGATGGGTGATCCGGTCCGCGTACCGGCTCTCCGGCAGGTGCACGGCGCTCTCGACGAGCACCACGGCGCCGCCGCGGCAGAGCGCGTTGAAGACCTCCATCACGGACATGTCGAAGCAGATCGAGCTCGCCGCCGAGACGCCGCTCAGGTCGCAGCCCTCGAGGACCCGGTCCATCGCGGCGAGCATCGCCACGGCGCCGGCGTGCCGGACGGCCACGCCCTTGGGCCGGCCGGTGGAGCCCGAGGTGTAGATGACGTACGCGGTGTCCTCGGGCACGACCGCCACCGGCTTCGCGCCGGGCTCGGTCGTCACGGTGTCCCCGAGCACGACGACGGTCGCGCCGGGCGGGCAAGCGGCCCGGGACGCGGGCGTGGTGAGCAGCAGGCGGGTGCCGCTGTCCTGGACCATGAAGGCCAGCCGGTCGGTGGGGTAGTTCGGGTCCAGCGGCAGGTAGCAGGAGCCGGTGCGCAGGACGGCGAGGACGGCGACGAGCAGGTCGGGGGTGCGCTCGACGCAGATGCCGACCGGGACGCCAGGGCCCGCGCCGTCGGCGGCCAGCCGCTCGGCCAACTCACGGGAGCGCTCGTTCAGTTCGCCGTAGCTCAGGACGCCGGCGTCGGAGTGGACCGCCGTCGCGTCGGGGTTCTTGACGGCCTGGGCGATGAACTCGGAGTGCAGGGTTTCGGTCAACGGTCCGTCTCCTTGGGGAGGCCGGCCGGCGCGACGGCGCCGAGGGCCTGGTCGGGTCGGGCGATCGAGTCGAAGAGCACGGTGCGGTACAGCGACAGCAGCGCCGTCACGGTCCGCCGCTCCAGGTAGGCGGGCTTGAACTGGACGTGGCCGGCCACCCGGCCGTCGATGTCGGCCATCGAGATCTCCAGGTCGAACTTGGCGAGGTGCCGGCGGACCTGGAGGGGTTCGAGCGGCAGCGCGCCGTCCGGGGTGAGCGTGTCGCCGACGCCGTGGAAGAGCTTCACGGAGCGCGGGAAGGCGTCCGAGGAGAGCCAGTTCACCACCACGTCGAACCACGGGGAGCGGCCCTCCGCGCGCGGCGGCTTCAGCTGGGCGGCCAGCAGGTCGAGGGGGTAGTTCATGTGCTCCAGCAGGCCCAGCGAGAAGGCGTGGACCTCGCGCAGCAGCTCGCGGAAGCTGCGGTCGGCGGTCGGGTTCGCCCGCACCAGCACGGTGTTGAGGTAGTAGCCGATGGCGGACTCCCAGCCGGGTTCGGCCCGTTGGGCGATGGCCGTGGCGAGCACCGAGTCCTCGGTGCCGACCGCGCGGTTGAGCGTGGCGAAGAACCCGGCCAGCACGACGGTGCTCACCGACACGCCCTCGCGCACCGCGAACTCCCGCAGCAGGCGCGTCTCCTCGGCGCTCCAGCGGAGCGCGACGTCCCGGCCCTCGTAGGTGACGCCCGGCGGCCGCTCCTTGTCGGAGAGGTCGAGGTGGGCGGGCGGGTCGGCGAGCTTGCGCGACCACCAGTCCAGCGCTGCCTCGGCGGCCGGCCCGGCCAGCCACTGCCGCTCCCACGCGACGAACTCGGTGTACGGGGCGACCGGCGCGCTGCGGGCCGGGTCGGCGCCCTCGTAGTACTCCTGGATCTCGCGGATCATGACGTCGGCCGACGCCGCGTCCGAGGCGATGTGGTGGACGAGCACCAGCAGGTAGTGGTCGGCGGGGCCGCGCCGCATCAGGACGATCCGCACCAGCGGCCCGTTGTCCAGGTCCAGCGGCTCGTGCCCGTACCCGGCCAGTTCCTCGCGGGCCTGTTCGTCGTCCAGGTCGGCGGTGTCCACGACGAGGAACTCGTACACCGGCTCGTCCAGGATGACCTGGTACGGGCTGCCGCCCGCCTCCACGAAGACGGTGCGCAGCGCGGGATGCCGGTCCAGCACGGCCAGGACGGCGCGCTCCAGGGCTTCCTCGTCGACCGCGGCCCGGATCCGGGCGGTCACCATGAAGTTGTACGGCACGGCGTCCGGCGCGACCATCTGCATGAACCACAGCGAGGCCTGGCCGTGCGAGGCCGGCGCCACCTCGAGGCCGAGGCCGTCGGCGAGCAGCTGCTCCAGCGCCGGGGCGTCGGTGGCCTCCAGCAGCCCGCGCGCGTCCAGTTCCTCCAGCAGTTCCTCGGCGTCCAGTTCGGAGAGGTCCGCCAGGAAGCTCCGGTCCGGCCGGGCCGCGGGAGCGGTGACGGGAGCCGTGACGGGAGCGGGGACGACGGGGACGGCGGGGACGGCGGGGATGGCAGGGGAGCCGGCGGGTGCCGGAGCGGGTGCGGCCGGTCCGGCGGTGAGCCCGACGAAGTGGGCGACGACCTCGGTGATGGAGCGCCCGTCCAGGAACACCACAGGCGACACCCGGTGCCCGAGTACCGCCTGCAGCCTGTTGACGAGGCGGATCGCCAGCATCGAGTCCAGGCCGAAGTCGCGCAGGCCCGCCGCGGTGTCGAACCTGCTCACCGGTACGCCCAGCGCGTCGGCGAGTTCGGCGAGGACGACCTCCGCCACCGGCCGGTCCGCCGCCGCCGGGCTCTCGACCACCGGCCGCGCCTCGACGGGAGCCGTGACGGCCACGCCCGCCGCCGCGGTCCCGACGGCCGCAGCCGGGGCGGGCACGGCCTCTCGGCGGGGCTCGGTGTCGATCCAGTAGCGCTCCTTCTGCCACTGGACGAGCGGGGTCTCCACCACCTCGACGTCGTCACCGAACAGCGAGTCGAAGCTCAGCGGCAGCCCCCTGACGTACAGCGAGGCGACGGCGCCCAGCAGGCAGCGGACGTCGCTCTCCCCGCGCCGCAGCGAGTTGATCGCGTGCACCCCGGTGCCGCGGGACAGCCCGATCTCCTCGACCGCGCCGCGCAGCGTCTCGTGCGGGCCGATCTCGACGAAGGTGGTGACGCCCCGGTCCACCAGCGCGCCGATCGTCTCGGCGAACCGGACCTGGTTGCGCAGGTTGTGCACCCAGTAGTCGACGTCGGTGACCGGGTTCACCGTGTCGGCCAGGGCGGTGGAATGGAAGGGGATGCCCGGTGTCAGCGGGGTGATGCCGTCGATGCCCGCGCGCAGCGGTTCGAGCAGCGGGTCCATGCCGGGGCTGTGCACCGGCCGCTCGACCCGGATCCGCCGGACGGAGACCCCGTCCCGCAGGAGGTCCGCCTCCAGGGCGTCGACGGCCTCGGGCGAGCCGGAGACCGCGGCGCTGGTGGGGCTGTTGACCACGGCGACGGCCGCGTGCTCGGCGTACGGGGCGAGCCGGGGCCGCAGCTCCTCCTCCGGCAGGTCGACCGAGATCATGGCGCCCTCGGCGGCCTTGCGCTCCAGCAGGTGCGAGCGGGCCACCACGACCCGGGCGGCGTCCTCCAGGGACAGCGCGCCGGACACGCAGGCGGCCGCGACCTCGCCCAGGCTGTGGCCGACGACGGCCGCCGGCTCGACGCCCAGGTCGAGCCAGACCTGCGCCAGCGAGACCTGCAGGGCGAACAGCACGGGCTGCTGGAAGTCCATCTCCTCGTACCTGGCCTCCTCGGCCGGGGCGGCGAGCAGGTCGAGCACCGAGAACCCGCCGGCCGCGCGGACGGCGGCGTCGCAGGCGGCCATCCGGGCCCGGAAGCCGGCGTGGGAGCGCAGCAACTCGCGGCCCATGCCGACCCACTGGGTGCCGCCGCCGGAGAACACCAGCGCCACCCGCCGGTCGGCGTTGCCGGAGACCGTACCCGTGACGACGTCGGGGTGCGGCCGGCCGGCGGCGACCCGGGCGAGTCCGTCCAGGACGTCCTGCCGGTCGCGGGCGAACAGCGCGATCCGGTGGCCGTGGTGGCTGCGCCGGGCGGAGAGGGTGTAGGCGAGGTCGGACACCCGGAGGGCCGGGTCGCGTTCGACGTGGTTGGACAGCTCGCGGCAGGTGTCGGCCAGCGCGCCGGCGGTCCGGGCGGTGACGGGCACCAGGTGCAGCTGCCCGTCGGCGGCGGCGTCGCCCGGGCTCGGCGCGAGGTGGCGACCCCGGTCGCCGGCCAGGAACGGGTGGGCCGCGACGGGGAGTCCGGCGGTGTACAGGGCGCCGAGCGAGCCGAGCAGGGTGGCGGCCTCGTCGGCGCCGCGCCGCAGGGAGGGCAGGGTGGCCGCCGCCGGGAGGATCTCCGAGACCGACTTGAGCAGGAGGGGGTGCGGGCTGAGCTCGACCACCGCGTCGACGTCGTGGTCGCGCAGGGCCGTCAGGGCGTCGACCATCCGGATCTCCCGGCGCAGGTTGTCCGCCCAGTAGTCCGGCCCGAGCTCCGCGCCGTCGACGAGTTCGCCGGTGACGGTGGAGATCATCGGGATGCGGGTGGACCGGGGCCGGATGCCGTCGAGTTCGGCCTTCAGCGGGGCGAGGACGTGGTCGACCAGCGCGGAGTGCGGGGCGTGGCCCATCCGCACCCGGTGGTTGGTGACGCCGGCCTCGGTCAGCCGCAGGACGAGGTCGTCGATCTCCTGCGGGGTGCCGGTGACGAGGGTGGAGCCGAGGCCGTTGCGGCCGGAGAGGGTGAGCCCGCCGGTCAGGTGCGGCAGCACCTCCTCCGCGGGGGTCATCACCACGATGCCCTCGCCGCGGCCCACGGCCAGCAGTTGGAGGAGCCGGCCGTGGTGGGCGGCCAGCCGGGAGGCGTCCTCGAAGTCGAGGGCGCCGGCGATGTGGGAGGCGGCGAACTCGCCGACGCTCTGCCCCACCACGACGTCCGGCTCCACCCCCAGCGAGCGCCAGGTCTCGGCGAGCGCGACCTGGAGGGAGAACAGCAGCGGCTGGAAGACGTCCATGTCGTCCAGGCGGCCGTCGGGGTCGAGCAGCTGCTCGACCAGCGAGAAGCCCAGCAGCTCCCGCATCCGGCGGTCGGACCTCATCATGGAGCGGCGGAACACGGGCTGGCCGGCGAGCAGTTGACGGCCCATGCCGATCCACTGCGAGCCGTTGCCGGAGAACAGGAACGCCACCCGCGGCCTGCGGCCGGCCTTCCCGACCTCCCCGACGCTCAGTCCGGGAGCGTCCGCGCCGTTGCCGAAGGCGTCCAGGCTGCCGCGGAGCTCGGCCATGTCACGGGCGGTGGCGGCGAGCCGGAACGGGCCGTCGCCGGGGGTGCGGCGGCAGAGCGCGCGCAGGTCGTCCGCGTCGCGCACCGCCCGGGCCCGCTCGGCCAGCTCCTCGGGGGAGTCCGCGGCCAGCAGGAGCAGCGAGGCCTCGGGGCGCGGCAGTTCCTCGACGGCGAGGTGGCAGATCGAGCCGCCGAACCCGAACGAGCTGACGCCGCCGCGGCGGGCGTCGGAGCGCCGCGGCCACGGTTCCAGCCGGTCCTGGACGGTGAGGTTGTACTCGTCGAACAGGATCTGCGGGTTCGGCGCGCTGAAGTGCAGGCTCGGCGGCAGCACGCCGTTGCGCATCGACATCGCGAGCTTGACCAGGCCGACGATGCCGGCGGCCGCCTCCAGGTGACCGACGTTGGACTTGACGGAGCCGAGCCGCAGCGGCTCCGCGCGGTCGCCGCCGAGGACGGCGCCGATGGCGTTGGCCTCGATCGGGTCGCCGAGCGGTGTCGCCGAGCCGTGGCACTCGATGTAGTCGACGAGGTGGGGTGCGATGCCGGCCCGCTGGTAGGCGGTGCGGAGCATCTTCTCCTGGGCCTGGGGGTTCGGCGCCGTCATGCCGTTGCTGGGGCCGTCGTTGTTGGAGGAACTGCCCTTGATCAGGCAGTACACCGGCAGGTCGCGTTCGAGCGCCACGCTCAGCGGGGCGAGCACGACGACGCCGGCGCCCTCACCGCGGACGTAGCCGTCGGCGCGGGCGTCGAAGGACTTGCAGCGGCCGTCCGGGGCGAGCGCCCCCATCTGGTCCATGGCGGTGTAGTAGTCGGAGACGAAGCTCAGGTTCACGCCGCCGGCCAGCACCAGGTCGCTCTCGCCCAGCCAGATCGACTGGCAGCCCACGTGCACCGAGACGAGCGACCCGGCGCAGGCCGAGTCGATGGCCATGCTGGGGCCCTGCAGGCCGAGGACGTAGGAGACGCGGTTGGCGATGATGCCGTCGTGCATGCCGGTCGCGGTGTGCGGGGTGATCTGGCTGTCGGGGCCGCGGTAGTGGGCCAGGGCGGCGTAGTCGCCCCAACAGGAGGCCATGAACACGCCGGTGTCGCTGCCGACGAGGCTGTGCGGCGCGATGCCGGCGTCCTCCAGGGCCTCCCAGGACAGCTCCAGGACCAGGCGCTGCTGAGGGTCCATCTGGACGGCCTCGCGGGGCGAGATGCCGAAGAACAGCGGGTCGAAGCGGTCGATGTCGTCGATGAACCCGCCCCAGCGCACCCGGTCGTTCAGCAGCTCGCGGCGCGCGGCCGGTACCGGTCCGACGGCGTCGCCGCCCTCGGTCAGCAGCCGCCAGAACGAGGACGGGTCCGGCCCGCCGGGGAACCGGCAGCCGATGCCCACGACCGCGACCGGCTCGTGCGTGGGAGAGCGGCGTTCGGTGCTCCGGGCGGGCTCCGCGGCCCGCGGACCGTCGACCAGGGCGCGGGCCAGCCCGTCGACGGTCGGGTACTGCCACATCCAGGTGGCCGGGACCTGCCAGCCGAGGAACTCGGACAGGGCGGCCGCGAGGTTCACCGACTTCAGGGAGTCCAGTCCGTACCGGTGCATCGGCGCCCACCGGTCCACGGAGTTCGCGGAGACGTCCAGTAGCTCGGCGAAGCGGGATAGCAGGAAATCCGTGACGGCGGATATGTCTCGCGCTGCGCGCTCTTGGGGCATGGCGACTCCCTCGACAGGGCGGGTGGAATGGACGGTTGGAGCTTCACAGCCGATCGTTCGCAGAGGGGGACTGACGGTTCTTTCACGCAAGGGGAGTTCGGACACGAAGGAGAGCCTCAGGCATAGGCCTGTACATGACATGGCTGCGCTCGTGGTCGGACGGCACTGCTCCTCTCGTGGCAGGAGGGAGGAAACGGAGCGCCGATCGCGTGACTCGCCAACGCGTGTGGGGAACGGGGGGTGCTACGAGGTGACCGGAGTGATCGCGGATCAGCGGCTCACTGTGGAATTCTCACTGGCGCTCACGGTGCCGCGCCGGCGGAGCTGTCGCGCATTCTCGCTGCCGGGATTTCGGCAGCGCTGTTCATCCGCGCGTTCGGGTGGGGAGCTTCTCGACTCCAGGATTGCGCACTTCGCGCTTCGGTTGTGGCAGTGGCGAAATTTGATCGACAAAGTGTCCGATTCGATCTCCTGGGACGGTACCATTCAGTGCCGTTTTGCGGGCCGGGGTGGAGTGGACAGCGGATGAGCGGCCAATGCAAGCTGTCCGCATGGCAGTTGACAAATTTGACGCGGCGTCGACCGATGCCGAGAACTCCTTACCCGGACCTGCACCGGCCTCCCCGGTCCGCCGGCCGGGACTGGCACTCGGCGTGCTGGCCGGGGCACTCGCCCTGGACGTGAGCGGCCTCGGCGTGCTCAACGCCGCTCTGCCGTCCGTCGGAGAGCGCTTCCACCTGGACGAGACGACGCTCCAGTGGGTCATGACCGCCTACGCCGTCACCTTCGCCGGCTTCCTGCTGGTGGGCGGCCGACTGGCCGACGTGCTCGGGCGGCGGCGGGTGTTCGAGGTCGGCGTCGCGCTGTTCACCGTGTCCGCGCTGGTCGGCGCGGCGGCCCCGAACACCGCGACGCTGCTGGGGGCGAGAGCCGCGCAGGGCATCGGCGCCGCCCTGTCGGGTCCGGCCGCGCTGGCGCTGCTCACCGACACCTTTCCGGCCGGTCCGGCACGCAACCGGGCCTTCGGGGTGTACGCGGCCGTCGGCGCCGCGAGCTTCAGCGGCGGGGTGCTGCTGGGCGGCGTCCTGACCGAGTTCCTCGGCTGGCGCTCGGTGCTGTGGTTCTCGGTGCTGCTCGGGCTCGGGGTGCTGGCCGCGACCCGCGTCGGACTGCCCGACGGCGCCGGCCACCGCGGCCGGCTCGACCTGCCCGGCGCGATCACCGGCACGCTCGGCCTCACCCTGCTCGTCGTCGGCGTCAGCACCGGCGGCGCCTCGGCTTGGATCGTCCTCGCCGCCGCCGTGCTCTTCCTGGTGCTGTTCGTCGTCCGGGAGCACCGCACCGCCGACCCGGTGCTCCCGCTCGGCCTCTTCCGGGCCAACTCGGTGCGGGAGGCGAGCCTGGCGGCGTTCCTCCAGTACACGGGCTCGGTCGGGATGCTGTTCTTCGCCCCGCTGTACCTCCAGGGGATGCTGCACTACTCGCCGTTCGAGTCCGGCATCGCCCTGGTGCCGATGTCCCTGGCCGTGTTCCTCACGGCCAACTTCGCCACCGGCCGGCTGCTGGCCAAGCACTCCCCGCGGACGCTGATGGCCGTCGGCCTCGTCCTGATCGGGGTGGGCACCGGGCTGTGGCTGGGCACGCCGCAGGACGGCGACTACCTGCTGCACGTGCTGCCCGGACTGGTGGTCAGCGGCATCGGTCAGGGGCTGAACTTCCCCTCGATGACCTCCGCCGGCCTCTCCGGCGTCCCGGAACGGCAGCACGCCGTCGCCGGGGCGGTGAACGTGGTGACCCAGCAGATCGGCGCCAGCGTGGGCGTGGCGCTGCTGGTGCTGGTCGCCGCGACCACCGAGGACCAGCTCGCCGGCTACCACCTCGCCTACGTCACCGCCGCCGCCGCGTGCGTGCTGGGCGCGGTGTTCATCGCGGTACGGCGACGGGCCTGAGCGCCCCGCGCGGTTCCGCGGCCGGGTGACGCGTACCCCGCCGACCAAGACGCCCGAGTCGCCGGTCCGGAGCCCCGGATCGGCGACTCGGGCCGATCCTGGGTCCGAGACCCGGCAAGAGGTTCCCCGTGGCGGCCACGCTCACCCGATGGCACGTCAGGCATACGGCCCGGAGCCGGAGTTCCGGGCCGTCGCCGTGTTTCCCGGTGCCCGCTCAGCCGGCCTCGCGTAGCTCGCTGTTCCTGGAGATGGCCGCTGCCCGGACATCTAGCAGCGCGAGCAGGACCGGTGGGTCGAGGGCGCGCACGGGGCGAAGGTGCAGTTCGAGGGGGTCCACCGGGACGTTCGTCCTGATCTCGATGGGGCCGACCGAGCCGACGGAGGCCTCGTCGGTGAGGACCTCCTCGCAGGAGGCGGGGACGGAGTGCGCGAGCAGGTACCAGGTCCCGGCCGGCACGTGTTCGAGCAGGAAGGAACCGGGGCGGGGGAGCACGGCGCAGGCGGCCGGCCGGCCCTCGGGGATGCGGGTGCGGAAGAGTCCGACGAAGACGCGGCCGAGTCGTTCGGCGTCGCACGCCCGGATCTCGCCGCGGACGGTGGCGAGTTCCGTCGGCTGGTTCCAGCGCCGGGTGTCGAGCTCGATGCGGTTGGTGAAGCCGCGTAACTGGCGGAACATCGTGGGCGAGGTGCCGACGCTGCTGGCGAACCGTGAGCTGAAGGTGCCGACGCTGTTGTAGCCGACGCGGTGGCTGATCTCGGTCACGGTGCAGTCCGTCTCGAGGAGCAGGCGCTTGGCGGCCTCGATGCGAATGGCGGACAGGAAGCGTCTCGGCGAGACCCCGGTCACCCGCTGGAATTCCCGGGAGAAGTGGAATTTGCTGTAGATGGCAGCCTCTGCCATATCGTCTATGGTCAGTAATTCGCCGATGTTCTCGTGCATGATCTCGATGGCTCGGGCCACGGCTTCTTCGATTGCAGGTTTCAAGGTGACTCCAGATTCTCGCTGTACCCGGTGGACGACGGAAACTTCGCTCCGGCGCTGCGTCCCGTGACGCAGCCGATCGGGGGGATGACATTCGGCTGCCGGAGCGTGCGAGGTATCCCGGCTCCCTTCGTTAAAGCGCCAGTGACACTGCGTGTTCTCGCGATTGCGATTGACGACCGTAGCAGGCGGACATGACAAGTACAACGGTGTGTTCACGCCCTTATTCGGCAAAGCCGAAGAGGAGATACTCGCCGGTATATGTTTGAAATATCGCAGCAATTGAAGAGGTGTGGCGGAGGGGGGAAGACGTAGCTGCCGGGTGGTGCGGACGGGGCGGGCGAGACGCCAGTGACCGGTGTGACGAGCGTGCCGGGCCGGTGCCCGCGGATGTCCTCCCCGGATCACGGCGGTTCCACCCCTCAATCCGCGTCGGCCGCCGAGTCCACCTCCTCCCGGAGCCGCTCCGCGGAGGCCGACACCGAGTTGACGGCGGCCTCCCGGGTGTCGCCGACGGCGACCATCAGCCCCACCAACTGCGCCTCCAGCAGGCTATCGGCGTTCCAGGGCTCGGTCAGGTAGTCGCCGAGCTCCAGAGCGACGAGACCGTGAACGGCGGACCACATCTGGTGTGCGACCAGGTCGGCGTCCGCCGCCCGGAACCGGCCGGCCTCGATGCACCGGGCGGCGCACTCGGCCACGCCCGCCAGCGTGTAGCGGCCGTATTGCCGGTCCTCCTCGCCCAGTGAGAAACCGGCCAGTGAGGACCCTCCGAACATCACCGCGTACAGGTGCGGGTTGGCCAGCGCATTGAGCCGGTACGCACGACCCAGCAATGCCAGGTCGCTCACCGGGTCGTCGCTGAACTCCACCAGGGTGAAGTAGTGCTGGAGCCGGGCGAACCCTTCGTGAACCATGGCGCGCACCAGGCCGCGCATTCCGTTGAAGTGGGTGTAGAGGGCCATCGTGGAGGCGCCGATCTCGCTCGCGATGCGACGGGCGGACAGCGCCTGCGGCCCTTCCTCCGCGAGCAGCCGGGCGGCGATGTCCAC
Organism: Kitasatospora sp. NPDC001132; assembly: GCF_053598415.1. Lineage (NCBI taxonomy): Bacteria > Bacillati > Actinomycetota > Actinomycetes > Kitasatosporales > Streptomycetaceae > Kitasatospora > Kitasatospora sp. NPDC001132. The sequence goes on along the minus strand of NZ_JBSFKF010000017.1, from coordinate 92,566 downwards.
CAGCGCCGGACGGGTGCTGGGATCCGTGTGACGCGGACTCATTCCTTCAGTCAAGCAAAATGCCGTTATCCCAGGGCGGTTCGCGCCCACAACCCTCGGATCCCCGCACAATGCGAGAAGCAGCCCTTCGCGCGCCGGGCATAGCTTTCCAGTCACTCAGCGCGACATTCCAGGGCCCACCGGCGGCCGGAGAACAGCCGGGAAATGTCGAGGGCCCTCGCGCGATCACCACACCCCTGGTCAACGGAGGTCGCTCTTGTCCACCACAGCCCCCGGCCGGACCACCGGCGCCACGCTGCTCCTCTCCCTGGGCAGCCTGATCGTGCTGGTCTCCTCGGCATTCGCCTTCCACCATTCCTTCGCCATGGATCCCTCGATGCCGATGGCCCACATGCCGGCCGACGACGGCCGGAAGCTGCACGGCATGGCACTGGCGGACATGCCGGAGATGTTCACCGCCCTCGGCGGACTGCTGCTCGTGGTGGCCGGCGCCGCGCTGCGCGGGCGGCCGAAATCCGTCGAGGCCGACTCCGGGTCCGCGCGGCGCGGCCGGCTGCTGGTCGCCGTCATCGGCACGGCCGCCCTCACCATCGACATCAGCAAGACCTCGACCCTGGGCTTCGTCATCCCCGGCATGCGGGCCGAGTACGGGCTCGATCCCCGTACCGCCTCCCTGCTGGCGGTCTGCGGGCTGACCGGGACGGCGGCCGGGGCGCTGCTGTTCGGCGTGCTCACCGACCGGATCGGCCGGCGCAGCTCCTACCTGATCGCCACCCTCGGCTTCACCGCCACCAGCATGTGCGGCTCGATGCCCACCTTCGAGGGGAACCTGGTGATGTGCGGCCTGATGGGCCTGGCGGTCGGCGGCCTCGCCCCGCTGCTCATCACCCTGCTCACCGAGACCGCCGGCGGAAAGGTCCGCGGCTCCGTGGTGGTGGCGCTCTCCGTCGTCGCCACCGCGGTCGGCTACCTCGTCGCCGCCGGCTCGGCGCTGTGGCTGGAGCCGGTGTTCGGCTGGCGGATCCTCTGGCTGATCGGCGCCCCCACCGGTGCCGTGCTGGCCCTGCTCACCCCCTTCGTCCCCAACCGCGTCTCCGCCCCCGCCCCGGCGGCCGCGGACGCACCGGCCGTCCGGCACCTGCCCAGGTCCTCCCGGGCCCTCACCCAGGGCCTGCAGCGCGCCTTCGCCACCCTGATCGGACTGCTCACCTTCGGCCTCACCACCTGGGTGCCGAGCCTGGCCAGGATCGGCGGCGTACCGGTGCACACCGCGAACCTGATGCTCACGGTCGCGGCGATCGCGATGATCCCGTGCGCCCTGCTCCTGATGCTGGGCTACCGCCGCTTCGGCCCGACCTCCATGGCCGCGGGCCTGGCCACCGCAACCGCCGTGCTGCTGTTGGCGCTCACGGCCAGCGGCGCGGTGGCCGAGGTGGGCTGGATCGCCGCGGGCGCGCTGGTGGCGGCGCTGTTCTCGGTGAACTCGATGGCGGCGATCTTCCTCCCGATCGCGGCCGACCTGGCGGAGCCGGAACGGCGCGGCCGGACCACCGGGTGGGTCTCCCTCTTCAACCGGCTGGGCGGCCTGATGGGGCCGCTGCTGCTGGCGAGCCTGGTCTCCTCGGCCTCCGCCGTCCTGGTGGCGGTCTCCGCCCTCGCCCTGCTGTGCGGCGCGGCCGCCTGGTACATCAGCCGCCGGCACCGCCTCGCGCTGGCGGGCCTCGAACCGGCGACCGACTGACCGCGACCGACCGACCGGCGATCGACCGGCTGCGACCGACCGACCGGCCGCGACCGACCGACCGGCCGCGACCGACTGACCGGCGGGCCGCCCGCGGGCCGCCCGCCGGTCGACCGCGGGGCGCACGGGCGCACAGCACGAGCAGAGAAGCCCGCCGATCTCGGCCCGGCCGATACTGGGCAGGCCCCCGAATCCGACGCTCCGCAAAGCGAGTCGAGACGGCGTCGGCATCCGGACCCCCTGACGGAAGGAAGAGGCATGCCCGACTCACAGGACGTGACAGCCGCACTGGCGGCGGACGGCGACGCCGTCGAGGCCCTGGTGGCGGACCTCGCGGACGCCGACTGGGCGCGGCCCACCCCGGCGCCCGGCTGGACCATCGCCCACCAGATCGCCCACCTCGCGGCCACCTTCAAGCTGGCGGGCACCGCCGCGGCCGATCCGGAGGCGTTCAAGGCGCTGGCCGCGGGCGTCGGGCAGGACTTCGACGGTGCGGTGCAGCAGTCCCTCAAGCCCTACCTGGCGCCCTACCTGGCGTCCGGCGCGCCGAAGGAGCTGCTGGAACGCTGGAACGCCGAGCGGAGGACCGCCGAGCAGGCCCTGGCGGCCGTCCCGGCCGGTCAGCCGGTGCCGTGGCTGGTCCGCCCGCTGCCGGCGCCCGTCCTGGCCGCCGCCGGGATGATGGAGCTGTTCGGCCACGGCCAGGACATCGCCGACACGCTCGGGGTGCACCGCGAGCACACCGACCGGCTCCGCTACCTGGTCGAATTCGCCGTCCGCACCTGGGACTTCGGGTACCAGGCGCGCGGACTCGCCGCCCCCGCGACGGAGTTCCGCTTCGAGATCACCGCCCCGTCCGGCGCCCGCTGGGAGTTCGGCCCCGCCGACGCCGAGCAGCGCGTCAGTGGCCCCGCCGTCGACTTCTGCCTCCTGGTGACCCGCCGCCGCCACCGCGACGACCTCGCCCTGACGGCCGAGGGCAGGGACGCCGACGGCTGGCTCGACCTCGCCCAGGCCTACCGCGGCCCGGCCGGCGAGGGCCGCACTCCCGGCCAGTTCCGCCCGTCCGGGAACTGACCGCCGTACCCGTCCTGAATCCGTAGAGAGGGGACCTTCATGGCCACCCGTACCGACGAATGTGCCGTGGTTCTCGGCGGAAGCATTGCGGGCCTGCTGGCGGCCAGGGTGCTCTCCGAGTCCTATCCGAGGGTCGTGATCGTCGAACGCGACAAGATCCTCGGGGTCCGCGGGCCGCGCCGCGGCGTCCCGCACGGCAACCACGCCCACGGGCTGGTCGCCCGGGGCCACCAGATCATGGAGTCGCTGTTCCCGGGCCTCACCGAGGAGTTGATCGCCGCAGGGGTGCGGCCCGGTGACTTCAGCGGCGACATCCGCTGGTACTTCAACGGGCTGCGGCTGCGCCCCGCCCGTACCGGCCTGCCGTCCGTGCCGGCCACCCGGCCGGTGCTCGAGTACCACCTGCGCGAGCGGGTGCGGGCGCTGCCGGAGGTGTCGTTCCTGGAGGAGCACGACGTCGTCGCCCCGGTGACCGACGCCTCCGGGCACCGGGTCACCGGGGTCAGGGTGCAGCAGCGCACCCCCGGGGCCGAGGAGCGGACGCTCTCCGCCCACCTGGTCGTCGACACCACCGGTCGCGGTTCGCGCACCCCGCTGTGGCTGGCCGACCTCGGGTACCAGGCGCCCCCCGAGGAGCGGATCGAGATCGACCTGGCGTACACCACCCGCCACTACCGGCTGGAGAAGGACCCCTTCGGCAGCGAGATCGCCATCATCCCGGCCGCCACGCCCTCGCACCCGCGCGGGGGGTTCTTCTACCGGGTGCCCGGCGACGACAACCGGGTGGAGCTGTCGGTGACCGGGATCGTGGGTGACCACCCGCCCACCGACCCGGAGGGGTTCGACGCCTTCGTCCGTTCGCTGCCCGCCCCCGAGATCCACGAGGCGATCCGCGACGCCGAACCCCTCGACGAACCGCTGCGCTTCCGCTTCCCGGCCAGCGTCCGCAGGGACTACAACCGGCTGGAGCGCTTCCCCGCCGGGCTGCTCGTCATGGGCGACGCGGTCTGCAGCTTCAACCCCGCCTACGCCCAGGGCATGACCTCGGCCGCGCTGCAGGCGCTGGTGCTGCGGCGGCACTCCGCGGGGCGCCGGCTGCCGCGCCCCCAGGACTTCTTCCGCGAGGTCGCGCGGGAGATCAAGACCCCCTGGGAGTTCGCCGCGGTGTCGGACCTCGGCTACCCCGGCGTCAAGGGCCGGCGGACCGCCCAGACCAGCCTGGTCAACCGGTACGTCGCGCTGGCCCAGCGGGCGGCGGTGCACGATCCCCGGGTGACCGACGCACTGGTGCGGATCGCCGGACTGGTGGCCTCCCCGCAGTCCCTGATGCACCCGCGCACCCTGCTGCGGGTCCTGCGGGCCTCCCGCCGCCCCGTGCCGCCCTCGGCCTTCGGATCGCCGACTTCCTGAAGCGGACGTCGGCGATCCGGTTGGGAGGGAAGGCACTTCTTCGCCACTATGTCGAGAGCGGCGCGTCGGCGCCGACGAAGTAGTGGAGGGGGGCGCAGCAGGCGCCTCACGTCGCAGGGAGCGGAACCATGAAGTACCTGATCATGATGTACCCGAACGCCGCGGTCCTGGACGCGATGTCGGAGGAGGAGCGCAACGCCCTCTTCCAAGGGCACGGCGGGTTCATGGAGAAGATCAAGGCGAGCGGCGAGTTCGTCGGGACCCTGGCGCTGGCCGGCGTCGACCAGAGTGCCGTGGTGAGCGTCCGGGGCGGTGTGCCCGCGGTGACGGACGGTCCGTACGCCGAGGCCAAGGAGTACATGGGCGGAATCTACGTCATCGACGTCAGGGACGCGGAGCGCGCCCGGGAGGTCGCCGCGATGATCCCGGACGCCGCGGTCGAGGGCCTGGGCATCGAGCTCCGGCCGGTCGTCTACAGCGATGGTTTCTCTTCCTGACCGGTCGCCCGGGGGCCCTCGCGGCCCCCGGGCTTCCGGCTCTTCCGTGTTCTCACCCGTGCCGGCGGGTGGTCAGGTCCTGAGCTGGGGCTCCGGGTCCGTGCGGTCGGGTGCGCGTCGGGCCGGTGGCCGGCCCCAGCGGCGCATGGCCGGCACCTCGACGGTCTTGTGCAGCACCCAGGCAAGTGCCACGCAGAGCGCGTAGAGGCCGAGGATGAACAGGATGGCGACGGGTGTGGAGAACGTCGTCGGGGTGTATCGGCCCGCGTAGCCCACGAACTGGCCCGAGAACGCCGCGTGTGCCGCGAAGATCACGGTGATGTGGATGATGTAGAAGGCGAAGGACAGTTCGCCGAGCCACATCATGAAGCGCCCGTCGAGGATCGTGCCCCTGCCGGAGCGGTCACCGGAGGCCAGCGAGCCGATCAGCAGCGCGGCCGGGATCGGGTAGAGCGCCGCGACCATGAAGACGGCGGGCAGGTGGGCCAGCAGCAGGAAGACGGCGAGGTTGAGCAGGACGGCCGGCAGGACGCGGATCCTCGGCCACCGCCCGTCGGCGACGATCCGGGCGAGGAGCATGCCCATCACGAACTCGATCGTCCGGACGGGCGGGAAGAAGCACAGCGCCCACATCTGGGGCCAGGACCCCGCGGGGTAGAAGCTCGGCGGATACCCCGAGAGCAGCGGCCGGCTGATCACCGGGATCAGGGCGGCGGTCACGCCGAGGCCGATCAGCCAGGGCCACAGTGCCCGCCGGTCGAGCCGCCGGACGAACCGGAGCAGCAGCGGGAACAGGGCGTAGCACAGCAGGTCCACCGTGAGGGTCCAGCTCGGCCCGTTGAACTGGTACAGCATCAGGTCCTGGGAGGGCCACCAGGTCTGCACCAGGAAGAGGCCGGCGATGGCCGGAACCCATCTGATGGTGTCGCCCGCGGCGGCGAACTGGCTCAGGGCGAGGACCGCGACCAGGGCGTGGGACGGGCCGATGCGCATCAGTCTGCGCCGCCAGAAGTCGACGGTTCTGCGGCCCGGTCTGGCGGACCAGGTCAGCACGAACCCGCTGAGGACGAAGAAGACCGAGACCGCGAGGAAGCCGACCCGCCCGTTGCCCGTCAGGCTGTTGAAGGCGGAGTGGGCGGCGGGGTCCGAGAACACGGGGAGCAGGAGCGCGTGGTTGGCGAAGACGAAGACGACGGCGACGGCCCGCAGGCCCTCCAGCGACGGCAGCGTCATCGCAGGGACGGGTAACTGGGATTTCACGGCAGTCCCTTTCTCCGGGGTGGAGAACGCTCGGACGGTGCCGCCCGGTCTCTCGGCCGGTACGCGGCACCGGGCGGCGCCGGGCGGCGCCGCCGGCCCCTACGTCGAACGGGGGCGGGGGGATTCGACACCGTCGTGCCCTTCTTCCTCGAGTCGCGCCGGGGCGGCGGGAGTTGCCGGATGTACCCGGGAACGGACCGACGGCTGTGGCCGGGGCGCGAAGCCCCGGCCACAGCCGTCGGTCGTCGTGCTGGGTGGTGCGGTCAGCCGGTCGCGGGGACGGAGTCCTCGCTGCCCTCGGCGGCGGCCTCGGCCGCCGGCTGGCCGGTGGGCGGCACGTGCCGGAGCAGGGAGGTGACCAGGGCGGCGGTGGCGACCAGCAGGACGCCGGAGATGGTCACCACGGTGTGGAGCTCGGAGGCGAAGGCCGCCCGGGCGGGCGTGAGGAGGGTGTCGGCGACCTGGGCGGACAGCGAGCCGGCGGCCTCCGTCGCGCCGGCGAGGGAGTCCTTCGCCGCCCGGACCGCGTCGGCCGGCAGGCCGTCCGGAACGCTGAGGGTGCCGCGGTAGACGGCGGTGCCGATGCTGCCCAGGGCGGCGATGCCGAGGGCGAACCCGAGCTGGCCGCTGGTCTCGTTGAGCGCGCCCGCGGAACCGGCCTTCTCCTGCGGCGCGGAGCCCATGACCAGGCCCATGCCGAGGGTGACCATCGGGCCGGAGCCGAGGAAGACCACGGCGAAGCCGGTGATCAGCACGACCGGGCTCGTTCCGGGCTCCGCCATGGTGATCACCAGCATGCCGACCGCGGCGAGGACCAGTCCGCCACCGATGACGTACGCCGGGCGGAAACGCTGGCCGAGCTTGGGGGAGATGCCGAAGCTGATCGTGTTGGCGAGGATCGCCGGCAGCATCCACAGGCCCGAGTGGAGCGGGTCGCGGCCGTACACCAGCTGCAGCGTCTGGGTGACGAAGAACATCACCGCGCCGGTGAGCATGGTGCCGAGGAACAGGCTGACCAGGGCCGCGGAGAAGGAGCGGCTGCCGAACAGGCTCAGGTCGAGCAGCGGGTTCGGCAGCTTGCGCTGGCGGTGGACGAAGAGGATGCCGAAGCCGATGCCGACCAGCACGGCCGCGATCGACAGCGGCTGCCAGCCGTCCTTGGCGATCTCCTTCAGTCCCCAGATGGCGAGCAGGACGGCCGCCATCGACTCCAGCGCGCTGATCGGGTCCAGGCGTCCGGCCTCGGGGTTGCGGAACTCGGGCAGGAAGACCGGGCCGAGCACGAGCAGCAGCACCATCGGGGGGACACCGAGCAGGAAGGCCGAGCCCCACCAGAAGTGGTCGAGCATGGTGCCGCCGATGATCGGGCCGATGATGGCGCCGGCCGAGAAGCACGCGCCCCAGATGCCGAACGCGGCGCCGCGCTGCTTGGGGTCCTGGAACATGGTGGTGATCAGCGAGAGGGTGCCCGGCGCGAGGGTGGCGCCGGCGATGCCGAGCAGGGCGCGCGAGGCGATCAGCATCTCGGGGCTGACGGCGTACGCGGAGGCGACGGAGGCGAGGCCGAAGGCGCCGGCACCGATCAGCAGCAGCCGGCGCCGTCCGATGCGGTCGCCGAGCGACCCCATGGTGACGAGCAGGCCGGCCAGCATGAACGAGTAGATGTCGGTGATCCACAGCTGCTGCACACCGCTGGCGTGCAGGTCCTCCGACAGGCTGGGCAGGGCCAGCAGCATGACGAAGACGTCGATCGAGACCAACAGGGTGGGCAGGGCGAGGACGGCGAGTCCGGTCCACTCTCGCCGTCCGGCCCGGGGTGCGGCCTCGCCGGGGGACGTGGTGTCGCTCATTACGGGGGTCCTTCCGCGTTCTCGGGGCACTCGGCATCCGCGGGTGCCGTCACACCGGTACGTCGGACCCGGCGACAAGGTCTCGACATCTCCGGCGGAAACTCGGGCGCAGCGGCGTCATCTCGGCTTGGATGTCGAGGGCGGGCCGCCTGCGGCGACGTCTCAGGTGCAGAGCACCAGCCGACCGCGCGAAGGACCAAGGAATGATGGTATGAAATACATGCTTCTGATCCATATGAACCCGGTCATCTGGGACGGTCTGCCGGAGCGGGAGCGGAACGAGGTCTACTCCGGGCATGCCACGTTCCAGCAGAAGATCCTCGACTCCGGTGAGATGGTGACGACCCAGGCCCTCGCCGATCCGTCCGCCAGCACCACGGTCAGAGTCCGCAACGGGCGGCCCGCGGTGACCGACGGCCCGTACACGGACACCAAGGAGTTCCTGGCCGGCTACTACCTGGTCGACTGTGCGTCCAGGGAGCGCGCAGTCGAACTGGCCGGCCAGATCCCCGATGCCCGGTACACCGGCATCGAGGTCCGCCAGGTCGTCTTCGAAGCAGATGCGGAGAGTTGAGCCGATGAACCGTGACGCCCGGGTCGAGGGCCTGCTCCGATCGCTGGCACCGCAGGTCCTCGGCGCGGTCGTCCGCCGCTACGGACACTTCGACGCCTGTGAGGACGCCGTCCAGGACGCCCTGCTGGCGGCGACCGTCCAGTGGCCCGACCAGGGCGTCCCCAACAACCCCCGGGCGTGGCTGATCACCGTGGCCGCCCGCCGGGTGATCGACGGGCTGCGCAGCGAGCAGGCCCGCCAGCGCCGTGAGGCCACCGTCGCCGCGCTCACCCCGACCGACGAGACGGTGACGCCCGGCCCCGGCGAGGAGCCCAAGGCGGCCGAGCACGACGACATGCTCACCCTGCTCTTCCTGTGCTGCCACCCCTCGCTCACGCCCGGCTCGCAGGTCGCCCTCACCCTGCGGGCCGTCGGGGGTCTGACCACCGCCCAGATCGCGCACGCCTTCCTGGTCCCCGAGGCGACCATGGCCCAGCGGATCAGCCGGGCCAAGCAGCGGATCAAGGCCACCGGCTCGTCGTTCCGGATGCCTCCGCAGAGCGAGCGCGAGGAACGCCTGGCGGTCGTGCTCCAGGTGCTCTACCTGATCTTCAACGAGGGCTACACCACCACCAGCGGCCCCGACCTCCTGCACCCCGAACTGGCCCGCGAGGCGATCCGGCTCAACCGTGAACTGCACCGGCTGCTGCCCGGGGAGGGCGAGGTCGCGGGCCTGCTGGCGCTGATGCTGCTGACCGATGCCCGCCGCCCGGCCCGCACCCGGCCCGACGGCAGCCTCGTCCCGCTCGCCGAGCAGGACCGCTCCCGCTGGGACCAGGCCGCGCTCAAGGAGGGGCTGGCGCTGATCGCCGAGACGCTCCCGCGGATGGTGACCGGGCCGTACCAGGTACAGGCGGCGATCGCGGCCGTGCACGGCGAGGCCGCGCGCGCCGAGGACACCGACTGGCCGCAGATCACGGCTCTGTACGAGGTGCTGGAGCGGATGTCCCCCGGCCCGATGGTGACGCTCAATCACGCGGTCGCCCGCGCGATGGTCGACGGCCCGGCGGCCGGGCTCGAGATGCTCGCGACCCTGGAGGCCGACGGCCGGCTCGCGGGCCACCACCGGCTCGCCGCCGTCCGCGCCCATCTCCAGGAGCTGAACGGCGATCCGGCGGCGGCCCGGGAGAGCTACCGCGAGGCCGCCCGGCAGACCGGCAGCCTTCCCGAACGCCGCTACCTGGAGGCCCGCGCCGAGGCGACGAACAACCGGTGACGGAACGACCGGTGACGGAACGACCAGTGACGAGCCCGCCGGTGACGGAACGGCCGGTGACGAGTCCGGGCCGCTGAGGCCCGCCTCAGCGCAGGCCGCCGCGCGGGCGCGGCATGAGCGCCAACAGCACGGTCATGCCGAGCAGGGCCCGCAGGTCGGGGCCGATGTCCCGGCCGGCCGCCCGCTGCTGCTGCGCCAACTCGTGTGCCATCCGCAGCAGTTCGGAGTCGGTACGGGGGACCAGCTCCGCGACGGCGGACAGCGTCACACCGGCGAGCAGGCAGGTCATCACGCCGTGCCGCCACCTGGTCTGGTCGAGGTGCAGGGCCGCGAACGGGCCCATCGCCGCCGCGATCAGCAGCGGGTCCCTGCTGCGCAGGCCGTCGGCGACCAGCTCCAGGCCGAGCCGCGTGCAGGAGGCCGGCAGCAGCGCCAACGCCCGTAGCACGCCGCGCTGTTCGGCGTCGTCGCCGCGGCGGTAGAGCCGCTCGACCTGTTCCTCCAGGAGCCCGGCGGGCAGCACCTCGGCCAGCACCGTGAGCAGCCGGGCCCTGGCCCGGTCGTCGACGGTGCCGAAGACCAGGCCCTGCGGGTCGGCCTCCGGCCGGACGGGCCCCCGGCCGACCGCCCGGCCGACCAGCGAGAACTCCTCGTGGACGGCGGTGGGGCGCTGCCGGATGCGGCGTTCGGCACCGGCCAGCCAGCCGTTCTCCGGTGCGTGCAGGATGGCCACCGAGCCCCCTCGCGGGATGTCGGTGGCAGGCCAGGGGTGTTCCTCGTGGAACTGCATGATCGACGGTCTCCGAATCGTGGACGTCAGCGGTGCAGCCGTGGGCGGCAGCTGAACGGAAACGGTTTGTCCGGTGGCCGACTGGTGCCCGGCGGGCGGCGGTTGGTGCGCAGGCCTCAACCGCGGTCGGCGATGCTCGCTATGAAACAGCGGGGCGCGGAGCACGGTCAAGAACCGCTGCGGGGCCGCGAACCGGCCGGACGATCACGGGGGAGCACGCGTTCGCGCAGGTCGCGGCGGACGCCGGGAGGCGCGGAGGGGGCCCGGAGCGGGCACGGGGAGCCCCGTGGACACCGCACGACACGAGAAGGGAGGCGTGCGGGGCCTCCCGCGGGGCGCCGCGTGCCGGGCGGCCGTCGGGACGGCGTCCACTCCGTCCCGGCGGCCGCAGCAGCCGGCATCTCTGCCCTGCACTTGGTAGTCGAAGCCGACGACGCGTCATCGACATCCGCGGGCAAGATTCTTCGGACTTCTCTCGAAGCCGCTGCAGGACCGCTGCCGGGCCGCCGCCGGGCCGCCGCCGGACCGCGACCGCGCCTCCACCGGGCCCCGGGAACGACGAACAGCGGTCACCGGCGCGGCGGTGGTGCCTGCCGCGCCGGTGACCGCTGTGCTGCCCGAGGGGCGCTCAGAGCCGCTGCAGCGCCTTGCGGTCCACCTTGCCGTTGGCGGTCAGCGGCAGGGTGACGACGAACCGGACGTCCCGCGGGTACTTCTGCGGCGACATCCGGGCGCGGACGAAGTCCTTCAGCTCGGCGGCCGAGACCTCGGCGCGGGGGACCACGTACGCCCTGGTGAGGGTGAGGCCGTCCTCCTGGTAGCCGACGACCGCGCACTGGTCCACGGCCGGGTGGTTCAGCAGGCAGTCCTCGATCTCGACCGGTGCCACCCAGACCCCGTGGACCTTCAACAGGTCGTCCGCCCGGCCCCGGTAGTAGAAGAAGCCCTCCTCGTCCCGGGTGAAGAGGTCGCCGGTGCGCACGGTGTGCTCCGCGGGGAAGGTCACGGCCGTCTGCTCCGGCGCCTCCCAGTAGCCCAACGCGGCCGTCTCGCCCACCACTTGGAGGACTCCGAGCTCGCCGTCGGGCAGCGGGTCGCCGTGGTCGTCGACCACGTTCACCCGGTACCCCGGCACCTCCTTGCCCAGGCTTCCGATCCGGGCCTCGCCGGGCCGGTTCGAGATGTAGGCGTGGTAGACCTCGCAGGAGCCGATGCTGTCGGTCACCTCGACGCCGAAGGTGTCCAGCCACCTGCGGTGCAGCTCGCCCGGAAGCGCCTCGCCGGCCGAGATGCAGAGCCGGAGCGAACTCAGGTCCCGGGTGCGGGCGTCGGGGTGGTCGACCATCGCCTTGATCATGGTCGGCACGTTGACCAGGACGGTCGGCCGGTGCCGCTCGATCAGGTCGAAGATCCGCTCCGGCGTGCTGCGCTCCGGGAAGACGACCCCGGCGGCGCCGACGCCGAACGGGAACAGCACCGCCGTGTCCCGCGAGTAGCCGAAGAACAGTTTCGGCACCGGCAGCACGACGTCGTCCGGGCGCAGGCCGAGGACGCCGCGGGCGTACCAGTCGAAGCTCAGCACCGGGCTGCGGGCCGGCACCAGGACGGCCTTGGGCGCGCCCGTGCTGCCCGTGGTGAACTTCCACATGACGATGTCGTCCCGGTCGACCTCCACCGCGGCCAGCTCATCCGACTGCCCGGCGAGCAGCGTCTCGTAGTGCAGCTCGCCCTCGAGCAGCTCCTCCGGCGCCAGGCCCATCACCAGGAGGTTGCGCTCCCCGGTCTCGCGCAGGGCGGCCACCGTCGCCCGGTCGACCAGCGTGAGCGACGGCTTCACGTAGTCCAGGTAGTACCGGTAGTCCTTCGGGTGGAGGTAGCTGTAGACCTCCGCGGTGACGGCACCGATCTTCTGCACGCCGTACCAGGCCGCCACGTACTCGACGCCGTCGCTCAGCGCCATCATCACGCGGTCGCCGCGCCCGATGCCCAGGCCGCGCAGCAGGTTGCCCACCCGGTTGGCCAGCGCGCCCAGTTGGGCGTAGGTGGTGTGCCCGGTGTCGGTGATCAGCGCGGTGCGCTCGCCGTCGTTGCGGTCGACGAACCAGTCGGCGACGTTGAGCCGCGACGGCACGTCCGCGTAGCGCATCGGCCCCTGTGGCCCGGATGTCCCCGTCTCGGTCATTTGCCGGACCCCACCAGGTCGCGCAGCCGCTCGGCGGGGCGCTCGATGAGGTAGTGGCTCACCGTCGCGAACAGCACGCTGCCCGCGAGGACGAAGACCAGCAGCTCCCAGAAGCCCGCCTTGCCGACGAACGCGCCGACCGGCATGGCGTGGTTGTCGAAGATGCTTCCGTTCTTGAACCAGGCGTGGATCATCGGCAGGTGCCAGAGGTAGATGCCGTACGACATCCGCCCGAGGAAGCGCACCGGCGGGTTGCCGAGCACGCCGTCCATCAGCCGCGAGCTGACGCCGGGGACGGTCAGCGGCAGCACCACCAGCATCGCGAAGAGGATGGTGAGGACCTGGACGGTCAGCTCCTGCGCCAGGGCGCCGTAGGTGCCGGTTCCCGGGATGCCGAAGGGCTTGGGGATGTTGAGCAGGAACACCACGCCCGCGCCGAGCCAGCACAGGTTGGGCCGCGCGGCCACCATCCGGAAGAGGGCGGGCGGTTGGGACGTCGTCTCGGCGTAGGCCAGCAGGGCCGCGAGCGCCATGCCTCCGGCGAAGAAGCTGAAGGAGCCGAAGGGGAAGAAGGAGTAGTAGAAGACGTCGGCCTTCATGGCGGGCAGGTACGCGAAGGTGGTCCAGCCCAGGCTGGCCAGCGCGACCAGGGCCAGCGGCAGGGCGATCCGGCGGGCCCGGCGGCTCGGGTCGGCGGCGCGGGACGCGTACTTCTGGACGAGCCAGCCGATGAGCGGCAGGCTCAGGTAGAACACCAGTTCCGTGGGGACCGTCCAGGTCGGCTCCAGGCCGGCGATCCAGTCCATCGGGTTCCTGGTCAGCACGAAGTGCACCATCAGGAACGGCTTGAGCACGTACCAGGGTCCGTCGATGTTGTCGAAGTCGATCAGCAGCAGGACGGCCAGGACCATCGCCCAGTAGCCCGGCACGATCCGCAGCGCCCGCTTCCAGAGGAACGGGAGCGTCGCGGGTCGCCGGGTCCCGGATATCGTGGCGCGCGCGAACGGGCGGAACAGCAGGAGGCCCGACAGCACGAAGAAGGGCGACAGGCACACCTCCAGGCCGTTGGCCAGCACGCTCCACAGGTCATGCCCCGGCTCGGCCATCGAGTGGCTGACGTTGGCCTCGTACGCGACGTGGTACGCGAGCACGCCGACGGCGGCCAGTCCGCGCAGCCCTTCGAGGGTCGGAACCCTCTTCGTCTTCGGTGCCCCCCCGGCGAGGCCGACGGATCTCTCTGTCACTGCCATGCGTGTGTCCCCCTCTGGTGACTGTGTTCCGGTGTTAGGGAGCCGTCAAGGGCCGGGCCGCCGAGGTGGCGGCCCGGCCCGACCAGAGGTCTCAGTTGGCGGCGGCGTGCTGCGCGACCAGCTCGCTGAGCTGGTCGACGGCGGAGGCGGGACCGGGGAAGAACCGGTTCTTCGTCAGCGCGAAGGCGATGCCGGTCTCGGTGTCGGCGTAGGCCGTGCTGCCACCCATGCCGGGCATGCCGAACGTGGTGAGCGTGTCCTGCGGGTTGGCACCCGGCCGGCCCAGGTTGTAGCCCAGCGCGCGCGGCATCGGGAAGCCGATCATCTGGTCGACGTCGGCGGTGGCCACGGCCGTGACCTCGCGCAGCCGCTCGTCCGAGATCAGCCGGACGCCGTCGACCTCGCCGAGCAGGGCGGCGTACATCCGGGCCACGGCGCGGGCGGACATCGTGCCGCCGGAGGGGATGTCCGAGCCGAGCACCAGCGGGTGGTTGCCGTAGTCGGCGCTCGGGGTCACGGCCGCCGGGGTGGCCTTGAACAGCGGCAGGTCGGCGGGCATCGCGGCCAGCATCTCGGCGGTGCCGGGCGCGTCCTCCAGCCGGGCGAGCCGGCCGAGCTCGGACTCCGGGACGCCGAAGAACAGCTCGTCCGCGATGCCGAGCGGACCGGTCACCTCCTCCTTGAGCACCTGGGAGATCGGCTTGCCGGTGGCCCGGCGGACGATCTCGCCCATCACGAAGCCCCAGGTCATCGCGTGGTAACCGGTCTTGGTGCCGGGCTCCCACCACGGCTCGGCGTCGGCGAGCAGACCGACCATCCGGTCCCAGTCGGCCAGGTCCGGGATGGTGAGGTCGGACGGCACCGCCGGGACGCCGACCGAGTGGGTCAGCGCGTGGCGCACGGTCGCCTTGTCCTTGCCGTGGGCGCCGAACTCCGGCCACAGCTCGACGATCGGGGTGTCGTAGTCAAGGGCGCCGCGCTCGGCGAGGACGTGCACCACCGTCGCGGTGACACCCTTGCCGGTCGAGGCGCTGTAGAACGGGATGTCCGAGGTGACCGGACGGCCGCTGTCGGCGTCGGCGACGCCCGCCACCGCGTCCACGACCAGCTCGCCGTGCTGGTACACCGCGACCTGGATCCCCTGCTCGGCGCCGGACTCCACCATCTCGTCGATGGCCTGCTGGACGATCTTCTGCATGATGCTCATGCCCTTTCGACTTTCGCTCTGTGGATCCGGCGCCCCACGGGCACCGCTCACATGAGACATCGGTGCCGTCGTCGGGATCTCGACATCGGCCCGCCGGGTGCTCGGAGATTTTTTTCGGTTCACCCGGGCGGCGGCGGTCAGCCGGTCCAGCGGTGGCTGTAGAACTCGAAGTCCAGCGCCTGCCCGTCGAGAGCGGCGTGCAGCTCGGCGACGGCGGCCCGGGCCGCGGCCCGCACGGAGGGCACCCGGCAGTCGGCCGCCAGCCCGTGCAGCACGCGGTAGCAGTCGCGCAGCTGCCCCTCCTCCTCGGGCGAGAGCCGGGCCGCGGCGGCGGGGGAGTGGTCAACCGGCTCGTTCGTCATGGAATCGCGCTGCCTTCACTTCGAATCGGGGGAGGCTGCCGGGGTCGGCCAGCTCGACCTCGGGGCGCAGGCCGAGCTGGCGCTTCATCTCGGCGCCGATGCGTGCGCAGAGCTCGGCCTGGTCGGAGCGGCGCGCGCCCGGTGCGGGCCGCGGTTCGACCCGGACGACGACGGTGTCGAGCCCGCGCACCGTCCGCAGGACCGTCTGGTACTCGCTGACCTGGTCGAAGCCGCGCATGATGTCCTCGATCATCACCGGGGTGACCGAGATGCCGCGGATCTTGCGCATGTCGTCGGTCCGGCCGAGGATGCCGCCGTCGTACCAGTCCCAGCTCCGGCCGCAGCCGCACTCGTGCCACGGCCGCTTCACCACGAGGTCGTCGGTCCAGTACCGGAAGATCTGGATGCCCTCGCGGCCGAGCGCCGTCATCACGCGGACGCCCTGCTCGCCGTAGCCGACCGGCTCGCGGGTGACCGGGTGCAGGACCTCCTCGATCACCCCGGGCTCGATGATGTGGCAGCTGCCCGCCCTCGCCGGGCACTCGAACATGAAGACGGTGGCGAGTTCCGTCATCCCGGCGAAGTTGTACACCCGGGCGCCGAAGGCGTCGGCGATCGCGCGCGCGGTCGAGTCCGGGCGCGGTTCGGCGCCGGTCACCACGATCCGCACGTTCGCCTCCGCGGCCAGGTCGACGCCCATCTCCCGGGCCGTCTCCACGAGCCTCATCGCGTAGGTGGGCGTGCAGCCCAGGACGTCGATCCGCTGGTCGACCAGCAGCCGCACCCGGCTGCGGGAGTCCATCGAACCGACCGGGACGACCATGCTGCCCATCCGCTCCAGGGCGTAGTGCATGCCCCAGTAGCCCATGAACAGGCCGTACCCGAAGGCGACGCAGCCCCGCTGCCCGGCCCGCACGCCCGCGCCGTACAGGGCCGTGCACCACATGTCGACGGCCCAGGTCCAGTCGCGCGCCGTGTCGAAGGTGCGGAACGGCGGGTTGCCGCTGGTGCCGCTGGTCTGGTGGTAGCGGACGGCCAGGGCCGGATCCGTCGAGGGGATCGTGCCGTACGGAGCCGGCTCGGCCTGCTGGGCGGCGATCAGGTCGGACTTGTACACCAGCGGCACCCGCTCGGTGTACTCCTCCAGGGAGGCGATGCCCTTCGGCAGGCGCTCGCGCCAGAACGGCGAGTGCTCGGCGTGTTCCAGGGCGCGCCGCAGCTTCCGCCACTGCCAGCGCACCAGTTCCTCGCGCGGCATGGTCTCGGTTCTCGGGTTCCAGTACGGGGTGTCGGTCGGCAGGGGCGTCATGACACCACGTCGGTCTCGATGGGCGCCGGGCGCAGCACGCAGAGGTCGGCCCAGCCGGCCGCGAGCACGGTGTGGACCTGGTCGAGGGTCCGCAGCGCGTCGTCCACCATGACCGCGATCCCGGCCTCGTTGCGTACCGCGTCGGCGAGTCGGAGGACGTCCGAGGGCTCGTCGGCGGCCCCGCGGGCCTCCAGGAGCAGCAGGTCCGCGCCGTGTTCGGCCAGCCGCCGGGCCAGCGCCACGAGCGGACCGGACCCGGTGGACCGCGGGCCGGCCGGGTCGGGGCCGAGCGCCACCGCGAGCGGGCGGGGGGAGGGCCAGGCGGCCCGCAGCGAGTCCAGCGCCGCGAGGACCCGCTCCGGAGGGCCGGCCGCGGGCTCCGGCCACGGCTCGGCGTGGAGGTCGAGCAGCAGCATCGCGCAGCCGTCGTCGACGGCCTGCCGGGCGAGCTGCCGGTAGCTCCCCGGGTCGTCCGCCGGGGGGAGCCGGCGGCAGGTCGGCGCGGCGGCCCCGTCCACCGGGCCGGGTTCCGGGCCGAGCACCAGGGCGCTGCCGAGCGTCCCTGGCGTCCCGGCCTCGCTGACCAGGCGGTTCTCCAGGTGCAGCCCGCCGATCCGCAGCGGGGCGAACGCCGGCGGCGGCGCCAGCTGCGTCTGCCGTCCGGTCGCCCGGCTGTGGAACCAGCCGTCGAAGCGGGCCGAGAACTCGGGGTCGCGGGCCGCGATGTCGGCGTGGGTGATCCGCCAGGACCGGGCCACCAGCTGGTACGCGAACTGGGTCGGCTCGTAGTCGGTGTAGCGGTGCAGGTTCTCGAAGTAGCGCTCGGACCTGCGCGCCGCCTGCTGGAACTTCTCGACCCGTGGCATCCGGGCCCGCTCGAAGCGGGCCAGGGCGTCGGTGAGGCTTCCTGACCGTGCCCGCAGTTCGTCGGCCAGCACGATGGCGTCCTCGATCGCGAGCCGGGTGCCCGATCCGATCGACCAGTGCGCGGTGTGGGCCGCGTCGCCGATCAGGACCACGTCGCGGTGGTGCCAGGTGGCGCAGCTGAGCTGCCGGAAGTTGGCCCAGGGCGCGCCGTTGGACCGGATCGGCCGTCCGTCGAGGTCCGCGGCGAAGATCTCCTCGCAGCGGCGCACCGACTCCTTCTCGTCCAGCTCCGGGAACCCGGCCCGCTGCCAGGTCTCCTCGGAGACGTGGATGATCATCGAGCTCCAGGGCTGCCCCGACGGGTAGCAGTACCCGTGGAAGCGGCCCCACTCGGTGTCGCGGAAGATGTAGGTGAAGTAGGGGAAGACCTTGTCGACCCCGTACCAGACGTAGCGGAACGCCGACTGTTCGAACTCCGGCCGGAAGACGTCCTCGTGGGCCCGCCGGACCACCGAGTTCACGCCGTCGGCACCGACCACGAGGTCGGCCCCGGAGTGGTCGTCGAGGCTCTCCACCCGGTGGTGGTGGTGCACCCGCGCGCCGAGCCCGGTGGCGGCGTCGCGCAGGATGGCGAGCAGGGCGGCCCGGGGGACGCCGTGGAAGCGGTTGCCGTTCACCAGCAGCCGGGAGGAGCGGTACCGGACGTCCACCGGGGTCCAGGTGGTGCCGGCGGCGACGATCGCGGCGTGCGTCGCCGGGTCCACCCGCCCCAGTTCGTCCAGCGCGCCCTCCGGGAAGACGACCCCCCAGCCGTACGTCGTCTCCGGCCCGTTGCGCTCGAAGACCCGTACGTCGTCCGCGATTTCGTACCGGCGCAGGAGTACGGCGAGGAAGAGCCCGCCGGGACCGCCGCCGATGATGTCGACCCGCATGTGTCTCACTGTTCCGTTGGGGATCCGTCAAGGAGGGTGGCCGCCTTCCAGCGGCCGATGTGCTCGCGAAGTGCGTCCGGGCGGGCCGTGGGCGCCGCCCGGGACAGCACGCTGATCAGCCGGCTCCCGACCACCACGCCGGCCGCGTCCGGGGCGAGGGCCCGGATCTGCCGCTCGTCGCGGATGCCGAAGCCGACCAGGAACGGCCGGGCGGCCGTCGCGCCGAGCCGCCGGGTGAGGCGGGTGGCCTCGTCGAGGTCGAGGTCCGCCCCGGTGCGGTCGGCCAGGTTCCGGTACGTCAGGTGGGCGGCCGCCGACTCCAGCTGCCGGACCCGCGCCGGGTCGGCGGCCGGAGCGATCCCGGGGACGGCGCTGAGGCCGGCCGCCGCGACCCGCTCCAGGTCCTCGGGCCCGTCCGGGCGGGCGAGCACCAGCGCGTCCGCCCCGGCCGCGGCCGACCGCGCGAGGAGCAGGTCCCAGCCGAGGTCGGCGACGGTCTGCGGGTACACCAGGAGCAGCACCGGGAGGTCCGCCGCGGCCCGGCGCAACTCGCCCAGCCACTCCCAGAGTTGCTCCTGGTCCGCCCCGCGGGCGCGTTCGAAGGAGCGCGCGATCTCCGCACCGCGCGGGCGGGCGCCCGGAGTCGGGATGCCGAACTCGAGCATGTCCGCGCCCGCGTCGACCGCCGCCAGGGCCAGGTCCGGCCGGTCGCCGGTCAGCGGGTCACCCAGCGTCAGGTAGATCGCCAGGGCCCGCTGCCGTGCGGCGGCCAACCGGTCCAGGCAGCGTCCGAGCCGGTCGCCGGGACCGCCGGACGAGGCCGGTGGGAGATCGTCGGACACCTCCTAGGCCCTCGCCGCGTCCCGCAGCGACCGGACGGTGGCCGCCGGGTCGTCGCTCTTGGCGATGGCCGTCCCGACGAGGATGCAGTGGGCCCCGGCGTTCGCGGCCCGGGACACGTCCGCCTCGGAGTAGAAGGCGCTCTCGGAGATGACCAGGAGGTCGTCCGGGCAGCCGGCGATCAGCTTCTCGCTGAGGCTGACGGTGCCGTCGTCGAGTTCGAGTGCCGTGATGTCCCGGTTGTTGATGCCCACGGCGACCGCGCCGAGCTCGATCGCCCGCTCCAGCTGCTCGGCGTTGTGGACGCCGACCACGACCTCCAGCCCGAGGCGCTCCGCGCGGCTCTTCATCGCGCCGAAGAGCTCCGGATCGGGGACCGTGCTCAGCGAGATCTGCACCGCGTCGAAACCCGCCTCGTGCGACTCGTCCATCTGGTCCACCGTGCGGAAGAACTCCTTGCGCATCAGCGGAACCCCCGCCACCCGGCGGATCCTCCGGGCGATCGGGATGCTGCCGCCGAAGAAGTCGGGGTCGGTGGGGGTCGAGAGCGCGTCCGCGCCGCCGTCGAGCAGCACCCGGACGTAGGGCTCGAGCTGCTCGTCGGAGATCAGCTCCCCGTCCCGTGGGGACCGGCACTTGACGTCGACCATCAGGGCCGGCCGGCGGTCCCGGCGTGCGGTGGCGAGTACGTCATACAGGCTCAGGCTGTTCATGATCCTCCTCTCGGGTCGGTGCCACCACATTGTGGTCGGCCCCGGTGCGACGGACTTCTTCCGTCGTGCTGTGACGGATCCGGTCGGAGACCTTGACCCAGCGCGCCAGCAGGTCCGCCGCCGCTCCCGAGTCGACCGCCCGGGCGGCCCGCGCCAGCCCGGAGGCGAGGTCCTCCTCCAGGGATCCGGTGAAGCCCGTGTACGCGGCCAGGGCCGCGGCCGCGTTGAGCAGCACCGCGTCCCGCACCGCGCCGCGTTCGCCGCGGACCAGCCGGCGGACCGTCTCCGCGTTGGCCGCCGTGTCCCCGCCCCGCAGGTCCCGCGGCCGGGCCCGGGGGATGCCCAGCGCGACCGGGTCGAGCGTGCGCTCGGTCACCGTGCCGCCCTGGACCAGCCAGACCCGGCTGGTGGTCGTGGTGGTGAGTTCGTCCAGGCCGTCGTCGCCGCGGACCAGCAGCACGGTCGCGCCGCGCCGGGCGAACACCTCGGCCAGCAGCCCGGTCCGCTCCGGGAAGGCGCAGCCGACCAGGGCGTGCGACGGCCGGGCCGGATTGAGCAGCGGCCCGAGCAGGTTGAAGACCGTCGCCACGCCCAGGGCCCGTCGGGTCTCGGCGATGTGCCGCAGCGCGGGGTAGCACACCGGACCGAACAGGAACCCGATGCCGATCTCGGCCACGCAGCCCGCCACCGCCTCCGGTTCCAGGTCGACGGCGACCCCGAGCCGCTCCAGCACGTCCGCCGAGCCGGACCTGGACGTAGCGCTGCGATTGCCCACCTTGGCGACGGTGGCGCCGGCCGCGGCGGCCACCAGCGCCGCCATGGTCGAGATGTTCACCGAGTCGGACCGGTCGCCGCCCGTGCCCACGATGTCGAGGGCACGGGCGGCGAGCCGGACCGGACGGGCGTAGCCGAGCGTCGTGTCGGCCAACGCGCCGACCTCGGCCGGGGTCTCGCCCTTCGCGCGCAGCGCCACCAGGAAGCCCGCGACCTGGGCCGGGGCCGCGGCACCGGACATGACGCGGCCCATCACCCAGGCGATGTCCTCGGCCGAGAGGTCCCGGCCGTCCAGGAGCTGCTCGATCAGCCGCTGCCAGCCGGGCACCGCCCGGCCGGCGACCGGCTGACTACGCGCCGGCAGCGCTCCCATTCCCGCCCCCCGGCTCGTCGTGCCGGGCGGCCGCACCGACGACCGCCGGAACCTCCGCCGGACGGGCCTCGATCAGCGACGACCTCGCCGAGCGGTCGATCCCGACGAACTCGAACCCGCTCTCGGTGAGCAGCCGCCGCCAGGAGCTCTCGCTGCGCTCGCGTCCCCCGAGCAGCACCAGCATGTGCAGGTCGAGCAGCTTCGCGGGGTGCGGCCGGGAGTCGTCCGGGATCACCTGTTCGAGGATGAGCAGCCTGGCCCCCGGCCCCATGGCCCGGTGACAGCTGCGCAGGATCTCCACGGCCCGGTCGTCGGACCAGTCGTGCAGGATCTGCGCCAGGACGTAGACGTCGCCCCCGGACGGGACCTCGTCGAAGAAGTCGCCGCCCACCACCCGGCAGCGCTCCCGCAGTTCGCCCCCGCCGAGCCCGGACAGCGCCTCGTCCGCCACCTTCGGCAGGTCGAACAGCACCCCGCGCAGCTCCCGGTGCCGGGACAGCAGGGTGCCCAGCAGCGTGCCGTTGCCGCCGCCGACGTCGACGACCGTGCCGACCCCGCTCCAGTCCCGGTCGAGCAGGGGCAGCAGCCGCAGCGTCACCAGCCCGGCCTGGCCCTCGTTGAAGGCGGCCAGCTCCGCGGGGTGGTCGCCGAGCCAGTCGAACATGGGCTTGCCGAAGACGGTATCGAAGGCCGCGCGGCCGGTGCGCAGCGAGTGGCCGGCCGCCGTCCACGCCTGGTACGCCTCGCCGGCCATCAGCGAGGCGAGGTGGTGCAGCGAGCCGGGCGCGTCGCGGTGCAGCAGCGCGCCGAGCGGGGTGACGGCGAAGGTGCCGGCGGGCTGCTCCACGAAGAGCCCCTCGGCGGTGAGGACCCGCAGGAAGCGGTGCAGGGCGTCCGGGTCGGCGCCGACCCTGCGGGCCAGCTCCGCGGCCGGGACGGCCTCCTCGCCGAGGCTCTCGACCACCTTGAGTTCGGTGACGGCGAAGATCGCCTGGGAGACGATGTACCCCATGATCTTCCGGCGCAGCAGGCTGTTCTGGTCCTCGGGGTCGGGCATGGTGTTCTCCGTCGGTCGCGGCGGTCTCCGGTCGTGGTCGCGGGTGCGTTCCCCCGCGCCCCGCAGGTCCGGGAAGAGTGGTATCGCGGCGGTGGCCTTCAGGTAGTCGGCACCGGTGGTGCCACCGGTGCCGGGGGAGTCCTTGATGATCTTCCGGGTGATCCCCCAGTGGGTCCGCTTCATGGCGCGCCAGCTGTCGTCGAGCCGGGCCATCGCCGCGGCCACCGGCTCCAGCGCGGGCTCCCCGAGCACCGGTGCCAGCTCCTGGAAGACCTCCTGGAGGGTGGGGCTCGGCACCTCGACCCGGGCGACCTTGTCGTCGGTCGCCGTACGGGGCCGCGGCGCGGTGATCCGCTCCACCTGCCGGTAGGCGCGGGACTGGATGGCGCTGCGCCCCTCGGTGTGCGCGCGGATGATCGCGAAGCCCTCGCGGGACATCGTGGTGAGCACCCGGTAGAGGATCGGGGTGCTCTCCACCCGCTCGGCCGCGGCCTCGAGTTCGGCGACCGCGGTGCTGAGGTCCGCGGCCCGCAGCGCCGTCAGCGCCCGCTCCAGACACCGGTACGTCCGCCGGTAGACCAGTTCGAAGAGCTGCACGCTGCGCACGAACATCAACTCGTCGTGGACGGGCGTGGACGGGAGCATCGAGATCTCGGCCGCCTGCCGGACGGCCTCCGGCGTCGCGTCCAGCGCCGCCTGCGCGAGCCGCCGGCCGAGCGCGGCCAGCGCCGGGTCGTCCCGGTCGAGCGTCCGGACGAACCGCGCCGGCGGCACCACGCCCCCGCGTGCCCCCGGCGCCAGTTCGGCCACCCGCGCCAGGGCCTGGGCGACCGCGTGGGTCCGCACCCGCTGCCAGTGCGCGTCCGGCGTCACCGCCAGGGCCTCGCTCTCGGCGAGCAGGAGGTCGGCCAGCAGGACGCGGATCTGGGTGTCGAGGCCCGGGTCGGTCTGCGACTCGCCGTCGGCGGCGGCCAGCCGTTCGAGCATCGGCACGAGGAGGTAGGAGTCGTAGTCGCCGTCGTCCTGGTCGAAGGTGCTCGGCAGCCAGTCGAGGAGCAGCCGCCGGTCGGGCGGCAGCCGGTGGTCCGGCAGCGCCGTTTCGGCCAGCCTCCGCTCCAACCCGCGTAAGGCGTCGACCAGTTCGGGGGAGGCGTAGTTCCGTCCCGTGGTCTGGAAGTGGTCGAGGATCTCCTTGAACGGGAAGCTCTCCGGTGACCCGCGCTCGCCGTCGGTCTCCAGCCCGGCGGTCCACTCGGCGAGGCGGGCCAGGGCCGCCGCGGAATCCGGTCGGTCGCTCGGGCGGGCTCCGCGGAGGCTGATTCCCGCCACGCCGGTGTGCTGCGGCCACTCGGCGGTCGGGCCGGCCGGGGCTCGGCCTTCGGTTCGGACGGACGGGGACTTGTGTTCCGATAGGTACATGCCACACCTCGTGGAATAGTGGCGGGATGGCCGCCGTGAGGTGGATCGGGGATCGGTCTCACATCTCGCTGCGGATCGCCCAGAGGTCCGGGAACACCGGCTGGTGCAGGGTGCCGCGCAGGTACGCGGCACCGGCGGATCCCCCCGTGCCGGGCTTGGCACCGATGATCCGTTCGGCCATCTTGGCGTGCCGGTAGCGCCACTCCTGGATGAGTTCGTCGAGGTCGAGCAGCCGCTCGCACAGCTGCGCCGCCACGCCGTCGTCGCGGTAGACCCGCAGCAGCACCGACTGCACCGCCTCCGAGGGCTCCTGGGGCAGCGAGACGTCCCGGTGCAGGCGGTCCTGCGGCACCGGGTAGCCGTGCTGCGCCAGGTAGCGCAGGACGGAGTCGAACACCGGCGGCCGGGTCATGGCCGCGGTGATGGCGGTCCGCTCGGCACTGTGCTGCGGGTACTGGCTGACCATCGCGTCCCCGCGCCGGCCGAGCACCGCCTCGATCTCGCGGAACTGCGCCGACTGGAAACCGCTGCCGTTCAGCACCGACCGGAACGCGTTGAACTGGTCGGCCGTCATCGTCTCGATCAGGCCGACGTGACCGACCACGGCCCGGAAGACGGCGAGCAGCCGGTTCAGCCGGCGCAACGAGCCGCCGCTGTCGCCCTCGGACAGCGTTCGCTGCATTTCCGCGAATTCATGGAGGATCAGCTTGAAGAAGATCTCGTGCGCCTGGTGGACCACGATGAAAAGCAGCTCGTCGGGCACGTCGGTGCGCGGCCGCTGCAATGCCATGAGTTCGTCCAGTGCGAGATATGCGGAATAGTCCAGAACCGCTGTGTCTTCGCCCGTCACAACCCACATCCGATTCGAGTGGTGAATCTTGAGCTGGAATGTCCGCCAGGCTAGCGGGCGGCGCCGAAGGTCAACAAGGCGAGGATGGGGAGTTCAGCAATCCGGAAGATGTGACGTGCCGTCAGGGCGGTGCCCCGCGGTCACCGTGGGGCCGGTGACCGCGGGGCGCGCAGGACCGTCAGGTCAGTGACCGCAGGGCCAGGACGGTGGTCAGGACGTCCGCGTGCGAGACGTAGAGGCCGTTCAGGCCGAAGCGCAGCAGGTTCGGCGGCCGCACGTCACCGGTGATGCCGCGTTCGACCAGGACCGCCATGAGCCGGGCCGCCTCCGGATGGCCGAGGGTCAGCTGACTGCCCCTGCGGCCGTCCTGGCGCGGCGTCACCAGCTCGAAGCCCCGGCCCGCCAGGTGTTCGTCGACGCAGGCGATGAAGAACCGGCTCAGCGAGAGGCTCTTCCGCCGGAGCTGCCGGAGGTCGACTCCGTCGAAGACGTCCAGTGCCGCGTCCAGGGCCAGCAGCGACAGGACCGCCGGTGTGCCGATCCGGCAGCGGGCGATCCCCTCGGCCGGCCGGTAGTCCGGCGTCATCGCGAAGGGGTCGGCGTGGCCGTTCCAGCCGGTCAGCGGCTGGTCGAGGCGGTCGTGGTGGCGGCGGGCCGCGTAGCCGAAGGCGGGGGCGCCCGGGCCGCCCGACAGGAACTTGTAGCCGCAGCCGACGGCAAAGTCGACGCCGTCCCGGTCCACCGCGAGCGGGACGGCGCCCACCGCGTGGCTGACGTCCCAGACCACCACGCCCCCCTCCCGGTGGGTGGCCGCGGTCAGCCGGGCGAGGTCCCACAGCTCGCCGGTGCGGAAGTCGACGGCGCTCGCGGTGGCGACGGCCAGGCGCTCGCCGCAGTCGGCGAGCGCCTCCTCGAACCCGGACACCGGGGCCTCGCGCAGCTCCAGGCCGAGCATCCGGGCCACCGAGGCGGCCAGGTAGCGGTCGGTGGGGAAGCCCGCGTCGTCCATCAGCAGGATGTCGCGCCCGGGGCGCAGCCGGGCGGCGGCGGTCAGGGCGTTGAACAGCTGGACCGAGGTCGAGTCGCCGGCCACCGTCTGGCCGGGGGCCGCCCCGAGCAGCCGCCCGAGCCGGTCGCCGACCCGCAGCGGCGCGTCCCACCAGCCGTCCTCGTACCAGCCGCCGATCAGGTGCTCGCCCCACTGCTCGGCGACGACCCGGCGGACCCGCTCCGGCACGGAGGCCGGCAGCGCGCCCAGCGAGTTGCCGTCCAGGTACACCGTGCCCGGGGGCAGCAGGAACGCCTTGCGGGCGGCGGCGAGCGGGTCGTCCCGGTCGAGCTGCGCGGCCACCTCGTGCGTGGTCACAGGCCCACCTGCGCGAACACCGCGGCGCCGAGCCCGGTCGTCGGATCGGCCAGGTCGAACGGCAGGTCGAAGTGGTTGCGGTCGGCGGCGACGAGCTCGCGCACCACGGCCGCGCGCGGGCCGACGGCCCGTACCAGGTCGTCGTGCTGCCGGGCGAACTCGTCCGTCTCGGCGCCGCCCCTGGCCACCACGAGGGCGGGCAGGCGCGCGGGCAGCCGCAGGATCGGGCTGAGCCGGGCCGCCGCCGCGGCGTCCAGCCCCAGCGGCTCGTTGACGTAGGTGTGCCGCAGCGGTTCGAGGTCGTAGACGCCGCTGAGCAGGACCGCCCCGGCGAACGCGTCGGCCGGGTGGCGGCCGCCCGGCAGCCAGTCGTCCAGCAGCGCCATCAGGGCCAGGTGGGCGCCGGCGGAGGAGCCGCCGATGTGGACGCGGTCCGCGTCCACCCCCAGCTCCCGCGCGTGCTCCAGCAGCCAGAGCAGGCCGCGGCGGACCTGCGCGACGATCTCGTCCAGCCGGTACTCGGGCGCCAGCCCGTAGCCCAGTGCCGCGAACGCGGCGCCGGCGGGGACCAGGCCGCGGGCCGGGAAGGACGCGTCGTCCTTGCTCAGCTCCTGCCAGTAGCCGCCGTGCAGGAAAACCACCAGCGGCGCGTTCCGGGAGCCCGCCGGAAAGAAGTCCAGGGATTCCGCGGGCGAGCGGCCGTAGGGTATTCCACGGCGGACCTCGAAATCCGCCCGGGCTTTCTCGCTGTCGCCGGCGTACCGGTCCACGAAGACGGTCAGGTCGGGCACGCGGGAACTCGGCGAGTACTGCCGGTCCAGGGTGCGCTGGTCGTATCCGCGATACACCGGCGATTCCATACGGGGCCTCTCCGTTTCTGCCCGGCGCCGCCACCGGCGCCGGGCGGGTCGAGTTTTCGGTCAGCGCACCCGGCGCGCGAAGGTCCGGACGTCGCCGACGAACAGCTCGGGCTCCTCCAGCGCCGCGAAGTGCCCGCCGCGCTCGAGCTCGGACCACTGGGCGAGGGTCGGCAGGATCCGCTCGGCCCACCGGCGGATCGGCCGGACGGCGTCCTCGGGGAAGACGGCCACCCCGACCGGCGCGGCGAGCGGCCACGGGCCGGCCCAGGTGCGGATGAAGTCGGCGTCCAGCCGGTTGGACTCGTAGTAGAGCTGGGCGCTGGAGCCCGCGGAGGCGGTGAACCAGTAGATCGCCGCGTTGGTCAGCAGCCGGTCGCGGGCCACCGCGTCCTCCGGCACCGTCTCCGCGGCCGTCCACTCCTTGAACTTCTCGACGATCCAGGCGAGTTGGCCCACCGGGGAGTCGGTCAGACCGTAGCTGAGGGTCTGCGGGCGAGTGGACTGGATCTTCCGCCAGCCGGCCCCGTCCTGCTCGAAGTTCGCGGCGAACTGCAGCCGGGCCAGGTCCGCCTCGCCCAGGTTCGCGAACTCGGCCGGGTCCTGCGGCGGGAAGGTGGCGAGCATGTTGAGGTGGACGCCCGCGACGTGCGCCGGATCGGCCAGGCCGAGCTGGAGCGAGACCGGCATGCCCCAGTCGCCGCCCTGGACGAGGTAGCGGTCGTAGTCGAGCCGGTGCATCAGCTCGGCCCAGGCCCGGCCGACCCGGGCGGTGTCCCAGCCGGCCTCCTGGGGGCGGCCGGAGAAGCCGTAGCCGGGCAGCGAGGGGATGACCACGTGGAACGCGTCGGCGGGGTCGCCGCCGTGCGCCCGCGGGTCGGTCAACGGCCCGATCACGTCCAGGAACTCCGCCACCGAGCCGGGCCAGCCGTGGGTGATGATCAACGGCATGGCATCCGGCTCCGGCGAGCGCACGTGCAGGAAGTGGATGTCCACGCCGTCGATCTCGGTCAGGAACTGCGGGAACGCGTTGAGCTGCTCCTCGGCCTTGCGCCAGTCGAAGCCGGAGCGCCAGTACTCGGCCAGCTCCTTCAGGTAGCCGAGCGGTACACCGCGCTGCCAGCCCACGCCCGGCAGCTCGCCGGGCCAGCGGGTCGCCGCGAGCCGGCGGTCCAGGTCGTCGAGGGCTTCCTGCGGGATGTCGACACGGAAGGGGCGCATGGTGGAGTCCTCTCGGTGGGACGGTCGGGGCGAAGGCGGGGCAGCGGCGGGGCCGGAAGCCGGCCGGGTCTCGGACGGCGGTGCCTCAGGCGGCGAGGGGGGTGTTCTGGTACGAGGCGATCCGCCAGTCGGCACCCTGGCGGGCCAGCACCCAGGTCGCCCGGATCGCGCGCTCGGCCGTCACCTCGGCGTCCCCGGGGGCCAGCACGCCGCCCCGGGTGACCAGCACGGCGACGTCCTCGGCGAGCGGGCGGACCGACACCGGCTCGCCGGTGACCCGGGTCCCCTTGAACGGGCCGGCGAAGGCCTGGGTCATGAAGGCGCGGATCTGCTGACGGCTCGTCAGGAACACGTCCCCGGGCAGGATCAGCGTCGCGTCCTCGGTGAAGACCTCGGCGAAGCCGTCGGCGTCCTGCGCGGCCCAGGCCGCGACGATGCGCTCGGGAACGGCGCGCAGGGCGGCGGCGTCGGGGGTGTTGGGCGCGGGAGTGGCGGACATGGTCTCTCCTTCTCCGGTGGTCCCGGCCGCGATCACGCGGGCCGGGTGACGGCCAGCCTCACAGCAGGCCGGGAGGGGGGACAACTCCCGGATTGCGATGGTGTGTTGCCCGGAACCCGGGGCAGGGCATGCCTCGGGTGCGCCGCAATCCGGGAGATGCGGGCACCCCGGCCGACTGCCAGCCTCGACAGGGCCGATCAACGACCGCGGCCCGGACGGCCAAGCCGTCCCGAGTGGGCCGCCCACTCCGGAGGAGCCCCCGATGACAGCCAAGGAATCCCCGTCCAGGGAAGAACTGGTGAGCCGTGCCGCCGAGCTGGTGCCGCTGCTGCAGAAGAACGCGCTGTGGCACGAGGAGCACCGCCGGCTGTCCGACGACACCCTGGCGGCGCTGACCGACTCCGGACTGCTGCGGATCCGGGTGCCGCGCCGCTACGGCGGCTACGAGTCCGACATGCGCACCGTGGTGGACGTGATCGCCGAGCTGGGCCGCGGCGACGGCTCCACGGCCTGGGTCATGGCGGTCTACGCGATCAGCTCCTGGATGGCCGGCCTGTTCCCGGACGAGGTGCAGGACGAGATCTTCGCCGACCCGGGTGTGCGGGTGAGCGGCATCCTCAGCCCGACCGCGGTCGCCGTGCCGGTCGAGGGCGGTGTGCTGCTGAACGGCAAGTGGACGTTCAACTCCGGTGCGCTGCACAGCTCCTGGAACACCAATGCGGCCGTGCTGATGACCCCGGACGGCCCGCAGCCGATCATGGTCGCGGTCCCGCTGGCGGACCTGGAGATCGTCGACGACTGGCACACCACCGGCCTGCGCGGCTCCGGCAGCGTCACCACCGTCGCCACCGACCTGTTCGTTCCCGAGCCGCGGGTGCTGCCGATGGTCCCGGTGCTCCAGGGGCAGCACCGCTCCCTGGCGAACGCCGACTCGCCCATCTACCGGGCGCCGTTCATGCCCACCGCGTGCGCCACCGTGGCCGCGCCGGCCCTCGGGCTGGCCCGGGCCGCCAAGGAGGCGTTCTTCGAGCGGCTCCCCGGCCGGAAGATCAGCTACACCGAGTACGCCAACCAGGCCGAGGCCCCGGTGACCCACATCCAGGTGGCCGAGGCCGTCACCCGGATCGACGAGGTGGAGTTCCACGCCCACCGCGCCGCCGCCCTGCTCGACACCAAGGGCCCCACCGGCGAGGAGTGGACGCTGGAGGAGCGCGCCCGGATCAGGCTCGACCTCGGCGCGGTCTGCTCGCGCGCCAAGGAGGCGGTGGACATCCTCAACACCGCCAGCGGCGGCTCCTCGATCTACACCACCGTCCCGATCCAGCGCATCGAGCGGGACGTCCAGACGCTCAACCTGCACGGCATCCTGCACCCCAACACCAACCTCGAGCTCTACGGGCGGGTCGCCTGCGGGCTCGGCCCGAACACGCTCTACCTGTAGCCGACGCTCTGCCCTGACAGGGCCGCCACCAGCGGCGGCGGCCCTGTTCGGCATGCCGTCCGACCGTTCCCATCGACCGCTCGGAGACCTCCATGGCAATCCCCGAACCCGTCGTCATCGACCGCACCGGACGTGACATCCACGCCGAGGCCGCCCGGATCCGGGCGAACGGCCCGGTCGCCCGGATCGAACTGCCCGGCGGCGTTCTCGCCTGGTCGATCGCCGACCACGAGACCGCCCGACAGGCCCTCAGCGACCACCGGCTGTCCAAGGACCCGCGCCGGCACTGGACGGACTTCGCCGAGGGCCGGATCGGCGAGGACTTCCCGCTCATCGGCTGGGTGCTGATGGACAACCTCACCACCCGGTACGGTGCCGACCACACCCGGCTGCGCCGGCTGACCGCCGGGGCCTTCACCCCGCGCCGGGTCGAGGCCATGCGCGCCGAGGTCCAGAAGGCCGTCGACGAGCTGCTGGACGAGCTGGGCCAGTGCGAACCCGGCGAGGTGCTGGACCTCAAGGCCCGCTTCGCCCGCCCGATGCCCGCCCGGGTGATCTGCGACCTGTTCGGCGTCCCGGCCGAGGACCGCGCGCAGATCCTGCGCGGCGGCGAGGCGAACATCGACACCAGCCTCACCCCGGAGGAGGCCGCGGCCAACGTCGAGCAGTGGCACCGGGAGATGCTGGAGTTCGTCGACTCCAAGCGCCGCAGCCCCGGGGACGACCTGACCAGCGACCTCGTCCAGGTCCAGGAGGAGGACGGCTCCCGGCTGAACGACTCCGAACTGGTCGGCACCCTGCACCTGCTGCTCGCCACCGGCACCGAGCCGGTGATGAACCTGCTCGCCAACGCGACCCGGGCCCTGCTCACCCACCCCGAGCAGCTGGCGCTGCTCCGCAGCGGCGCGGTGAGCTGGGAGGACGTGATCGAGGAGACCCTGCGCGTCGAGGCGCCGGTCGCCCACCTGCCGTTCCGCTTCGCGGTGGAGGACATCGAGCTCGGCGGCGTCGTCATCGCCAAGGGCGACCCGGTCCTGATCAACTTCGCGGCGGTGGGCCGCGACCGCGCGATGCACGGCGACAGCGCGGACGCCTTCGACGCCGGCCGGCCGGACAAGGAGCACCTCTCCTTCGGCCACGGCGTCTACCGTTGCATCGGCATGCCGCTGGCCCGGATGGAGGCCGAGATCGCCCTCTCCGCGCTGTTCAGCCGCTTCCCCGACCTCGAACTCGCCGTCCCCGCAGGGGAACTTGAGCCGCAGGTCACCTTCATCATGAACGGCGTGCAGACCCTCCCGGTCCGCCTCACGCCGCGAACCCGCTGACACGAAAGGATGGTCGGACCGATGTGGGCTGCCGTCGTACCGGAGGCCAAGGCGCGCTGGGAACTGCGCGAGATCCCCACCCCCACGGCTGGACCGGGTCAGGTGCTGATCCGGGTCCACGCCTGCGGGGTCTGCCACAACGACCTCTGGGTGAGCCAGGGCGTCTTCCCCTTCCCGCCGCTCGACCCGGTGGTGGTCGGGCACGAGGCGGCCGGCGAGGTCGTCGAGGTCGGCCCGGGCGTGACCACCCGCCGGGTCGGCGACCGGGTCGGTACCACCTGGGTGCAGGCGACCTGCGGCCGGTGCGACTACTGCCGGCTCAACCTCCCGCTCACCGGGCAGTCCGGGATGAACTGCCCGGAGTCGGTGATGAGCGGCCTCACGGTGCAGGGCGGCCACGCCCAGTACGTCGCGGTGGCGGCCGACAGCACGGTGCTGCTGCCGGACGCCCTCTCGTACGAGACCGCCGCGCCCGTGCTGTGCGCCGGCTACACCGCGTGGAGCGCGCTGCGCGCCGCCGACCCCAAGCCGCACGAGCGGGTCGCGGTGCTCGGGATCGGCGGACTCGGCCACCTGGCCGTGCAGTTCGCCCGTGCGGCCGGCTTCGAGACCGTGGCCGTCACCAGCTCGCCGGACAAGCACGAGCTGGCCCGTTCGCTCGGCGCGGACCACGTGGTCGCCGACGGCGAGCAGCTGCGGGCGGCCGGCGGCGCCGACGTGGTCCTGGTGACCGGCACCTCCTACCGGGCGGCCACCGAGTCCCTCCAGGGGCTGCGGCCGAACGGCCGGATCGTGCTCGCCACCATCGACCCGGTCGACTCCTTCACCATCCCGCCCACCAGCCCGTTCTGGGCACAGCGGCAGCAGGTGATCGGCGCCACCCACAACGGCCTCGACCAGCTCACCGAGGCCCTCGACCTGGTTGCGTCCGGGGCCGTCACGCCGATGGTCGAGGTCTTCCCCAAAGAACGGGTGGCCGAAGCACTCGAACGGGTCGAACAGGGTGGGGTACGCTTCCGCGCGGTCGTCAACTACCTCTGATCCGCCGTCAAATACCGCAACCCGCAAGAAGCGTACGGTCTGATCAACGATCAGGATGGCGACCTGGGACGCACCCGAACAACGTTTCGGGCGCGCGGATACCGACTTGGGGAGGACATCCTGAACAGGCGACACTTTCTCGGCCTGGCGGGCATAGCGGCGAGCACCGGCGTACTGCTACCGGTGAGCGCGCTGGCCGCCGGGGAGTCGGAGCGCCCCGGGCAGGCCGCCCGGGGCGCGGCCTCCGGGCCGTTCTCCGTACGGATGCCGGTACCGCCGACCCTCAACCCCGTGGCCCGCACCGCCGACACCGACGTGTACCGGCTCGACATCCTGCCGGCCGAGCTCGAGCTGATCCCCGGCGTCAAGACCAAGTGCATGACCTTCGGCGGCAGCTTCATCGGCCCGACGATCCGGGCCAAGGAGGGGCGCCGGGCGCTGGTGACCTACCGCAACTGGCTGCCCGAGCACGCCAACGTGCACCTGCACGGCGGCCACGTCCCGGCCGACAGCGACGGCCACCCGATGGAGGTCATCGACCCGGGCGCCGAGCGGCAGTACGAGTACCCGAACCGGCAGCCCGGCGCCACGCTCTGGTACCACGACCACAGCCACCACATGGAGGCCGAGCACGTCTACCGCGGCATGCACGGCTTCTACCTGATCGAGGGTCAGGGCGAGGGCCAGTACCAGCTGCCGTGCGGCGAGTACGACGTCCCGATCGCGATCCGCGACGCCGAGATCGACGCCAACGGGCAGCTGGTGGCCGGCGATCCGCGGAACCGGAACGTGATCCTGGTCAACGGCCGCCAGAAGCCGTACTTCCCGGTGGCCGCGCGCAAGTACCGCATCCGGCTGCTGAACAACTCGACCCTGCGGTTCCTGAAGTTCAACTTCGGCTCCCTGCCGGTGCTCCAGATCGGTTCGGACGGCGGTCTGCTGCCCGCGCCGATCGACCGGACGGGGACGGACTTCCCGCTCGCCGCCGGCGAGCGGGTCGACCTGGTGGTGGACTTCTCCCAGCAGCGGGTCGGCACCCAGTGCTTCCTCACCAACCAGGGCCAGTTCACCGGCAACGACGAGGTCGAGCAGGTGCTGCGCTTCGACGTGACCCGCCCGGCCTTCGACTTCAGCCGGGTGCCCACCGCGCTGCGCGCGATGCCCGCGCTGGCGCCGGCCACGGTCCAGCGCGAGGTGCGGCTCTCCTTCGACCTGACCGGCAACCCGGTCGGCCTGATCGACGGCAAGCCGTTCGACGAGAACCGGGTGGACCAGCGGATCCAGCGCGGTGCCACCGAGATCTGGACGATCATCAACGACGACGGTGCCACCAAGTACGGCCCGATCCAGCACTCGTTCCACATGCACATGACGCAGTTCCGGGTGCTCGACCGGGACGGCCGGCCGCCGCTGCCCGGTGACGTCGGCCTGAAGGACACCGTCCCGCTCCCGCCCGGCACCTCGGTCCGGGTCCAGGCGACCTTCGCCGACTACCTGGGCAAGTACATGTACCACTGCCACATGTTGGAGCACTCCTCGGCGGGCATGATGGCGCAGATGGAGATCGTCGACTGACCCCGCGCAACACGAAGGCGGCGGGTCGGGCTGACCAACAGCCCGACCCGCCGCCGCCGTTTCCGCGGGGTGCTATCCGATCACATCTCCAGGCCCTGCTCGAACATCACCTGACGGACCTCGATGCCGGTGTGCTTGGCGTCCGGGATCATCCCGGCCAGCTCGATCGCGCGCTCCCGGGTCTCGACGTCGACCAGGTAGAAGCCGCAGACGAACTCCTTGTTCTCCAGGTACGGGCCGTCGCTCAGCGCCGGGGCGCCGTCACGGACCTTGACGGTCGTGCTCTTCTCGGGCTCCGCCAGCGCCTGGGTGTGGACGAGCTCGCCGGACTCGCGGAGGAGCTTCATGAAGTCGCCGTGGCCGGCGTAGACCGCCTGCTTCTCGTCCTCGGGCAGGCCCTCCCACAGCACGGGGTTCATGTGCATCGTCAGCATGTACTTCATGACTGTCTCTCCTTGGGGGTGGCGCCCCGGGCGCTTCCCGGGGCTTCCACCGGAGACGTCGGAGCCGGCGGCCCGTTCTCGACATCCCCGGTCGTGCGTACGGGACGAATCCCAGGCCGGACGGCCTGCGGGCGCTCCGGCGGCGCTTCGGCGGCGGCCCGGCGGGCCGACGGGCCCGGGCCGGCCGGGGCCGCCGGGGCCGCACACGCCGACGGCCGGCCGTGGGACACCACGGCCGGCCGCTCGGTTCTCGACGTCAGCGCACCAGTCGGGCGGCCCGCGGGGCCGTCCGCTCGAGCCACCAGTGGGCGACCAGCAGGTTGAACACCCAGCCCGCCCAGTTGGCCAGGTCGAGGAGGGTCATGACGTCGATCCGGAAGCCCGGGACGTGCAGCATCAGTTCGGCCAGCACCCGGCCCCAGGTGGTGCCGAGGGCCAGGGCGAAGCTGTAGACCATCCACCGCCGGTGGTCGACGAACCGGCGCTGGAGCGCCGCCCGGAGCCCGAGCAGGGTGGTGCCCAGCCAGAGCACCGCCATCATGGCCAGCCCGGTCTTGCCGGACGGCGCCGCGGAGTACGGCACCAGCACCAGCGCCAGCACCCCGCTGGGCAGCGCTCCGGCGAAGATGTACACCCGGCCGCTCATCCGGTGCACGGCCGGGTGGTGGCGGCGGATCCACGGCAGGACCTGGAGGAGGACCGTCACCAGCGAGATGTTGCCGAGGACGACGTGCGCTACCAGGACCGCGTAGTGCGCCGGGAAGTCCGGGTCGAGCGGGATCCGG
The DNA here is from genome assembly GCF_053598415.1 of Kitasatospora sp. NPDC001132. Taxonomy (NCBI): domain Bacteria; kingdom Bacillati; phylum Actinomycetota; class Actinomycetes; order Kitasatosporales; family Streptomycetaceae; genus Kitasatospora; species Kitasatospora sp. NPDC001132. The sequence continues at coordinate 57,424 of NZ_JBSFKF010000017.1, read as the reverse complement.
GCCTGATGGCTGTCCCCCGACAGGTAGCGCGGGAAGGCGTACAGCAGGTTGAACACCACGACGGCGGCCAGTGCCGCCGCCCACGGGCTCTGCCACCAGCTCGTCGTGGCCGTGGCCGGTTCCGTGCCGGGTCTCGCCCGCCGTGGTCCGGTGGCCAGCGCACCGGTCTGCTCCGTGTTCTCTGTCACCGCTGGTCCTCAGCTTCCGTGTCGTCGTCCTGACAGGTTCAGTGGTGGTATTCGCCGGCGTTGACGTCCAGGCAGTGCCCGGTGACGGCGCGCGCGAGCGGGGAGACGAGGAAGAGCACCGCGTCGGCGACCTCGTCCGGCTCGGGCAGCCGGCCGAGGTCCAGGGTGGCGGCGATCTCGTCGTAGACGTCCTGGACGGTGACCCCGCGCTGCGCGGCGACGTGCCCGAAGCCCTCGCGCAGCGCGTCCGCCCAGATGTAGCCGGGGGCGACGGTGTTCACCCGGACGCCCCGCGGGCCGAGTTCGGTGGCCAGGCTCTGCGCCAGCGACAGCAGGGCGGCCTTGCTCATCTTGTAGGCGCCGAACGGCCGCTTGGAGTGCCGGATCACCGCCGAGTTGATCATGACGACCGATCCCCGGTTCTCCGCCAGCGCGGGCGCGAACAGCCGGGTGAGCCGCAGCGCGGCGTACACGTTGGTCTCGAACCCGGCGCGCACGTCCGCGAGGTCGACCTCGCCGAGGTCGACCATCGGCGGCACCGCGAAGGCGTTGTTGACCAGCGCGTCGACCCGGCCGAAGGCCTCCGTCGCGGCCTTGACCAGCGCGGCGGCCGACGAGTCGTCGGTGATGTCGGTCGGCACCGCCAGCGCCCGGCGCCCGGTCCGCTCGACCTCCGCGGCGATCTCGGCGAGCCGGGACTCGGTCCGGGCGGCGAGCACGACGTCCGCGCCCGACCGCGCGGACCGCAGGGCGATCGCCCGCCCGAGGCCGGGGCCGACCCCCGAGACCACGACGACCTTGTTCTCAAGCATCCTGATCCTCCTTCACATCCACTTCTCCGCAGGGGAGTTCGACCGACAGGGCGTGGCGGAACACGTTCCCGGGGTCGTACGTCCGCTTGACCTGCTGCAGGCGCGGGTAGTTGCCGCCGTAGTAGAGCGTCGACCAGGGCACCCCCGAGGTGTTCCAGGCCGGGTCGGCCAGGTCGCGGTCGGGGTAGCCGATGTAGGTGCCGTCGCTGTTCTCGTCGGGCACCGGGACGCCGCCGCTCGGGGCGTACGCGTCGCGGTAGAACGCCCGGACCCAGGCGATGTTGGCCTCGTCCTGGTCCTCGGACTGCCAGACGCCGGCGCAGTAGAGGACCTTCAGGACGGAGTCGCGCTGGACGGCGGCGGTGGCGTCGGGGGCGACGGTGTTGACCTTCCCGCCGAAGCCCGCGACCACGATGCACGACATCGGATTGGTGTGCTCCGGATCGCTCAGGTAGCGCCAGATCACCCCGAGTTGGTGATCGGTGAACCCCTTCCGCAGATAGCCCGCCTTGTCCTTGTAGCGCCCCTTCGGGTCGCTCGGGAAGCTGTACGAGGGCAGCCAGGAGCTGAACCAGGGGACCACCTCGGCGGTGTGCACCACCGGCTCCACGCCGACCCCGGCGGACACGGACTCGAAGTGCTCGGCGAACACCTTCTCGGCGTCCGGCCCGTCGTGGTCGATCACCACCGTCATCCCGAACATCCCGGAGTTGCGGTGGGTGACGATCAGATTGCTCCACAGACCGGCCGCCGGGGAGTCGGCGTCGTCGTTGTTCTCGTACCAGGTGGCGTAGTTGCGCAGCAGCGTGGTCAGGGACCGCTCGGTCATCCCGTCCCAGGGCCACATCACCGTCCGCTTCCAGACCCGGGCCGGCGCCTTGGGCAGCAGCCCGGCCGGGTCGTCGGTGTCCGCCCCCGGAGTGCGCAGCCAGTACCTGGTCACCACGCCGAAGTTGCCGCCGCCACCGCCGGTGTGGGCCCACCAGAGGTCCCGGTGCGGGTCGTCGGGCTCGGACGTGGCCACCACGACCCCGGCCCGGCCGGACTCGTCGACCACCACGACCTCGACGGCGTACAGGTGGTCGACGATCAGGCCGTCGCGGCGCGAGAGGGGGCCGTAGCCGCCGACCGGGAAGTGGCCGCCGACACCCACCTCGAAGCCGGTGCCGCCCGGGATCGTCACCCCCCAGCGCTTGAACAGGGTGCGGTAGACGTCACCCAGCAGGGCGCCGGCCCCGACCTCGATCGCGCGGCGCGCGGGGTCGTGGGCGATGCGGTTCAGCTCGGACAGGTCCAGCAGGATCTCGATCTCGGGCGAGGTGGTGAAGTTCTCGAAGCAGTGACCGCCGCTGCGGACCGCGATCCGCTTGCCCGCCGCCACAGCCTCGCCGACGGCCGCCACCACCTCCTCGGTGGTGGTCACCAGGCGCACCTCGTCGGGTCGTCCGACGAAGCGGTGGTTGTAGCCCTGCACGAGGTTCTCGTACCTCGGGTCCCCGGGCCTGATCACCGCCGGGCCGGTCGGATCAACGGTCTTGTCGGTCATGCTCGTTCGTCCCTCCGTGTTCCTGCGCCGCAGAGACGTTCGCACGGCACGGCCGGGCGTCACATCTCGCGGATTGCGGTGTGATCGGGCGGGTCTGGTCGGGCGGGTCCGATCGGGCGCCGGGATCGGGCGCCGCGGTCGGGGAGCGGTCGGGCGCCGGGATCAGGCGGCGCGTTCGGCGGTGATGACCGCGAAGGTGCCGGGGGTGTACTGGTCCCGGACGGTCAGGCCGGCGGCCGCCAGCCAGGCGCGCAGGTCGGCGAGCGCGAACAGCGGCATGCCGTCCGGGAAGCCGGGCCCCCGGAAGGTGCCCTGGAAGTGGCGGTCGACCGGGTCGGCGGCCTGGAGGAAGGTGAGCAGGGTGAAGCTGCCGCCGGGCCGCAGGCAGCGGCCGACCTCGGCGATCACCCCGGCCGGGTCCGGCATCGCCTGGAGGGCGTTCCAGCAGTTGACCGCGCCCAGCGTGGCGTCGCCGAACGGGAGCGCCTGCGCGCTCGCCCGGAGCGCGGGGACGTCCGGCAGCCGTCCGCTCAGCCAGGTGAGCATGGCCGGGTTGAGGTCCAGCGCGATCAGCCGCTCGGCGCCCACCGCCTCGGCCAGCACGGCGGTCCACCGGCCGGCTCCCGCGGCCAGGTCGAGCACCGGCCCGTCGACCGGGGCGGTGTGCGCGGCGATGTAGCGGTCCTCGTCGGCCGGCGTCACCTGGCCGCCGAAGTTGCCGCCCATCAGCCGCAGGAAGGCCGGCCGCAGCACGGTCTCGTAGTGCAGCCCGATGTTGCGCATGGCGGCGGCGTTCTGGAGGACGTCCTTGGGGTCCGAGGGCTCGCTGCGTTCGAACAGGTCCAGATGGCCCGCCGCGGAGGAGTACGCGGCGGCGCAGTCGGCGCAGCGGGCGCCGCCGGGGGAGACGTCCAGGCGGCCGGTGCAGGCCGGGCAGCGCAGCACCTCGGCGTGGCGGGTGAGGTCGGCGGTGCCGACGGCGTCGGCCGTCAGCGCGGTGGTCCGGTGCGGGCTGGTGTCGGCGACCACCTCGGTGGTGCCGTGGCGCAGCGCCCAGTACGCCTTGGCGCCGGAGTAGCCGATCAGCATCCGGGTGTCGCCGTCCCAGGTGGCGGCGAGCTGCGCGGGGGAGAGCGCGTCGACCCACGAGCGGTCGAAGGCGCGCTCGGCCTCGCTGAGCACCCACTCGGCCGGCGAGGGCCAGACCCGGCCCAGGACGGCGGTGGCCGGGTCCAGCGGCCGCAGCACCCGGTCGAGCCGGCTGAGGTCGTCCTGGGAAGGCTCCAGCGGTTCGACGGCCGCCAGGATGCGGTCGCGGTCGGCGGGGAAGTGCGAGAGCAGGTACAGCAGGGCGAGGGTGCGCCCGGGGTGGGCCCCGCGGTCCGCGAGCAGTTCGAGGAAGCGGTCCAGTTCCTTGCCGATCGACTCGGCCGACCCGCCTCCGACGGAGGGCGGTTCGGCGCCGGCCAGCAGGCCGAGCAGCAGGACCAGCCAGCCCTGGCGCTCGGGCGGGGCCTGGTCCAGTGCGGTCAGCAGCGCCGGCACGGCGGCCGGGGCGAGGTCGCTCGCCCGGCCGTCCTGCCACAGCGCGGCCACCAGGTGCCGGAAGGCGGCGTCGCGCTGTTCGGCGCCGGCCGTCGTGAAGGCGGTCAGCAACTCCACGGGGGTCTGGGTCATCGGGGTGTCCTGTTCGGGCTCTGGCCGGCGGCTCCGGTCATCGAGCGGGCCAGGGCGAGGGCGTCCTCGCGGACCTGGCCGCCGAGGCGCGGGCGCTGACCGGTGTCGGAGTACTGCCGGGGCCGGCTGCCGCTGGTGCGGCGCAGCACGGTCATGCTGTTCTGGCGCAGCTTGCGGCTCTCCAGCAGGTTCAGCATCTCGAACTCGCCGGGGGCCAGCCGCTGGGTCTCGGCGATGTAGTCGAGGATCGCCTCGCCCTCGGGGTAGGTCATCAGGTAGTGCATGACGACGATCCCGCCGTCCGGATCGATCAACTCCCAGAAGTTCTCGAAGAAGTAGAGGCAGTCCCAGGCGTCGACCCAGGCGAAGTCGATCGGCCGGAACTCCTCGGGGAGGCGTCCGACGGCCCCGCGCATGTCGGAGTTGACCACGGTGACCCGCTCGGCGAGGCCGAGTTCGTCCAGCACCTCCGTCACCAGCGGGGCCGAGGAGCCGCTGTCCGAGAGGTCGTCGATCGCCACGAACCGCGGCTCGTACGGCTCGCGGTAGCCGGCCGGCAGCAGCAGCGCGGGCTCGCTGTCGATCCACGCCTCGTCCAGCTCCCGGCCGTCCGCGAGGTACGGCCGGGTCTTGCGGACCAGCGCGGCGGCCTCGGCCGCGGCCAGTTCCTCGGCCTCGGCCAGGGCCTTCGCCAGGAACGGCGTGGTGTACCCCATGCCGACCTCCAGCACCCGGCGGGGCCGGGCCAGGTGGATCAGGTGGGAGAGCAGCGGCGCCACCACCTCGGTGCCCATGCCGGGCACCCGCAGCCGCTCCACGGCCGTCCGGAACCGGTCGTCGAAGATCCCGTCACGCGCCATCGGCCGCACCCCTGCCCTTCTGGTACTCGATGGCCTGGTACAGCGCCTTGATGTTGCCGCTGCCGAACGAGCGGGCCCCCATCCGCTCGATGACCTCCAGGAAGAGGGTGCCGCGCGGGTGCACGGACTTGGTGAAGATCTGGAACAGCTGCCCGTCGTGGTCCTGGTCGATCAGGATGTTCAGCCGCTCCAGGTCCGCCACGGAGTGCCGCAGCGGGGTGAGGCGGCCGGAGAGCAGCCGGTAGTACGCCTCCGGGGTGCCCAGGAACTCCACGCCCCGGGCGGCGATCGCGTCGACCGACCCGACGATGTCGTCCGTGGTGAAGGCGATGTGCTGCACCCCGGGCCCGCCGTGGTCCTTCAGGAACTCGTCCAGGTGGCCGGTGACCTGGGCCTGGTCCGGTTCGATCAGGGTGAAGGTGACGGTGCCGTTCTGCACCACCTTGGTGATCATCACCTGGCCGTTGACCTTGATCCGCTCCGTGAAGATCAGCTCGAAGTCGAGCACCTCCCGGTAGAAGGCGACCGTCGCGTCGATCTGCCCGGGCTCGACGCAGATCGCGAAGTGGTCGACCTCCCGCAGGCCGAAGTCCGGTGCGGCCGGGTCGGTGGCGACCGGCGCGAGCCCGGGCAGCGGCCGCTCGTCGGCCGGGGCCGGCCGCTGGACGAAGGTGTGGGCGATGTCGCCGACGCCCATGATGGTCGCGGTGACCAGCTCGCCGTGCGCGGCCGGCCCGGCGACGGGCCGGGCGCCGCGCCGGACGGCCTCCGTGAAGGCGGCCCGGGCGTCCGGGACGCGCAGCGCGATGTCGGCGACCCCGTCACCGTGCTTCTCCACGTACGCCGCTCCCGGGTGGTCGCCCGGCAGCGGCTGGCTGAGCACCACCCGGATGCCGTTGCGGCCGAGCGCCACCGAGCGGAGGTCCGGCGCCTGCGGGGCCGAACCCGCGTACACTTCCAGGCCGTAACCCCGGACCAGCCACTCGGTGGTGGCGGCGAGGTCGGCGACGTAGCAGGCGATGTGGTCGACGAGCATGCCGCCGAAGGTCTCCTGACCCGCGTCGAGGCTCATGTTCCAGACTCCTCGTCAGTCGTCGGGCTGCCCGAGGGGGCGCCCGGTGAGGCTCTTCGGCCTCAGATCGGTCCAGTGCTCGTTCACGTACGCGAGGGCGGCGGTCCGGTCGACCGGGCCGTGCTCGGCCGTCCAGCCCGCCGGAACCCCGGCGGCGGCCGGCCAGAGCGAGAACTGGCCCCGCGCGTTCACCAGGACGGTGAACCGGCCGTCCTCGGCGTCGAAGGGACTGGTCATCCCCGCTCTCCTTCCGGTCGGTCCAGCAGGCTCTCCAGCGCGGCCACCGAGGGCACGTCGAAGAACTGGGTGACGGTGAGCCGGACGTCCAGCGCCGCCCGGATCCGGCTGACCAGCCGCATCGCGTCCAGGGACTGGCCGCCCACCTCGAAGAAGCTGTCGTCGATGCCGACCTCCGGCACCCCGAGCACCTCGGCGAACAGGGCGCACAGCTGCCGCTGGCGCTCGGTCGCCGGCGCCCGGCGGGCCGAGTCGGTCACCGGTTCGGGCAGCGCCCGCCGGTCCAGCTTGCCGTTGGGGGTCAGCGGGAGGGCCGGCACGCTCACGAAGGCCGTCGGCACCATGTACGCCGGCAGCTGCGCCACCGCGTGCGCCCGCAGCGCGCCCGCCTCGACCCCGTCGGACTCCGGGACGTAGTACGCGATCAGGCGCTTCTCCCCGGACTCCGACTCCCGTGCCACGACGGCGACATGGGCCAGGCCGGGGTGGCGCGCCAGCGCCGCCTCCACCTCGGCGGGCTCGATCCGGAAGCCCATCACCTTGAGCTGGTCGTTGGCCCGGCCGAGGTACTCCAGCATGCCGTCCCGGTCGACCCGGACCAGGTCCCCGGTGCGGTACATCCGCTCGCCCGGCGCGTCGAAGGGGTTGGCCACGAAGCGTTCGGCGGTCAGGTCGGGCCGGTTGAAGTAGCCGCGGGCCAGGCCGCGTCCGGCGATGTGCAGCTCGCCCACCCCGCCGGCCGGCACCGGCCGCAGCTCGGCGTCCAGGACGTGCAGCCGGACGCCGTCCATCGGCCGGCCGACGCCCACCGGGCCGTCGGCCACGTAGGGGGCGGTCATCGCCGCGCTGGTGCTGAACAGCGTGGCCTCGGTCGCGCCGTACATCGCCCGCACCACCAGGCCGGGGTTGTGCTCCAGCACCCGCTGGACGGCCGAGGGGGCGATGACGTCGCCGCCGGTGAGCACCTCGCGCACGCCGGCCAGGCAGCCCGGGTCCTCCTCGGCGAGCACCCGGAACAGGCCCGCGGTCAGGTGGATGCCGGTGATCCGCTCCCCGGCGATCAGCCGGCGCAGGGCGTGCACGTCGAGGTCGCCGGGCGGGGCCACCACGATCCGCCCGCCGTGCAGCAGCGGCACCCAGAACTCGTAGGTGGAGACGTTGAAGGCGTACGGCGCCACCATCAGCACCCGCTCGTGCCGGCCCTGCGACCAGATCGAGTCCAGGGCCAGGCCGAGCGCGTCCCGGTGCGCGACCGCGACGCCCTTCGGCTCCCCGGTGGAGCCCGAGGTGTGGATCACGTAGGCGAGCGCGTCCGGCTCGACCGGGACGGCCGGGTCCGTCGCGGGGTGGTCGGCGAGGCCCTTCTCGCCCTCGACGACGACCACCTCGGCGACGTCCGGCAGGCCGCGCCCGCGCATCGCCTCGTCGGTCAGCAGCACCGGCGCCGCGCAGTGCTCCACGATCCACTGCTTGCGCGCCAGGGGGTAGGCGCTGTGCAGCGGGAGGTAGCAGCCGCCGGCCTTGAGCACGGCCAGCACCGCCACCACCAGGTCCGCGGAGCGCTCCATCAGTACCGCGACCGGCGACTCGGCCCGCACGCCGAGGTCCCGCAGCCGGTGCGCCAGCCGGTTCGCCCGCTCGTCCAACTCGCGGTAGCTGAGCCGGACTTCACCGGACGATACGGCGATCGCGTCCGGTGTCCGCAGCGCCTGTTGTGTGAAATGCCCCTGAAGGGAAGGGGAAGCCACCATGCCCTCCGATCCTCATCGATTGGTTGTCGGCCGGTCGTCGGCGCCCGGATCAGCTGTCGAGCAGCCCGTGGACGGAATCGCTCAGGTCGGCGAAGGAGGACAGATCGGGTACGGTCCACCCGTTCAGGTCGTACTCCGCCAGGCACTCGTCGACCAGGCCCTTGTAGGCGTCCAGCTGGCCGTTGGCGAGCTGGGCGAAGAGCAGCTCGATCCGGGTGTTCTCGTGACTGCCCGCGTAGTTGCGCTCGTAGAGCTCGTGGCGGCCGCCGAACTCGCTGCCGACGGCGTCCCAGAGCAGCTTCATCACCTTGACCCGCTCGACCGCGTCGACACCGCCGGAGCCGCGCAGGAACCGGTCCAGGTAGGGCCGGATCCCCGGGTTGTCGAAGTCCTTGGCGCTGGAGTTCACGTAGATCAGCCCGCTGGCCACGTCCTGGAGCACGATCTCCCTGATCCGCGGGTAGCCCGTCTGCATGAACCACCGGTAGGCCAGTCCGTACTGGGAGTTGGGCAGCACCGCGCCGTTGTGCCAGGCGACCGGGTTGCGGGCGGCCGCGTCGGACAGCCCCCAGAACAGGTTGCGCCAGGCCAGCACCTCGCCGAGCCGGCTCTGCACCCCGCGGAAGTCACCGGTGCCGGTGATGTCCAGGGCCTTGGCCAGCAACCCGGCGATGAACTCCAGCTTCACCGCGAGCCGGGTGCAGCCGTGGAAGGTGAACCGCTCGATGAAGCCGGACTGCCCGGTGAACATCCGGATCTTCTCCGGCTGGCCGTAGACGAAGACGTTCTCCCACGGGATGAGCACCTTGTCGAGCACCAGGATGGTGTCGTTCTCGTCCAGCCGGGAGGAGAGCGGGTGGTCGAACGGGCTGCCCATCGCCGCCGCCGTCGCGGTGTACGACGGGCGGCAGATCAGCTTCATCCCGGGCGCGTCCATCGGCACGGTGGCCACCAGCGCGAAGGTGCGGTCCTTGATCGGCAGGCCGTAGTGGGCGATGAAGTTGTAGTGCGTCAGCGCGGAGCCGGTGGCGACCACCTTAGCGCCGGACACCACCAGGCCGGCGTCCGTCTCCTTCTCCGCGTGGATGAAGACGTCCTTCACCTGGTCCGGCGGCAGTGAGCGGTCGACCGGCGGGTGCACGATCGCGTGGTTCCAGTACAGCACCTTCTCCTGCGACTCGGCGTACCAGCGCCGGGCGTTGTCCGCGAACGGCTCGTAGAAGTCCGCGTTCGCGCCCAGAGTGCCGAGGAAGGACGCCTTGTAGTCGGGGCTGCGGCCCATCCAGCCGTAGCTCATCCGCGCCCAGGCGGCGATCGCCTGCTGGTCGGCGACCAGGTCCTCCGCGCTGCGCGGAGTGGTGAAGAAGCGGTGGGTGTAGCCCTCGCCGCCGCTGTCGACCGGTGCGGTCAGCACCGGCCGGTGTCGCGGATCGTGCAGGGCGTCGTAGAGCCGCGCGGTCATCCGGACCGGGTTGTGGAACGCCGGATGGGCGGTGACGTCCTTGACCCGGTCGCCGTAGAGGTAGATCTCCCGGTCGTCGCGGAGGCTCTCGATGTACTCCGCCCCGGTCAGCGGGCGGCTGCCGCGCGCATCTCCGGCGGTGGTCTCGCGGGCTTCGGCCATCAGACGCCTCTCCTTGCTGCCAGTTCACCGGACGAACCGAGCCTGACACTTCCGAATGGCCGGCCGCTTCTCCCGTCGTGCGCTCGCGCCGGACCGGGCCGCGAGGGGCCGCGCAGTCAGCACGAGCGGAGATGCCCGGGGCACGCCACCCCCGGAGCATGAGCATCTGGATTGCCCGGCCTGCCAGGAAGGATTCCGGAATGAGCAAGCGGATCGACCTCGACATCGTGGTGCCGCTCTACCCGTTGATGCCCTACTTCCAAGACCGGACCAGGGAGTTGGCGGAGAAGTTCACGGCCAACCACCCCGAGTACCGGATCCGGGTCACCGGCGTGGACTGGCTGTCGGTTCCGCAGACCATCCACGACGCCGCCCTGAAGGGCGAGGCGCCGACCATCGCGCAGTACTTCTACACCTCGACCCGGGACGCCCTCGACGCCCGACGGCCCGACGGCTCACCGCTGTTCACCTCGGTCGAGCGGGCGATCGCCGGCCGCACCGAGATCCTCGGCGAGCCGGTCGTGCTCGGCGACGTCGAACCCGCCGCCCGGCACTTCTACACCTACGACGGCGCGGTCGCGGCCATGCCGCCGCTCACCTCGACCACCCTGCTCTACGCCAACACCACCCTGCTGGAGCGGGCCGGGATCACCGAGGTCCCGCTGACCTGGGCCGGCATCGAGGCCGCCTGCCGGGCCGTCACCGCGCTCCCGGACGGGCCGGCCCACGGGATCACCTGGCCCAACCACGGCTGGTGGTTCCAGCAGTCGGTGGCCCAGCAGGGCGCGCTGCTCGCCGACCGGGACAACGGCCGCTCCGGCCGCGCCGAGAAGCTGTACCTCGACTCGGACGCGATGCTCGCCTACGTCGAGTGGTGGCGGGGGCTGCACCGGGCGGGCCTGTACCGCTACCACCCGAGCCGGGTGAACACCGAGGTCGACTGGAACCGCAACTTCCGCGCCTTCGCCGACCAGGAGGTCGCCTTCGTCCTCACCACCTCGGTCGAGGCGGCCCGGATGGCCCAGGCCGGCCACGACGGCGGCTTCGTCGCCAGGGCCTGCCGGATGCCGTACAACGACCGGGTGCCCTACGCGGGCAACGTGATCGGGGGGGACGCGCTCTGGCTGGCGTCCGGGCTGGACAAGGAGACCGAGGACGGCGCCCTGGCCTTCATGCAGTACCTGAACGCGCCGCGGACCGCCGCCGAGCGGCACCGGGAGACCGGGTTCATCCCGGTCACCGGCGGAGCGATCGAACTGCTGGAACAGGAGGGCTGGTTCCACCGCAACCCGCACTTCCGCACGGCGCTGGACCAGCTCGCCGCCAACTCCGGCTCGCCGGCCGCCCGGGGCGCGCTGCTCGGCGAGTTCGCCGCGATCCAGAACGTCCTGACCACCGCCATGCACGACGTCCTGGCCACCGACGTGGACCCGCGGGAGCGCTTCGCCCGGGCGAACGCCGAGGCCCAGCTGCTGCTGGACCGGTACAACGACGCCTACCGGGGCCTGCGCCCCCGCGGCCCGATCCGGGTCGGCTGAGCGGGCCGGTCGACGAAGGGGGCCGGCGGTTCCGTGGGGAGCGGAACCGCCGGCCCCGGCGCACTCAGGAGTTCCCGGCACCGAGCTCCAGCGGCGCGTCCGGCGCGCCGACCAGCTCCCGCAGCACCTCGCGGAAGCGGTCCACCTGCTCCGCCACGGTGCTCTCGTCGTAGAGGTTGCTGTTGTACTGGATGCTGGCAACCACGTCACCGGCCGGGTCCAGGTTGAGCGTCCACAGCGCGCCGTTGGGCACGTCCGAGCCCACCGGCTGCGAGGTGAGCCGGCGGCGCACCTCGGTGAACTCCAGGTCCCCGATCAGCTCGCCGTCCAGCAGGAACGGGAACGGGAAGACCTGGAAGACGCACGCCGCCCGCTCGTCCTCCAGCGTCGGCAGCATCAACTCCGGCGCCTGGGCGAGGATCTGGCCGAACGGGATGTCATGGGCGTACGCCTCCAGGCTGGTGGTGCGGATCCTGGTGACCACCTCGGCGAAGTCGCGGGCCCCGGCGAGCTCCGTGCACAGCGGGAGGAAGTTGAAGAACGGCCCGACCGTGTGGTGGAAGCGGTCCTCGCCGCGGCCCGGCGAGAAGGTCGGCACCACCACCCGGGTCGTCCCGGTGGAGCGCGCGACCATCACCGCGAACGCGCCCATCAGCACCATGAACGGCGTGCTGCGCAGCGCCCGGCCGATCTCCACGGCCCGGGTGGTCAGGTCCGCGTCGACGGTGAAGCGGTACACGGCGGTGGACTCCGGCAGGCCGGAGGACTTCGGCCGGTCGGTGGGCACCGAGAGGATCCGGGCGCCGGCGAGCTGCTTGCGCCAGAACGCGCGCGACTCCTCCAGCGCCGGGTTCTCGGCGAACTCCCGCTGCCACTGCGAGAACTCACGGTACGGCAGGGCGGTCGGCAGCTCGGGCCGGCGGTGCCCGCGGCGCTCGGCGTAGCGGACGGCGAGGTCGCGGATGATCAGCCGGACCGACCATCCGTCGGCCGCGGTGTGGTGGACGACCAGCGCCAGGATCGCGTCGTCCTCGTCGAAGCGCAGCAAGGTGGCCTTCAGCAAAGGGAGTTCGCGCGCGCTGATGGTTCCCGACTCGACCTCGGTGATCAGCTCCTCCACAGCCTGCTCGCGGGCCTGAGCGTCCGCTCCGGGCAGCTCCCGCAGCTCCAGCGGGACCGGGGTGGGCGGGTGGACCTCCTGGTACCGCTCGCCGTCGCCCCGGACGATGGCCGTGCGCAGGGCCTCGTGCCGGACCACCACGTCGTCCAGGGCCAGTTGCAGCGTCGCGGCGTCGACCTTCCCGCGCAGGCGCCAGCCGTGCACGATGTGGAAGTGCGGGCCGAACGGTCCTTCCTCGTCGCCGCGGTCGAAACCGCAGAGGAATTCCTGGTTGAAGGAGAGCTGCGTCCTGCTCTCCGGTGCGTTCGACTGCGGCTTTCCATCGGAGATCACGGGGAATTCCTCTCGCTGGTTCCGGGGCGAATTCGCCCCGGAACCGTAGCAACGGCCCCGCCGCCGTGGTTCTTCGATCGTGCTGGCAATCAGGGAGATGCGCCCCGCCCCCGCCGCGGGCGACAGTGGCCGGGAAATGTCCGCCCGGCCCCGGGCGGAACGCCCGCGCCAACCGTAGAGGAGCCGCGCCGCAATGACGGTCGCCACGAATGCCGCAGGGTCCGGCTCGCCGCAGCCGCCCGAACCCGGTCTGACGCCGAAGGAGGTCATCGCCAGGGCCGAGGCCATCGCGCCGCTCCTGGTGGCCCGGCAGGCCGAGACCGAACAGCGCACGTACTACGCCCAGGACACCCACGAGGCGTTCGCGGAGGCCGGCTTCTACCGGATCCTCGTCCCCAAGCGGTACGGCGGCTACGAGTTCGGCATCGACACCTTCCTGCGGGTGGCGATGACGCTCGCCCGCGGCTGCCCGTCGACCGGCTGGATGTACTGCCTCGGCGCCACCCACGCCCTGCCCGCGGCCTCGCTGTTCGGCGAGCGGGCGCAGGCCGAGATCTTCGCCGGAGGCGACTTCATCTGCCCGGCCACCATCGTGCCGAACGGCCGGGCCGAGCGGGCGCGGGACGGCGGCTGGCGCATCGACGGCACCTGGAACTACTGCTCGGGCTCGCCGTACGCCACGCACTTCATGGGGCACGTCCCGGTGCCCGGCGAGGACGGCGAACCGCCGGCGCCGATGCTCTTCGTCGCCCCGCGCTCCCGGTTCCGCCGGCTCGACGACTGGGGCGGCCAGCTGGGCCTCAAGGGCAGCGGCTCGCACAGCATCGTGATCGAGGACGGGCTGGTCCCGGACCACCTGACGCTGCCGCGCACCCACATGAGCGAGGTCCTCGTCGACGGCGGCACCCCCGGCTACCGGCTGCACGGCAACCCGGAGTACGGCGGCGGTTCGCTCAGCTTCATGGTGCTGGAGGTCGCCTCGCTCGCCGTGGGCATGGCCCAGGGCGCGCTGGACGCCTACGGGGAGCTGATGCAGTCCCGCACGACGCTCTTCCCGCCCGTGGTCACCCGCGCCGAGGACCCGGACTACCAGTTCTGGTACGGCGAGGCGGCCGGCATGATCGCCACCGCCGAGGCCGCCGTGCTGCACGCCGTCACCCAGTGGCAGGACCTCTGCGCCCAGGGGCCCGGCGCCTTCACCCGGGAGCACGACCTGCGCCTCGCCACCATCTGCCGCGAGGTGATCCGGCTGTGCTGGCACGCCGTGGAGGGGCAGCTGTTCCCGACGGCGGGGTCGAGCGCGGTGCGCCAGGGCGAGCGGATCGAGCGGGTCTGGCGCGACCTGTCCACCCTGCACAGCCACTCCGGGATCGGGGTCTTCCTGTCCGCGGTGACGACCCGGGAGCTCGCCCGTGCGCGGTTCGGTGTCAAGTAGCCCGTCGAGTCGAGTAGCCCGTCGAGCCGAGGAGTTCGTGTCATGACCGAGACCGATCCGGGCGTCTCGCTGCCCGGGGAGCGCGCCTACGCCGCCGCGACCGCCGTGTTCAACCTGGCCGCTCCGGTCCGGCCCGCGGCGGCGGTGACCGTCCGCACCGTCGAACAGGTCCAGGCGGCGCTGCGGCACGCCCACCGCGCGGGGCGGTGGGTCCGGGTGCACACCACCGGGCACGCCTCCTCCTCGGCCCGGCCGATGGACGACGCCCTGCTGATCCGCACCGAGCCCGCCGGGCCGGTCGTGGTCGACCCGGTGGCCCGCACCGCCCGCGTCCCGGCGGGAACGCGCTGGGGCGCGGTGGTCGAGGCCGCCGCCGAGCACGGCCTGGCCGCGCCGCATGGCACCTCGCCCACCGTCGGGGTGGTCGGGTACCTGCTGCGCGGCGGGATCAGCTTCTACGGCCGCCGGGCCGGGCTCGCCGTGAACAGCGTCCGGGCCGTCGAACTCGTCACCCCGGACGGCGAGTTCCGCCGCGTCTCGGCGATCGCCGACCCGGAGCTGTTCTGGGCCCTGCGCGGCGGCGGGGGAGGGCTGGGCGTCGTCACCGCGGTCGAGCTCGCGCTCTTCCCGGCGGCCCGGGTGGTCACCGGCGCGGCCTTCTGGCCCGCCGCGTACGGCCCCGAGCTGCTGTCCCGCTGGCTGCGCTGGACCGGGGACGCGCCCGAGGCCGTCACCACCGCGTTCCGGGTGATGAACCTGCCGGCCGTGCCGGAGATCCCGCCGGTGCTGACCGGCGGCCCGGTGATCTGCCTGGCCGGCGTGGTGCTCAGCCCGACCGAGGACGGCCTGGCGACCGCCGAGCGCCGGGCCGCGGACCTGCTCGGGCCGCTGCGGGCGGTCCGCGAGCCGGTGCTGGACACCTGGTGCGCCACCACCCCGCCGGCCGTGGTCCGCACGCACATGGACCCGACCGACCCGGTGCCGGTGCTCGGGGACCACCTGCTGCTCTCCGACCTCGGCCCGGACGGCGCCGAGACCTTCCTCAAGGTGCTCGGCGAGGGCTCGGGATCCCCGCTGGTCAACGCCGAACTCCGGCAGCTCGGCGGCGCCCTGGCGGTGCCCGACCCGAACGGCGGGGCGCTCAGCCACCTCGACGCGGCCTTCGCGTTCACGGCCGGCGGGCTGGCCGTCGACCAGGTCACCACGGCGGCGGTCCGGGCGCACTGCGCCGAGGTCCGCTCCGCCCTGACGCCCTGGGACACCGGCCGGACCGCGCCGACCCTGGTCGAGCGGCTGGAGCAGCCGCAGGGGCACCTGTCCGCGGCCGCCGTCGCGCGGCTGGACCGGGTGCGCCACCGGGTGGACCCCGCCGGGTGGCTGCGCCACGACGTCCCGCCCGGGTCCTCCAACCGCTACTGACCCGCCCCCGCCACCGCCCGGCGGCACGGCACCGCACGCACCCGCCGAAGCGCCCTCCGGAGCACCTCCGGAGGGCGCTTCGGCGTTTCCCCGGCCGCCGCGGCGGAATACGGGCGCCCGGCCGGCGGGAAGTCGCGCCCACCGATTTCCGGCGCCGCCGGGATTCCCCCGCTCGGAAAAGTCTTGGCAAAGCCGGTATGGGTTCGGTGAGCAATGTGAGAGATGCCCCCGGGGGTGCCCGGCGTCCATGCTCGTGGGGTAGACCTGCGAGTGAAGTGGATTCACCGTCGCATTTCGGGAACGCGGATCCAGGACCCCGGGACTTCTTCCTCCCGCCGGAGTCGGTCGCGTCAGTGCACTCGATGCGAAAGCAGGGTCGTACACGATCTGCCGAGAGGGGAATTCGGTGACATACCATGAACGATTCCGCAGACTGGTACCCGGCCTGGTGGTGATCCTGGTGGCCGCCTCGCTGTTCTTCGCGGCGCGGAGCTCGGTCGCGGTGGCCGGAGCGGAACAGGTCGCGAAGCAGTACGGCTTCAAGGAGATGCCCATCGCGATGCCGCCCGGTTACGACCAGCGGCCGATGAGGACCGTGCGGAACGTCAACCCGGCCTACCAGAAGATCCGTTCGTGGATCTCCTCGGTCGGGGCCAGCATCGCGATCAACGACCTCACCGGGCACGGCGTGGCCGACAGCATGTGCATCGTCGACACCAGGACCGACAGCGTGGTCGTGACGTACACGCCGACCGCCCGGCCGGCCGACCGCTTCACGCCCTTCGTGCTGGACGGCAAGCCGCTGCCGATGGACGACACCATGGCGCCCACCGGCTGCACGCCCGGCGACTTCAACGGCGACGGCCGGATGGACCTCCTGGTGACGTACTGGGGCCGCACGCCGATCCTGTTCATGGCCAGGTCGGACGCCACGACCCCGGCCGCGAGCTCCTACGTGCCGCGCGAGCTGGTGCCCTCGGAGTCGCTGGACGGGAAGTACCACGGCCCGCGCTGGAACACCGACGCGGACTACGTCGCCGACCTCGACGGCAGCGGACGCCCGTCGATCGTGATCGGCAACTACTTCCCCGACTCCGACGTGCTCGACCCGAACGGTCTGAAGAACGTCGTGATGAACGAATCGCTGTCCAGCGCCAGGAACGCCGGCGGCGACCACGTCCTGCGCTGGCAGCAGAGCACTTCGGGCCCCGAGCCCACGGTGTCGTACGTGGAGGAGAAGGGCGCGATCCCCTTCGACGCATCGACCGGCTGGACACTGGCGATCTCCGGCGCCGACCTGACCGGCGACGGACTGCCCGAGATGTACATCGCCAACGACTTCGGCCACGGGCACCTGATGTACAACAGGTCGACACCCGGGCACATCCGGTTCACCGAGGCCACGGGCGAGCGCACACCGAGCACCCCCAAGTCCTTCGTCCTGGGCAACGGCTCGTTCAAGGGCATGGGCGTCGACTTCGGAGACCTCGGCCGCAACGGCAACTTCGACATGATGGTCAGCAACATCGCCGTCGCCTGGGGCCTGGAGGAGAGCAACTTCGTCTGGATCAACAAGGCGAAGGACGAGGCCGACATGAAGGCCAAACTCGCCGACGGCGTCGCACCGTTCACCCAGGAGGCCCAGGAGCACGGCATGGCCTGGAGCGGGTGGGGCTGGGACGCCAAGATGGGCGACTTCCTCAACAACGGCGACCTCAACGTCCTCCAGGCGACCGGCTTCGTGAAGGGGAAGATCAACCGCTGGCCGTGGCTGCAGGAGATGGCCATGACCAACGACGACCTGCTCTCCAACCCCGCGATGTGGCCCAACGTCCAGCCGGGCGACGACATCGCCGGGGACGAGGCGATCGCCTTCTACGCCAAGACCCCCGACGGCCCGTACGTGAACATCAGCTCCGAGCTGGGCATCGCCGTGCCGACACCCACCCGCGGCCTCGCCACCGGCGACACCACCGGGACCGGCCGGCTGGACTTCGCCGTCGCCCGCCAGTGGGGGCCGCCCGCCTTCTACGCCAACACCGCGCCCAGCGTGGGCAACCAGCTGAACCTGCGGCTCTACCGGCCGACCGCCGAGGGCGGGGCGGGCCAGGGCCTGGTGAACAGCGGAGCGCCCGCGTACAACGCCACCGTGTGCGTCATGACCCCGGACGGCCGCACCCAGATCTCCCAGCTCGACGGCGGCGGCGGCCACGGCGGCTACCGCAGCTTCGACGTGCGCTTCGGCCTCGGCTCCCAGCAGGGCCCGGTCACCGTCAAGCTGACGTGGCGGGACGCGAGCGGCGGGCTGCACGAGAAGACCGAGCAGATCGACCCCGGCACCCACACCCTCATGCTGACCAGCGACGTCCAGGAGGTCCCGAACCGATGAGCGCGACCGCGCAACCCGTTCCCGGCGGCGCCCCGGCGGCCGCGCCGGCCGCCCCCGCGAAACCGAAGGACCCCCGCTACCTGGCCCTGCGGAACTTCGCCATCTCCATCAGCGTGTTCAACGCCTTCGGCTACACCCTGCTCGGCTTCGAGCAGCCCTGGCTCTGGCCGTTCATCGCGGTGGTCACCGCCTACACCTGCGAGATCTGCTTCGAGCTGATCAGCGCCTGGGCGCAGCGGCGCGCGCCGCGCTTCCGCGGCCGCGGGGCGCGCGGGCTCTACGAGTTCCTGCTGCCGGCCCACATCACGGCGCTCGCGGTCAACATGCTGACGTACGGCAACAACCAGCTGCTGCCGATGTTCTTCGGGGTGGTCATCGGCGTCGGCGGCAAGCACGCCCTCCAGGCGCCGATCGCGGGCCGGATGCGGCACTACATGAACCCGTCCAACTTCGGGATCACGATGTCGCTGCTGTGCTTCGGCACCTGGTTCAGCATCTCGCCGCCGTACCAGTTCACCGAGAACGCGAACACCTTCTTCCGCGTGATGATCCCGCTGATCATCGCCACCGCGGGAACGGTGATCAACGCCCTGCTCACCAAGCGCACGCCGCTGATCGTCGGCTGGCTCGGCGCGTTCGCCATCCAGGCGTTCGTCCGGCACTGGATCTGGGACGTCGCGCTGTACTCCGCGCTCGGCACGATGACCGGCGTCGCCTTCGTGCTGTTCACCAACTACATGATCAGCGACCCGGGCACCACGCCGATGAAGGCCAAGGCCCAGTTCATGTTCGGCTCCTCGGTCGCGATGGTCTACGGGGTGCTGATGGTGTTCAACGTGGTCTACACCCTGTTCTACGCCACCACCATCGTCTGCGCCCTGCGCGGGATCGGGTGGTGGGTCGCGCACCTGATCCAGAAGTCCCGGCAGGCCAAGGCCGCCGGGGCGGGCGCCCCGGAGGGGACGGCCGCGCAGCCGCAGCAGGTCGGTGCGGTCGCGGCCTGAGACGCCGCGGGTGGCACCACGACGGCGCTGTGGCGCTGCCCGGACCGGGCAGCGCCACAGCGCCGTTCTGCCGGCCGCGGACAGAACCTAGCGCCCGGCCGCCGTCTCGACGGGCCGTGCCGGCGGCCGGAACGGGCCCCAGGTGAACGCGGGCAGCCAGGCCTGCGGCGCGTCGCTCCACGCCAGTTCGGCGATCTGGTCGAGCGAGCGCCGGCCGGTGAGCGAGCGCAGCAGGTCGTGCCGGTGCCCGCGCAGGACGGCGGCCGGCTCGCCGTCGCCGGCCAGCCACTCGGCCCCCGGCGCCTCGATCCGCAGCGCCGGAAGCCCCTGCGTGCGCACCGCGTTGGCGAAGCCCCGGACGACCAGGTCCAACGACGAGGGGTAGGACGGGTGGTCGGGGACCGCCGCCTCCCCCAGCGCGGCCCGCAGGTCCATCTCGTGGGTGAACGCGTCCATCATCAGCATGGTGTGCCGCAGTTGGGGGGATTCGGTGAGCACCCGTTCCACCGGGGCGTCCAACCGCGCCCACTCGGCGAGCAGGCCGTCCAGGCCGTCGCCGGAGTCGGCGTGCGGGACCTCCCACAGGTTGCCGGGCGCGTCGGCGGCCACCGTCCGGCAGACCTCCAGCAGGTGGCCGACCAGGTCCAGCACGGTCCACTCCGGACAGGCGGGCACCGCGACCCCGGCCACCCCGGGCCGGTCGCCCAGCAGCGCCGTGATGTTCTCCCGGGAACCGCGGTAGGCGAGGTGGTCGGGCGCCCGGTCCCAGAGCGACCCGGGCGTGGCCTCGGCGTTCCGCTGATACGTGCTCATACGGCTCTCCTTCGGTGGGACGACCTTCACGGGGACGGACCGACGACGCCGGGAACCCGGTCTCGTACGGGCCGGTTCCATTGTGGCGCCCGGGATCCGGGCCGGGCCGAACGGAGGGAACGCGGAGCACTCCCGAAGACGCGGGTCTGAAGAGGCCCCCGGAAACGCAACCGTGGAGATGCGGGCCATGACGTGACGTCAGGAGCATGGAGGAGCCGTCAATTCCCGATGTGAGCCTGGGAGGGATCGTGCCGACGACCTTGGGATCGTTGCGCCGACTGGTACTGACACCGTCACTGGCCTCGGTGACCTTCGCCGGGCGCGGGTTCCCGGTGACGCCCACGGAGTCCACCGAACGGCTGGAGGCGGTGCCCCGCGCGGTGGTCTGCGGCTTCGAGTGGGGGATCGACGCCCGCAGCCAGTGGGAGGTCGAGCGCCGCCTCGCCCTGGTCGAGCCCGAACAGCGCGGATTCGCCTACGAGGGCGCCACCATGGCCTTCACCGTCCTGGACGCGATGGGCCGGGGCCACCGCACCCGGGACCTGCTGGCCGGTCCCGGACAGCCGCACATCTTCCTGGCGTACATCGGCATCGGCTTCGCCATGGCGCGGCTGCCGCGGCCGCTGTGGCGCAAGGTGCTGCCGGACCTCGCCGGGACGCCCTACCACCCGACGATGAGCTGGCTGGCCGTCGACGGCTACGGCTTCGACCTCGCCTACTTCCACACCCGGCGCTGGGTGGACGAGCAGCGCCGGCCGAAGCCGTACCCGTGGCAGGGCGCGCCCGAGTACTTCCCGCGGGCGTTCGACCAGGGCGTCGGACGGGCCCTGTGGTTCATCCACGGCGGCTCGCCGGCGCAGGTCGCCGACGCGGTGCGGCGGTTCGACGCGGACCGGCAGGGCGACCTGTGGAGCGGCGTGGGACTGGCCGCGACCTTCGCCGGCGGCGGCACGGCCGACGGCCTGGCCGGGCTGTGCGAAGCGGCGGGCCCGCACCGGGCGCAGCTCGCCCAGGGCTCGGTGTTCGCCTCCAAGGCGCGCGCGTACGCCGGGTTCGTCCCCGCGCACTGCGAGACCGCCTCGACCGGCCTGACCGGCCTGTCGGTCGAGGCGGCCGCGAAGGCGGCCGACGACTGCGCGGTGGACGACCGCGCCCCGGGCGCCGCCGGCGGTCCGCCCCCGTACGAACGGTGGCGGGCGAACGTGCGCGCCCACTTCGGCGACGCCTAGGCCCGGTGCGAAGCAGCCGCGGGGCGGATCGGCCGCCCCGCGGGAGACCTGAGAGGAGTAAGGCGTGTCCACTGCATGGCGGACGCTCCGACGTCGAATTCTCACTCCGAGCACCTCTGAGACGCTCATGGAAACACGTGGTTTCCACCGGAAGTCGCCGACCGCCCAGGAACTCCTGGAGACGGTCGGCGCGCGCTTCCTGGAGGGCTACGCGCACGCCGTGGAGGCCCGCAACCCGGCGGAGGCGGAATACCCGCTGGAGGAGATCCCGGACCGGTTCCGCGGCTTCGCCTACGAGGGCGCCGGAATGGGCTTCGCCATGCTCGACGGGCTGCGGCTGTCCGGCGGCGGCTCGGTGGCCCGCTGCCTCCAGGGCCGCGGCGCCGACCACGTCTACATGGTGTACGTCGGGATCGGCTGGGCGATGGCCCGGCTGCCGAGGTTCCTCTGGCCCGACATCGACGCGCTCGACCCGCTGCTGCGCTGGCTGGTGCTCGACGGGTACGGCTTCCACCAGGCGTACTTCCGCACCGACCGGTACGTCCACCGGCAGTACCGGGACCCGGCGTTCCCCTGGCCGGCCCACGACGCCCCGTCGTACGCCGGCCGCGCGATCGACCAGGGCATCGGCCGGGCCCTGTGGTTCGTCGGCGGCACCGACCCGGACCTGGTCGCGACCATGATCGAGAAGTTCCCGGAGTCCAGGCGCTCCGACCTCTACGGCGGCGCCGGACTGGCGGCCACCTACGCCGGGGGCGTGGACGAGGCCGAACTGTGCGCGTTCCGGGACCGGGCCGGCGAGCACCGGGCGATCGTCGCGCAGGGCAGCGCGTTCGCGGCCGAGGCCCGGATCCGGGCCGGACTGCTGGTGCCGCACACGGAGTTGGCCACCCGGGTGTTCTGCGGCATGGGGCCCGTCGAGGCGGCCGCGGTGACCCAGGAGCTGCGGCCGACCGAGCCGGTGCCGGGCCCCGTGCCCGCGTTCGAGCTGTGGCGCCAGGCCATCGCCGACCGCTTCCGGAACGTCGGGGGGTGCTAGCCGTGGCCGCCACCCGGAAGGTCCCGCCGGGCCCGCCGCGCCGGGCCGCCCCGGTCCTGCTGCGCAGGCTGGTGGGGGACCGGCTGGAGATGATGCGCGCCGCCGCGGCGGAGTACGGCGACGCGGTCCGGATCTCCATGGGCCCCAAGACGCTCTACTTCTTCAACCACCCCGACCACGCCAAGCACGTGCTCGCGGACAACGCGGCCAACTACCACAAGGGGATCGGCCTGGCCCAGGCCCGACGCGCCCTCGGCAACGGCCTGTTGACCAGCGAGGGGGAGCTCTGGCGCAAGCAGCGCCGGCAGATCCAGCCCGCCTTCCAGCACAAGCGGATCGTCCAGCAGGCCGGTGCCGTCGCGGAGGAGGCGGCCAAGCTGGTCAGCCGGCTGCGGGCGCACGAGGGCGGCGGGCCGGTCGACGTGGTCAAGGAGATGACGGCGCTCACCCTCGGGGTGCTCGGCCGCACGCTGCTCGACGTCGACCTCAGCGCCTTCGAGGCGGTCGGGCACGACTTCGAGGCCGTGCAGGACCAGGCGATGTTCGACATGGTCACCATGGGCATGGTGCCCGGCTGGGTGCCGCTGTCCAAGCAGCTCCGCTTCCGCCGGGCCCGGCAGGACCTGCAGGGGGTGGTCGACCGGCTGGTGGCGGAGCGGGTCTCCCGCGACGGTGCCCGGATCGAGGGGGAGGACGCGCTGTCCCGCCTGATCGTCGCCACCCGGCAGGAGCCCGACCGCGCCGTCGCCCGGCAGCGGATGCGCGACGAGCTGGTCACGCTGCTGCTGGCCGGCCACGAGACCACGGCGAGCACCCTCGGCTGGACCTTCTACCTGGCCGACCGGCACCCCGAGGTGATGGACCGGCTGCACGCCGAGGCCGTCGAGGTGCTGGGCGACCGCCTGCCCGAGTTCGAGGACCTGCACCGCCTGCGGTACACCTCGATGGTGGTGGAGGAGGTCATGCGGCTCTACCCGCCGGTGTGGATCCTGCCGCGGCAGGCCCAGGCGGACGACGAGGTCGGCGGGTACCACGTCCCGGCCGGCGCCGACGTGCTGATCTGCCCGTACACCCTGCACCGCCACCCCCGGTTCTGGGACGCCCCGGAGCAGTTCGACCCGGAGCGCTTCGACCGGGACCGGGCGGTCGACCGGCCGCGCTACGCCTACATCCCGTTCGGGGCGGGGCCGCGCTTCTGCATCGGCAACCATCTCGGGCTGCTGGAGGCGACGTTCACGATCGCCATGGTCGCCCGGGAGCTGCGGCTGAGGAAGGTGCCGGGCCACCGGGTGGTGGCGGAGCCGATGCTGTCGCTGCGGGTGGGCGGCGGCCTGCCGATGACCGTGCACCCGGCCGGCTGACCGGGCCCCGGGGCCGCACGGCGGAGCCCCCGCGACCGTCCCTCCGGGGATCGTCGCGGGGGCTCCGTGTGTGGGCCCGGGCCCGGCTCCGAACGCTCCGCGGACGCGGGTTCGAAGCCGGGCTCCGGGGCCGCTGGCTCAGGCGGTGTCGGTGATCGGGGCGGCCCGCGCGGTCAGCGCCACCGCCCGGGCGTCCAGCAGGGCCAGCAGCACCGGCGGGTCGAGGACCCGGGCCTGGCGCAGGCGGAGCTCGATCGGCAGCAGCGGCACGTCCGGCCGCACCTCGATCGGTCCGACCGATCCCACCGAGACCGGGCGGTCGCCCGTCAGTACCTCGTCGAACGCGGCCGGGACGGAGTGCGCCAGCAGGAACCAGGTGCCGGCCGGCACCTGGTCGAATAAGAAGACGCCGGGGCGGGGGAGGACGGTACACGCGGCGGGCCGTCCCTCGGGGACGCGGGTCGGGAACAGCCCGACGTACACCCGGCCGAGGTCCCCCGCGATGGGGGCCCGGATCTCGCCGCGGAAGGTCGAGAGCTCCGTGCTCCGGGACAGACCGCGCGGGTCGACCTCGATCCGGGGAGTGAAACCCCCGAGCTGGCGGTAGACGGTGGGGGGGACGCCGACGCTGCTGGCGAACCGTGAGCTGAAGGTGCCGACGCTGTTGTACCCGACGCGGTGGCTGATCTCGGTCACCGTGAACGACGTTTCGATGAGGAGGCGCTTGGCCGTTTCGAGGCGGATGGCGGAGAGGAAGCGCCTCGGCGAAACCCCGGTCATTCGCTGGAATTCACGGGAGAAGTGGAATTTGCTGTACATGGCGGCCTGCGCCATGTCGTCTATGGTCAGCAGCTCGCCGATGTTCTCGTGCATGGTCTCGATGGCCCGGGAAACAGCTTGCTCGATGGCAGTTGTCATGATTGACTCCAGCTTCTCCGCCGCACCTGCGGATGAACAGAGATTCCACCCTTGCGATGATCGGGAACGAAAGTCGCGGCCGCGCTGACAGGCCGACTGACGAGGTGCCAGGCAAGCGAAGGGAGGCCCCCTTCGGTAAAGGCGAAGCTGAAAAGTGTCGCCGGCCATAGCAAGTGACGACCGTAGCAGCAGGCACATGACAGACGCAATGGTCCGGTGGCACGTGCCCTCGGCATGCCGTCCGGTGAGATGTCCCGGAATTCATGTTTGAACGGCCCCGGAGGCCATCAGCAACACAGGAGATGCTTGCGGGGGCGTATTGCGCGCACGATGCCACTGTCGCGTATGCGAATCGGGACGGCCGGTGCGTGCCGGGCCCGCTTTTCGACAAGCCCCTGAGGAGATGCCGGTGGGCTCGCCTACCTCGGATCGACACGATTACCGGACCATGACGCTCGAAGCGTTCGCGGACACGATCGTCCCGGGCGAGAAGCGTTCCCCCGACGACCGGGCGGTGGCCGGCGCCTCGACCGGCGGCGGCGCCGTCCAGGCGGGCGCCATCGAGTTGCTGGAGACGCCGGCGACCGGACTGTCGGACGCCCTGGACGACTACGAGCAGGCCCTGAACCGCCACGCGAGCGCGTACGCGGACGACCACGGCCTGCGGCTCGACGACTCGGTGCCGCCGTTCGTCGCGCTGCCGTTCGCGGACCGGACCGGCCTGGTGCAGGAACTGACCGGGAAGGAGCACCAGGAACGTGAACTGTGGGTCCTGCTGGCGCTGTTCGCCAACATGGCCTTCGACACCGCCGCCCACATGCACACCGCGGACGCGCTCGCGGCGGGCCACCCGGGCCTCACGGCGATGGGGTTCATGAAGCCGGACGAGGACGGCCTGTGGCGGTTCCCCGACTTCTCGTACGGCAAGCAGCTGGCCGATCCCCACCCGGACACCACGTCTTCAGGGAGTCCTGCATGACAAGCACCGAGAGCACCGACGTCCTGATCGTGGGCAGCGGCTTCGGCGGCGCCATCGCGGCCTACCACCTGGCGGCCGGCGGCGCCAAGGTCACCATCCTGGAGCGCGGCCCCTGGCTGAAGGCCGACGACTTCGACCACGACTTCCTGCTCGGCTCCTCGTACACCCGGATCTTCGACTTCGTGGTGGGCGACGGCATGAGCCTGCTCGGCGGCAACTGCGTCGGGGGCGGCAGCGTGGTGTACTTCGCCGCGATGCCGCGCGCGCCGCGGTTCGTCTTCGAGCGCCGCGGCAGCATCGGCCGGCGGATGTGGCCGGCCGCCATCGACCGGGACGTCCTCGACCCCTGGTACGACCGGGTGGCCGAGGCGCTGCCCATCACCCAGCAGGACTGGAACGACGTCACCTACTCGGGCGGGCTGTTCGCCGCGGCCTGCGAGCACGCGGGGCGCACCGCCAACCCCGTCCCGGCCGCCATCGACCGGGCGAAGTGCACCAACTGCAACTGGATGATGTCCGGTTGCCGCTTCGACGCCAAGCGCTCCCTGCTGCTGAACTACCTGCCGGCCGCCCTCGCGCACGGCGCCGAGATCCGGCCGTTGCACGAGGTGCAGCAGCTGACCCGGACGGACGACGGCGGCTACCGGGTGCACTACAGCGTCGTCGACGACGAGGACTACCGGGTGCACGTCGGCAGCGGCACGATCGACGCGAAGATCGTCGTGCTCGCCGCCGGCGCCGGCGCCACCCCGGTGATCCTCCAGCGCTCCGAGGCGGCCCTGGGCGAGATGCCGCACGCCGTGGGCCGCTACTTCTCCGGCAACGGGGAGCGCCTCAACACGGCCATCGTCGACGAGGACAAGGCCCGCGACCTGCTGGGGCTCAAGCGCTCCGACGGCCCGGCGTTCCGGGCCAACCAGATCGGCAAGGGCCCGGTCGTGGCGAGCTGGGACAACCTCGACGGCTCGCTGCCGGAACACTCCCGGTTCTCCCTGGAACAGCTCTACTTCCCGCCGGGGTTCGGCACCATCCTGGCGCAGGTGCCCGACGCGAGCGGGCCCAGCTGGTTCGGCGTGGAGAAGAAGGAACTGGTCCGGCAGTGGCAGTCCTGGCTGACTGTCTTCACCATGATCGAGGACGACAACGAGGGCGTCTTCGGCCCGCCGCCGCCCACCGGCAACGCGCAGCGGATCTCCCAGCAGATGCTCGGGCGCGGGCCGATCTCGTACCGGCCGACCGCCAACACCCTGCGCGCCTGGGCCGATTCGGACGCCGTGGTGAAGGACATCCTGGAGCGCGACGGACTCGCCCGTGTCATGCCGTGGACCAACGACCTGGTGGGCGCCTACACGGTGCACCCGCTGGCGTCCTGCCGGATCGGCGACGACCCGCGGACCTCGGCGCTCGACGACCGGCAGGAACTGCGCAACCACCCGGGCATCTTCGTCACCGACGGCTCCGCCGTCCCGGGGGCGCTCACGGTCAACCCCGCGCTGACCATCTCGGCGCTCGCCGAGCGCGCGGTCCCGGGCATCGTGGCCGCCGCGCAGCAGCGCGGCGTGAACGTCAAGTACGGCGCGCCCGCGCCGGACGGCGCCACCAGCGGCCGGCGCGGCGTGCAGGTGCAGCTGCCCGGTCTGATGCGCCGGTAGCGCCCGGCGCCGGACCGGGCTTCCGGACCGGGCTTCCAGACCGAGCTTGGAGGAGGACGCACATGACGACGCCGTTCCTGCGGCCGGCCCTGCGCAGGTCCATGGCGCAGGTTCACCGGGTCACCCCGGTGCGGCCGGCCGACGCGGGGAAGGAGGTGGCCGGCGTCTTCGCGGAGGTCGAGCGGGAGTTCGGCATGCTGGCACCGCCGATCGGCCTGCACGCCGCCTCGCCGGCGGTGCTCGCCGCCTCCTGGGTGATGCTGCGGGAGACCCTGGTCGCCGGCGGGCGGGTCGACCGCGCGACCAAGGAGGCGGTGGCCGCGGCGGTCTCGGCCGCCAACTCCTGCCCGTACTGCGTGGAGGTGCACGGGACGACGCTGGCCGCGCTGCTGCCCGGGGTGTCCGCCCCGGGCAGCGCCGGGGCCGCCGTCGAGGCGTCGGCGGACTGGTTCCGGGCGGACCGGGACCAGGGCGCGCCGCCGCCGTTCTCCGCGCAGGCGGTGCCCGAACTGGTCGGGGTGGCGGTCACCTTCCACTACCTCAACCGCATGGTCAACCTGTTCCTCGCGCCGAGCCCGCTGCCGACCGGACTCCCGGAGGCCGCGAGATCGGCGGCGAGGGCGGTCCTCGGCCGGCTGATGCGCCGCAGCGCGCGCGTCGCCCCGCCGGCCGGGACCTCGCTCGACCTGCTGCCCTCCGCGCCGCTGCCGCAGGACCTGCGCTGGGCGGCGGGCACCCCCAGCGTGGCCGGCGCCTTCGCCCGGGCGGCCGCCGCGATCGACGCGGCGGGGGCCAGGTCGGTGCCGGACGGCGTCCGCGCCCTGCTGGCCGACCGGCTGGCCGACTGGGACGGCCGGCCGCCGGGGATCAGCCGCGGCTGGGTCGAGGACGCCGTGGCGGCCCTGCCCGGGGACGAGCGTCCGGCGGCCCGGCTGGCCCTGCTGACCGCCGAGGCCTCGTACCAGGTCGACGACGGCCTCGTCGCCGAGTTCCGGCGCGGCCGGCCCGGCGACGCCACGCTGATCGAGCTCACCTCCTGGGCCGCCCTGACGGCGGCCCGGGAGCTGGGCGCCCGGCTCGCCGACCGCGTTCCCGCGGCCGCCGGACAGGGCCCGCCAGACAGGCCCTGACCCCGCGCACGGCCCGCACACCCGAGGCTCCCGCCGACCGGCGGGAGCCTCGGCGCGTTCCCGGCGAAGGCCCCGGCCGGCCCCCGGGGAGCCCCCGGGCCGGCCCGCGGAAAATGACGCCGTTATCGAATAGCGGCGGCGTGGAATCACACCGTTATGGAAAAGCACCGCCCCCCACCAGGCGGAAAGCAAACTCGGAGAAGACAGCCGGACGGTCGCCGCCGCACTATTGACGACAGTGCAGGGTGTCGAGTCGGCAACAGATTTGCCGTCAATTCATCTCCATGGGTGGTGAATACGTGAGCAGTGAGCGGATCGCTATCGTGGGAATCGGCCTCCGTTACCCGGACGCCAATTCGGCGAGCGAACTGTGGGAGAACGTACTGGGTGGTCGGCGGGCCTTCCGGCGGCTGCCGGACGAGCGCATGAACCAGGCGGACTACTGGTCGGAGGACCGGAGCGCGCCCGACCGGCACTACACGAAAAAAGCTGCGGTCCTGCGGGACTACGCCTTCGACCGCATCAAGTACAGCGTCGCCGGAAGCACCTACCGGGCCACCGACCTGACGCACTGGCTGGCCCTCGACGTGGCCGCCGAAGCGCTCTCCGACGCCGGATTCCCGGACGGTTCCGGACTTCCCCACCAGAGCACCGGCGTGGTCGTCGGAAACAGCCTCACCGGGGAATTCTCGCGGGCCAACATCATGCGGCTTCGGTGGCCGTACGTGCGCCGCACGGTGGCCGCCGCGCTGACCGGCCAGGGCTGGTCCGAAGGGGACGTGGCGAAGTTCCTCCAGGAACTGGAACCGCAGTACAAGGCGCCGTTCCCCGCCATCGACGAGGACTCGCTGGCCGGCGGCCTCGCCAACACCATCGCCGGCCGGATCTGCAACCACTTCGACCTGCGCGGCGGCGGCTACACGGTCGACGGGGCCTGCTCCTCCTCCCTGCTGTCCGTCGTCACCGCGGCGAAGGCCCTGGCCGACGGCGAACTGGACGTGGCGGTCGCCGGCGGGGTCGACCTCTCCATCGACCCGTTCGAGGTGATCGGCTTCGCCAAGACCGGCGCCCTCGCCACCGGCGAGATGAAGGTCTACGACCGGGACTCCAACGGCTTCTGGCCCGGCGAGGGCTCCGGCATGCTCGTCCTGATGCGCGAGCGCGACGCGCTGGCGCAGGGCCGGCGGATCTACGCCAGCATCAGCGGCTGGGGCGTCTCCTCCGACGGCAAGGGCGGCATCACCCGGCCCGAGGCGAGCGGGCACCGGCTGGCGCTGACCCGCGCCTACCACCGGGCCGGCTACGGCGTCGAGACGGTCTCCTACTTCGAGGGCCACGGCACCGGCACCGCCCTCGGCGACGCGACCGAGATCGAGGCGCTCTCCTCCGCGCGCCGCGCCGGCGACCCGACGGCCCGTCCGGCCGCGCTCGGCACGGTCAAGGGGAACTTCGGGCACACCAAGGCCGCCGCCGGCGTGGCCGGCCTGATCAAGGCGACCCTCGCCGTGCACCACCAGGTGATCCCCCCGGGCACCGGCCACCTCGACCCGCACCCGGGCCTGCTCGGCGACGAGGCGGCCATGTACGTCCCGCGCCAGGCCGAACTCTGGCCGGCCGACCAGCCGGTCAGGGCCGGGGTGTCGGCCATGGGCTTCGGCGGGATCAACACCCACGTCGCCGTCACCCAGGCCCCCGGCAGCGCCCGGCGCGAGGCGCTCGACGAGCGCACCACCCGGCTGGTCGCCGGCCGCCAGGACGCCGAACTGCTGCTGCTGGACGGCCCGGACCCGGCCGCGCTGCGCACCGAGCTGACCGGGCTGCTCGACCTGGTGCCGAAGCTGGCCCAGGCCGAACTGGCGGACCTGGCCGGCACACTGGCCGACCGGCTGTCCGGCGGCCCGGTGCGCGCCGCCGTCGTCGCGACCAGCCCGGACGACGCCGTGCGCGGCCTGGAACGGCTCCTCGCCCTGCTCGACTCCGGAGCGCGGGAGGCCTTCTCGGCCGGCGAGGGCGTCTTCCTCGGCCGTGCCAGGACCGCCCCCCGGATCGCCTACCTCTTCCCGGGCCAGGGCTCGGGCCGCGGCGCCGTCGGCGCGATCCGGCGCCGGTTCGCCACGGCGGAGGAGGTGTTCCGCTCCTCCGCCCCGCCCACCGGCGCCGACCAGGTCGCCACCCAGGTGGCCCAGCCGCGCATCGTCACCGGTTCACTGGCCGCGCTGCGGGTCCTGGACGCGCTCGGCATCCGGGCCGACACCGCCGTCGGCCACAGCCTCGGGGAGCTGACCGCCCTGCACTGGGCGGGCGCGCTGGACGAGGAGCAGGTGGTGCGCCTGGCCACGATCCGCGGCCAGGTGATGGCCCGGGCCAGCCACGGAGGCGGCGCGATGGCCGGCCTGGCGGCCACCCCGGAGCGGGCGGCCGCCCTGTCCGCCGGACTGGACGTGGTCGTCGCGGGCTACAACGGGCCCCGGCAGACCGTGCTCTCCGGCCCCGCCGAGGCGGTCGACGAGGTGTGCCGCCGGGCCGCGGCCGAGGGCGTCACGGCGACCCGGCTGAACGTCTCGCACGCCTTCCACTCGCCCCTGGTCGAGCCGGCCGCGGTCGCGATGGCCGCCGAACTGGCGGAGTTCGACTTCAGCGAGCCGGTCCGTCCGATCGCCTCCACCGTCACCGGCCGGCTCCTGGACCCGTCCGCCGACCTGCGCGAGGTCCTGCGCGAGCAGGTCCTGCTCCCGGTCCGCTTCCAGGAGGCCGCCACCGTGGCGGTCGACGGCGCCGACCTGGTCGTGGAGGTCGGCCCGGGCCGGGTGCTGTCCGGCCTGCTGGCGGAGATCGCACCGGACCGCGCCACCCTGGCGGTCGACACCGACAGCGCCTCCCTCGGCCCGCTGCTGAGGATCGCCGGCGCCGCGTACGTGCTCGGCGTGCCCGTCCGGACCCAGGCGCTGTTCGGCGACCGCCTGCTCCGGCCACTGCCCGCCGACGGCGCGATGACCTTCCTGGCCAACCCCTGCGAGGCGGCCCCGGCCATCGACGCGGAGCTGGCCGCGCAGGACGGCGGCCAGGCCGTGGACGCGCCCGCCGGACAGCCCGGGGCCGCGGACACCGGCGCGGACTCCACCCTGGAGCTGCTGCGCAGGCTCGCCGCCGAGCGGGTCGAGCTGCCGCTGGACTCCGTCACCGCGCAGACCCACCCGATGGACGACCTGCACCTGAGCTCCATCACCATCGGCCAGATCGTCAACGACGTCACCCGGGCGCTCGGCCGGCCGGTGCTCGCCGCGACCCCCAACTACGCGACCGTCAACCTCGGCGGGATCGCGGAGCTGATCGACCAGCTGGCGGACACCGCGCAGGACGGCGGCGAGTCGGCGGCCGAGGTCGCAGGCGTGGCCCCGTGGGTGCGGCCCTTCGCGGTCGAGCACCTGGAGGCCGCCCGGCCCGCCCTGCCCACCCCGGCGGCCTGGCCGCAGTCCGGCCCCCAGGACTCCGCCGGAGCCTGGACGGCCTACAGCACGCCCGGCCACCCGCTCGCCGAGCCGCTGCGCACCGCGCTCGCGGCGTCGGGCCTCGGCGACGGCGTGCTGCTCTGCCTCCCGGACGCGTGCGGACCGGACGACGCGGAACTCTTCCTGACCGCGGGTCGGGCCGTGCTGGCCGCCCCCGAGGGCACCCGGCTGGTCGTGGTCCAGCACCGGCTCGGGGCCGCCGGGCTGGCGAAGACCCTGCACCTGGAGCACCCGTCCGTCCCGACCACGGTGGTCGAGCTGCCCGACACCGCCCCCGAGGGCGCGGCCCGCGAGGAGGCGGTGGCCCGGGTGGTCGCCGAGACCGCCGCCACGGCCGGCTTCGCGGAGGTCCGGTACCAGCCGGACGGCCGCCGCACCGTCCCGGTGCTCCGGCCGCTGCAGCTGCGTCCGGCGGCCGAGGGCCAGTCCCCGCTCGACGCCCGGGACGTCCTGCTGGTCACCGGCGGCGGCAAGGGCATCACCGCCGAGTGCGCCCTCGCGATGGCGCAGGACTCCGGTGCGGCCCTGGCCCTGATCGGCCGCGCCGATCCGGCCGCCGACCGCGAACTCGCCGGGAACCTCGCCCGGATGGACGCCGCCGGCCTGCGCTACCGGTACGCCCGCGCCGACGTGACCTCGCCCGAGGAGACCGCTGCCGCGGTGGCCCTGCTGGAGAGCGGGCTCGGCCCGGTCACCGCGGTGCTGCACGGCGCGGGACGCAACCAACCGGCCGCCCTGGACGCGCTCACCGTCGAGGACTTCCACCGGACCCTGGCACCCAAGACCGAAGGCCTGGAGGCCGTCCTGGCGGCCGTCGAACCCGACCGCCTGAAGCTGCTGATCACCTTCGGCTCGATCATCGGCCGGGCCGGACTGCGCGGCGAGGCGCACTACGCCACCGCCAACGACTGGATGACCGAGCTGACGCTCCGGTTCCAGCAGCGCCACCCGAAGGCCCGGGCGATCGCCCTGGAGTGGTCCGTCTGGTCCGGCGCCGGCATGGGCGAACGGCTCGGCGTCGTCGAGGCGCTGATCCGCGAGGGCATCACGCCGATCTCCACCGAGAACGGCATCCAGGTGCTGCGCGAGGTGCTCGCGGACCCGTCGGCCGGCCCCGTCCTGGTGGTCAGCGGCCGGGCCGGCGGCCTGCCGACCCTCACCACAGCCCGGCGCGAGCTGCCGCTGACCAGGTTCGTGGAGCGGGTGGTCGCGCACCACCCGGACATCGAGCTGATCACCGAGACCGAGCTGACCGAGGGCGGCGACCCGTACCTGAGCGACCACCGGCTCCAGGACGACCTGCTCTTCCCGGCCGTGCTCGGCATGGAGGCGATGGCCCAGGTCGCCGCCGCGGTGAGCGGCCACCAGGGCCCGCCGCTGCTGGAGGACGTCGAGTTCCGCCGCCCCGTGGTGGTCCGGCCGGGCGGCTCGACCACCATCCGGATCGCGGCCCTGGTCCGGGACCCCGAAACGGTCGACGTGGTGCTGCGCAGCGAGGGCACCGACTTCGCGGCCGACCACTTCCGGGCCAGGCTGCGCTACCCCAGGACCGAGGTGCCCGACACCCCGGTGCCGGACGGGTTCGGCCTGCCGGCGGTGCCGGTGGACCCGGTGACCGAGCTGTACGGCAGCGTGCTCTTCCAGGGCAAGCGGTTCCAGCGCCTGCTGGAGTACCGGCGGGCCGGCGCCCGGCACGCGCTGGCGGAGATCTCCACCACCGCCCAGGCGCCGTGGTTCGCGGCCTACCTGCCGCAGGACCAGCTGCTCGCCGACCCCGGCACCCGGGACGCGATGATGCACGCCATCCAGTGCTGCGTGCCGGACGCCACCCTGCTGCCGCAGGGCATCGAGCGGCTCTGGCTGGCCGATCCGGCCGACCAGGACACCGAGTACGTGGTGCTCGACGCCAGGGAGCGCTCGCAGGACGGTGACAGCTACGTCTACGACGTCGACGTGCGGACCCCGTCCGGGAAGGTCGTCGAGCGCTGGGAGGGGCTGACCCTGGTCGCCGTCCGCAAGCGCGACGGCGCCGGCCCGTGGGTGCCCGCGATGCTCGGCTCGTACCTGGAGCGCGGCCTGGAACGGGTGCTGGGCGGCAGCCGCGCGGTCGTCGTCGAACCCGCGGCGGACGCCACGGCGGAGACCGGCGCCGCGGACGGCGACCGCAGGGCCCGCACCGAGACCGCCCTCGGCCGGGCGCTGGGCCGGCCGGTGGAACTGCGCCACCGCCCGGACGGCAAGCCCGAACTCGCCGGCGCGCCCGGGCTCGAAGGAGTCACCGTGTCGGCCTCGCACGGCCCCGGACTCACCCTGGCGGTGGCCGGGCGGGGGCGGCTCGCCTGCGATGTCGAGACCGTCCTGGAGCGGACCGCCGAGGACTGGGACGCGCTGCTGGGCGCCGGCCAACTCGCCCTGCGGGACCTGCTGGTGGCCGAGGCGGGCTGCAGCCCGGCGGTGGCCGGCACCAGGGTCTGGAGCGCGCTGGAGTGCCTGCGCAAGTCCGGTGCGACCACCCAGGCGCTGACGCTCGACCGCGTCCACCCCGGCGGCTGGGTCGTGCTGTCCGCCGGTGACGCGGCCGTCGCCACCTGGGTGACCACCGTCAACGACCGCACGGAGCCGGTGCTCTTCGCGGTCCTCGTCGGGAAGGAGAACTGATGTCGTCCTACTACGAGATCCGGCACACCGTCGGATTCGAGGAGACCAACCTCGTCGGCAACGTCTACTACGTGAACTACCTGCGCTGGCAGGGGCGTTGCCGGGAGATGTTCCTCAAGGACAAGGCGCCGGGGGTGCTCGCCGAACTGCGGGACGACCTCAAGCTGTTCACCCTCAAGGTGGAGTGCGACTTCTTCGCCGAGATCACCTCCTTCGACGAGCTGTCCGTCCGGATGCGCCTGGAGGAACTGACCCAGACCCAGATCCAGTTCACCTTCGACTACCTGCGGATCGACGGCGAACAGGAGAACCTGGTCGCCCGCGGCCGGCAGCGGATCGCGTGCATGCGCGGGCCGAACACGGCCACCGTCCCCGCCCGGGTGCCCGAGGAACTGCGCCTGGCGCTGGCCCCGTACGCCGAGGGGCCGGCCGTCGCGCGGGCCGTCGCGGCGCAGGCCGCGCCCGGCGGGCCGGTGGAGACGGGGCGGGCGCTGTGATCGGCAACGGCCGGCTGCCGGTCAACGCCCGGCCGGCGGACGTACGGAGGCCGGCCACCGAGAACCGGGCCGTCCTGCCGGGCGCCCTGCGCGAGACGATGGCCAGGTTCGCCACCGGGATCACGGTGATGACCACCGGCGGCGAGTACGTCCACGGGATGACCGCCAACGCGTTCAGCTCGGTCTCCCTGGAACCGCCGATGGTGCTCTGCTGCGTTGCCCGCTCCGCGACCATGCACGAGGCGATCACCGTCACCAGGTCCTTCGCGGTCTCCGTACTCGGCGCCGAGCAGGAGCCGCTGGCACGGTACTTCGCGAACAAGGGCAGGCCGCGCGGGGCCGAGCAGTTCCACGGCCTCGACTGGCAGCCGGGACCGTTCACCGGCGCCCCGCTGCTGGCCGGCTCGCTGGCCTGGCTGGAGTGCAAACTGGCCGAGCAGTACGACGGCGGCGACCACTCCATCTTCCTCGGCGAGGTGCTGGCCGCGGACTGGGCCGACGACCGGCAGGCGCTGCTGTTCTACCGCGGCGCCTTCCACCGGGGCATCGGCGCGGACCCGGACGGGATCGGCTGAGCGGGGGGATGGGCTCGATGTTGGTGAGCGTGACCGGCGGCACCGGGTTCGTCGGCATCCACTCCGTCGCGGCGATGGTCCGCGACGGGCACCGGGTGCGGATGCTGGTCCGCGACCCGGCCGCGGCGGAGCGGGCCCTCGGCCTGCTGGAGGTGGACCCGGGCGCCGTCGACCTGGTCGTCGGGGACGTGACCGACGAGGGCGGCGCGGCCCGCGCGGTGCGCGGCGCCGACGCCGTGCTCCACGCGGCCGCCGTGTACTCCTTCGACAGCCGGCACAACGCGCGGATGCGCCGGACCAACGAACGGGGGACGGAGCTGGTGCTGGCGGCCGCCCGCCGGTCGGGCGCCGACCCGATCGTCCACGTCTCCAGCATCGTCGCCCTGCTGCCGTCCCCCGGACGGCCGCTCGGGGAGCACTCCCCGGTCGGCCGTCCCCGGGACACGTACATGGCGACCAAGGCCGCGGCCGAGCGGATCGCCCGGGCCCACCAGCGGGACGGCGCGCCGGTGGTCATCAGCTACCCGCCCGCACTGCTCGGCCCGCGGGACCCGGGGCTGGGCGACCAGAACGCCCGGCTGCGCAACGCCCTGCGCGGGCTGATGCCGATCTGGCCGCTCGGCGGCTTCCCGGTCGGCGACGTCCGCGACACCGCGCGGCTGCACGCCAGGCTGCTGACCGCGCCGCGGGCCGGTTCCGACCGGCACTTCGGGCCCGGCCACCACCTGCCCACCCGGCAGTACGTGCGGACCCTGCGGGAGGTCACCGGGCGGCGCCTGCCCGCGGTCTTCCTCCCGGCCCGGGCCATGCTGCCGGTCGGCGCCCTGGCCACCCTGGTCCAGCGCGGCTGGCCCTGGCACATCCCCGCCGAGTACGGCGCCGTCTACACCTGCGCCTGCGCGACCCCGGTCGACCCCGCCGCGAGCACCGGCGGGCTGACTCCGAGGCCGACCGCCGAGACCATGGCGGACACGGTGCGCTGGCTGCACGCCCAGGGCCGGCTGACCGCAGCCCAGGCCGGCCTGCTCGGCGGGGACGGGAAGGTGTGAGGCGGAGGGCCTGAGAGGGAAGGCCTGGGACGGAAGGCCTGAGACGCCTCCGACGGCCATCCCGACGGCCGGGGGGGGGGGGGGCCCGGGCCCCCCCCGGCGCCCGCCGGCCCGGGCGCGGGCCCGGGCGGCGGCCCCCGCGCCCCCCGGCGCCGCCGCCGGCCCCCCCCCCCCCCACCTCACCCCCCCCCCCCCGCGGGGGGGCCCCCATGGCGTGCCCCCCGGCGGCGGGGGGCGGCCCGGTTGTGGGAAGTCGGCCGGGCCGACTTCCCACTCCCCGCCCGCCAGGTCGCACCGCGTAAATTCCGGTGCGCCCGCCGGATCGTCTCGGTAGCCTGCACGGCCATGGCATCGGAACTGGAACGGCCCCCGCTCCTGGCGGATGAACGCACCGCGATCGTCGGCTGGTTGGACCTGCAGCGCAAGATCCTGCGCTGGAAGTGCGAGGGGCTGAGCGACGAGGACGCGCACCGCTCCGTCCTCCCCGACTCCCCCGCGATGACGATGGCCGGTCTCGTCTCGCACATGCGCTGGACCGAACACCTGTGGCTGGAGGTGCTGTTCCTCGGCGGCGACGAGAAGCAGAACCCGTCGTTCGACGAGTCGGACCAGGACGCCGACTGGCGCACCGGCGGCCGCCCGCTCGCCGAACTGCTCACGGAGTACGAGGCGCAGTGCGCGCGCAGCGACGAGATCGTCGCGGCGGCCTCCCTGGACGACGTCGGCCGCCACACCGGCTTCCGCGCCGGCGGCGCCAACCTGCGCTGGATGCTGATCCACCTCGTCGAGGAGACCGGACGGCACGCGGGGCACGCCGACATCGTCCGGGAGCTCCTGGACGGCTCGAAGGGCTACTACTAGCCGTTCCTGCCGGCGACGCGACCACATAGCCCAGGAGAGGCTGTCCCCGAGCGGGACAGCCTCTCCATCAGCGAGATCTACGTCAGACTTCTAGGCGCGCGCCGTGGCCCGGCGTGGGAGCTCCCGGCCGGGTGCGGGCGGCAGCCCGATCCGAGCCAGGTCGGTGCGTTCGGCGTTGGGCGCATCGAGGGACTCCGCGTGCCTGGCCGCGTCGACGGAACCAGGTCCGTGGATGGTGAGTTCGAAGTCCTGGTGCGCCTTGACGTCCGGAGCGAACGGCAGGCGGATCCGCCCGTCCGCGACCAGACGGCGCACCTCGGCCCGGCTCAGGCCGAGACCGAGCTGGAGCAGCCGCTCCACCCGGACCGGCGCGGGCAGCTCGAAGCGCACCTGCACCGAGAGCGGGTTCGGGTCGTCGAGCGCGTACAGCGGCGTGCGGGTCTCCAGCTCCCACGTCCCGGTCCAGTCGAGCCGGTACCGGTTCTTCGCCGCGAGCGACGTGCTCATCACCAACTCCCGTACCGTTGCCGGATCGTTGATCTCGTACGCCACCAGCCGGGCCGGCTCCACCGTCGAGACGTGGACGCGCTCGTGGACGGGCACCTTCGAGGTCCGGTCGCACGTCGCGCAGCTCAGCAGCAGCCAGACGTCGAGCAGCTTGCCGTTCGCGTTGGCGCGGATCTTCCCCGAGGCGCGGTGCCGCATGCCGGGACAGTCCGGGCAGGACCGGACGATGGTGGGCAGGGCGGACTGACGCACGGCCCACAGGGCCTTGCGGTCGGTATTCATGTGTGTTGGATGCTTTCAGGACTCAGCAGGAGGGCGTGCCGAACTCACTCGGCGGCTCCCGCTCTCTGACGGATGCTCACGAGGGGCGCGACCCATCACCCCGGGGCCGGGTCTTCAGGCTCCGAGGTCGATCGCGCGACAGGTACGTACTACGTGGCAGTCATCAAAAGTCCATGCGGGCGATCATGATCGAGACGGCGGCCCGCGGCAACCGAATTTCCCCGTGCTCTCCGCCGGTGGTCGCGCGCCGCTCATCTCATGGAACTCCAGCCCGCTGCCCGTCCATCCCGGTCGGACTCCCAGACGCCCTGCCAGGGCGGCGGCCGGGGGTGGTTCGGGTGCCCCGACCCCAGAAGTCTACAGCTGTATACTTTTGGGGCGGACACGTCGCACGGGAGGGAAGCACGGGATGGATCTCAAGCTGATCGGCAAGCGCGCGCTCGTCACGGGTTCGAGCGCGGGGCTCGGCAAGGCCATGGTGAAGCTGCTGGCGGCCGAGGGGGCGGCGGTCGTGGTGCACGGCCGGGACGAGGGCCGTACGGAGGGCGTCGCGCGGGAGGTCCGCGAGGCCGGCGGGACGGCGCACGCGGTGGTCGGCGACCTCGCCGACGACGGTGGCGCCGAGGAGGTCGCCCGCGCAGCCACGGCGGACGGGCCCGTGGACATCCTGGTCAACAACGCGGGCTTCTACCGGCACCTGTCCTGGGCCGAGGCCACCCCCGACGAGTGGTGCGAGACCTACAACGTCAACGTCGTCTCGGGCGTGCGCATGATCCGGCACCTGGTCCCCGCGATGCGCGAACGCGGCTGGGGCCGGGTCGTCACCATCGGCGGCGGGCTCGCCTCCCAGCCGGCGGACGCCTTCCCCCAGTACAACGCCACCCTGGCGGCCCGGCACAACCTCGCCGTCTCGCTCGCCCGCGAGCTCAAGGGCACCGGTGTGACGTCCAACGTCGTCTCCCCCGGGGCGATCCTCGTCGACGCCACCCGGGACCTCATCACCCGCGTCGGACCCGACCACGGCTGGGGCGAGACCTGGGAGGAGATCCGGCCCAACGCCGTCCGGGCCATGATCCCCAACGACCAGGAGCGCTTCGGCGAGCCCGAGGAGATCGCCGCGGCCGTCGCCTACCTGTGCAGCGACTACGCCCAGTACGTCAGCGGGGCCACCATCCGCGTCGACGGCGGGCTCATCCGCTCCGCGTTCTGAGCACCCGCCCCCGCGCCCGGGAGGAGCGGGGCGACCGAGGAGCGGGGCCGGGGGCCGCACCGGGACGAGCGAAATGGCCAACCTCCCCGGCCCCGGCGGACGTTACCCGTCGGCGGCGGGCGCCTGCGCGCCGCCCGGCACGGAGACGACCGGTTCCAGCATGCCCGCGAGCAGTTCGGCCAGGCGCTGGTCCTCGGCCGTGGCGAGGGCGGTGGTGCCGACGACGCTGCGCAGCAGCCAGGTGCCGGCGACCAGGGCGAGGGCGAGCTGTGCGCGCACGTGGGCGTCCGGTCCGTCGAGCAGCCCCGCCAGGCGGGCGCCCACGTGGGTCTCCACGCCCCGGCGCAGGATGGCCGCGGCCTCCGGGTCCGGTGCGGAGCGCAGCAGCAGGAGGAAGGGGTCGAGCGGGTCGGCGCCGGCGGCGGTGCGTCGGGCGAGCGTGCGGGCGAGGGTGTGCGCGAGGGCGGTGCTCTCGTCGCCGACGACGGTCGGGGGTGCGAAGGCGCGGTCGACGGTCTGGGCGAACAGGCCTTCCTTGGAGCCGAAGTAGCGGTTGATCATCATCGCGGTGACGCCGGCCCGCTCGGCGATCTGGCGCACCCCCGCCGCGGCGTAGCCGTGCTCGGTGAACTCGACGACCGCGGCCGCGAGGATCGCCTCGCGGGTCGCGGCGCCGTCGCGCTTGCGGGTGGGGGGTGCGGTGCTCATGGGCAGGAGCATACGGGGCCGGGTGTGTGGCGCCGTGCGGCTACTGCGCGCGGGTCCCGGTCGACGAGCCGGTCGAGGACGCGGCGGTCGCCGTCGAGCTTCAGGGCGTCGACGGGGTTGCGGCCGCGGAAGGTGAGGACCGGTTCGGCGGCGGTGGCGGAGGTGTCGGGCGCGTGCTGGGCTTCGGCGGGTGCGGAGATGGGGGTGACGCGGGCGCCGTCGGCGGACAGCGACAGGCGCCGGGAGCGATCCTCGGTGGTGTGGTGGGGGACGTCCTCGGGCGGCGGTTGTGCGGCGCCTACGGCGAGTTGGGCGTCGTAGGTGTGGACCGCGACCTCCTGGAGCTGGTGGCGGGCGACGGCGGCGGCGTTCCTGGGGGGCTGGGAGGGGTCCCGCCGGGTCCAGCAGCCGCCGTCGGGGCCGGCGTGGCGCAGGGCGTCCAGCAGTGGCCGGGTTCCTTCGGCCGGCGGGGTGGCGGCGGGGCCGGCGCCGTCGCGGCGGGCGAAGCCGCGCGGAGTGGGAAGTCGGCCGGGCCGACTTCCCGCTCCTGCCGGCCCCTGCTTCCCGTCCTACTCGACGACCTCGGCCTTCACGAGGACCACGTCCTCCTTGGGGACGTCCTGGTGGCCGTCCTTGGAGCCGGTGGGGACGGCCTTGATGGAGTCGACGACGTCCTGGCCCTCGACGACCTCGCCGAAGACGGCGTAGCCCCAGCCCTGGACGTTCTTGCCGCTGTGGTTGAGGAAGTCGTTGTCGGCGACGTTGATGAAGAACTGGGCGGTGGCGGAGTGCGGGTCCCCGGTGCGGGCCATCGCCACGGAGTACCTGACGTTCTTGAGGCCGTTGTCGGCTTCGTTCTGGATGGGGTCGCGGGTCTTCTTCTGCTTCAGGCCGGGCTGCATTCCGCCGCCCTGGATCATGAAGTTGTTGATGACCCGGTGGAAGACCGTCCCGTCGTAGAAGCCGTCCCGGACGTACTGGAGGAAGTTCTCCACCGTCGCCGGGGCCTTCTCCGCGTCGAGGCGGAGGACGATGTCGCCGTGGTTGGTGCTCAGCTTGACCTTCGACATGACTACCTCACTGTCTGCATGGTTGCGGCTACGGAACGCTCACGGGGGCATTGTGACAGGAGGGACCGCCGGGCACCGTCGAGGCGCTCAGTGGGCGAGGCTGAAGTCGCCGCCGACGGGGGCGGCGAGCTTGTCGATGCCGGTGAGTGCGGTGAGGGTGGGGACCGGGGTGGTGCTGTCGGTGGTGGTGCCGTCGCCGAGCTGGCCGGAGCCGTTGCTGCCCCAGGAGTGGACGGTGGCGCTGCCGGACAGGGCCACCGTGTGTTCGCGGCCGGCGGCGACCAGGCGCACGCCGGTGAGGCCGGGGACGGTGACGGGCAGGACGCGGAAGACGGTGGTGCCGTCGCCGAGTTGGCCGGCGGTGTTCTGGCCCCAGGCCTTGAGGCGGTGGTCGGTGTCGACCACCGCCATGCTGTGGTTGCAGCCGGCCGCGATCCGGGTGACGCCGCCGGTCCAGGTGGCCTGGGTGGTGACCGGGGTGAAGCGGTTGATGGTGGTGTTGTCGCCGAGCTGGCCGGTGGCGTTGTAGCCCCAGGCCTTCACCGTGGCGCCGGCGCCCGGTGCGCCGACGAGGACGAGGTTGTGGCCGGCGCCGGCGGCGATGCGGCTGACCCCGGTCAGGCCGGCGACCGGGGCGGCGCTGCCGCGGCTGGAGGAAGTGCCGTCGCCCAGCTGGCCGTTGCCGTTGTAGCCCCAGGCCCAGACGGTGCCGTCCTCGCGCAGGGCCAGACTGTGGTGGAGGCCGGCGGCGACGGCGACGATCCTGCTCAGGCCCTCGACCCGGACGGGGATGCCGCTGTCGGCGGTGGCCCCGTTGCCGAGCTGGCCGTGGTCGTTGCGCCCCCAGGCCGCCACGGTGCCGTCGGCGAGCAGGGCGAGGCTGTGCGCGCCGCCGGCGGCGATGTCGGTGACGTCGGCGAGGTC
Organism: Kitasatospora sp. NPDC001132; assembly: GCF_053598415.1. Taxonomy (NCBI): domain Bacteria; kingdom Bacillati; phylum Actinomycetota; class Actinomycetes; order Kitasatosporales; family Streptomycetaceae; genus Kitasatospora; species Kitasatospora sp. NPDC001132. Next base: position 15,448 of record NZ_JBSFKF010000017.1, on the reverse strand, counting down.
GAGCACCTGGCCGGGCGCGTTGTGGCTGAACACCGTGCCGTCGCCGAGCTGGCCCGAGCCGTTGACGCCCCAGGACTGCACCGTACGGTCCGTGAGCAGGGCCAGTGCGTGGCCGGTGGCGGCGCCGAATCCGCCGGCGGCGATCTTCAGGACGTCGGTGCCGGTGAGCCCGTGCACGGTGGTGGCCGTGGTGCGGAGGTCGGTCCAGGTGCCGTCCCCGAGCTGGCCGGAGCGGTTGTTGCCCCAGGACTTCAGGCGCTTCTCTGCCATGCGACGATGCCTCTTTACCTGTACGACAATAAGTCAAATCGTCGATGCGTCAGCCGGGTTGACGATTCCACGATCATGAACCGACGCTACCCACGCACCCGTCACCGGCACGGGAAACGGCCGCCGGCCACCCGATCGGGTGACGGGGCCCGCTCGGGACCGGAGACGGGCAGGAGGGGCGGCAGCGGCGGCATCGGGCCGCGCCGCCCCCGGGGGCCGGGCTCCCGGGGGGCGCTCCGGGGGCCGGGCTCCCGGGGCGCTCCCAGGACGCTTCCGGCGGGCGCTTCCGGCGGCGCTACGCCGCGCCGAAGTGGCGCTTGGTGTCGGCGATCAGCGTGCGCAGGAACGCCGCCCCGGGTGCGTCGGTGAGGGCCGCGGGGCGGCGCAGGAACTGGGCGGGCTCGTAGGCGAAGGTCCAGGTGAAGCGGGTGCCGCCGGCGGCGAGGGGCTCGACCAGGTAGTCCTCGCCGAAGCGCCGGTAGATCGGCAGGCCGGCCTGGGTGACGCAGAACGCGTGGCGCCGGCCCTCCTCCTTCTCCTCCCAGTGCACGAACTCCTCACGCAGCCGCAGCAGCCGAAGGGCCGTGACCTCCCGGGTCGTTCCGACGCCGTGCGGGGCCGGCGAGGTGTAGCGGCCGCCGGCCAGGCCGCGGCACCAGGACAGCGGGGTCCGTCCGGCGAGCCCCTCCCACACGGTGTGCGGCGCCACCGGCAGGTCCATCCGGAAGCGGTGGCGGTGCGGCGCGGTGTCGAAGAAGGACGCGTCGAAGCGCTCCAGCGTGAACCAGGGCATCGGGGGCCTCCTGTGAGCCGGGAAACGGTCCCGAGCGTATCGGGCCCGGGAAGGAGGCCCGGGAAGAGGGCCCGGGCGGCGGGCGTCGTATCAGGCCAGGCGGTGGGCAAGACCCGGGTAGTCGGCGACCAGTCCGTCCGCGTCCAGCAGCAGCTCCGCCCGGTAGTCGCCGGAGGCGTAGCGGACGGTGGCGCCACCGTCCGGGTGGCGGCGCAGGTGGGTGTACGTCTGGCGGGAGGGCACGACGACCAGGTCGGGCACGCGGATCCAGGCCATCAGGAAGTGGTGCTCGCCGGGGCCCTGGTGGAGGGCGTGGCGCAGGACGGGCGGGGTGTTGGTGAGCGGGGACAGGCCGAGGTCGCAGTCGAGGGCGCCGTCGAGGTCGGGGCGCGGGGTGCCGTCGACGGTCCAGCGGCCGGTGGCCTCGTCGCGGCGCAGGTCCAGGGTGCGGGTGGTCTCGGGGGTGCGGGCGGTGACGTGCATCCGGCGGGTGGTGAAGCCTTCGCCGGTCTCGAGTTCGTAGTCGAGCCAGTAGGGGGCGAATTCGGCGGCGGCGGCGCGGCCGTGGGCGGTGAGGGTGGTGGGGCGCAGGTCGATCCAGGAGGTCTCCAGGCCGGCGGTCTCGGTGACCCGCCAGGTAGGGGCGGTGGTGTGAGTGGTGTGAGTGGACTGGCCGGTGCGGTCGGCCCGGTCGGTGCGGTCGTTCATTCGTGCACGGTACTGCGGGCCTCCGACAGCGGCCCCGGCGGGCCGTCAACCGGGGCGCCGCTCGGTCGTTCCTTCGTACGGGTGAGCGTGGGAGCGGGGCGTGCCTCGTGGCGGGCGGGGCGGGGGCCGGGGCGGCGGCGGGGCCGGTCGCGGGCTCCCCATAATCGCGTGGTGATCACATCCTGTGACGAAGCGGCGGCCCGTCTGCGGGCCGTGCCCGGGCTGTCGTGCTGCGCCCGTCCCCTGTTCCTGCTGCCCCTGCTGCGCACCGGCTGCCTGTCCGAGGTGCTGACCGTGGAGGGCGCGGACGCGGGCTGGGCGGGCGAGTTCGGGGCGCGGTTCCACGCGCTGGAGCCGTACTGCGCGGTGCGCGACCACACCCCGCTGGGGGCGGGCGTCCACGAGGTGCTGCGCCGGATCGCCGAGGGCGACCGTACGCACGGCGGAACGGGCGGCGGCAGGGGCCGCGGTACGGGCGGCGGCTGGCGGGGCCGGGAGCTGGCGCTGCTGCCCTACACGGCGATGAAACCCGAGTGGCGCCCGGCACTTGACGCGCTCGGCGCCCGCCTGGCGGAGCCGCCGGTGCGGCCGACGCCGCCGGTGCTGGGCGACAAGCGGGCGCAGCGCGCGTGGCTGCGGTCGCTGGGGGCGCTGACACCGCCGGACGCGGTGGTCCCGGTGCTCGACCACCGGGAGCTGCGCCGGCGTTTCGGCGACCGCTACGTGGTGCAGACGCCGCTCGGTTCCAGCGGCAAGGGCACCCACCTGGTCGCCGAGGAGGCGGACCTGGTTCCGATCCGCCAAGTCGGCGGCGGGCCCTGGCTGGTGAGCGGTTACGTGGAGGGCGCGGCGGTCAACGTGCACGTCCTGGTGTCGGCGGACGGCACGGTGCGGGTGCTGCGCCCGTCCGTCCAGCTGACCCGGGTCGAGGGGGTCGGCGCGCCCTTCGGCACGTACTCCGGCTGCGACTTCGCGGCGCCCGCGCTGCTGCCGGCGCGGGCGCTGTCCCGGGCCGGTGCGGCGGCGCGGCGCGTCGGGGAGTCGCTGGCGGCGCTCGGCTACCGGGGGCTGTTCGGTGCGGACTTCGTCCTGGCGGGTGAGGAGGCGCTGCTGCTGGAGCTCAACTGCCGGATGCAGGGCTCGACCTGGCTGCTGGGCGAGCTGGAGCTGGCGGAGGACGCGCTGCCGTCGGCGCTGCGCCACGTGCTGGAGCTGTACGGCCACGCCACCGGTGGCGAGCCGCGCACGGACGCGGACGGCGCGGTGCAGCTGGTGGTGCGGCACACCGGCGGCCCGGTGCGGGTGGCGGGTGCGCCGGGCGGCGGGCTGCACCGGCTCAAGGACGGGCTGCTGCAGTACTGCGGGGTCGGGTTCGGGCTGCTGGAGTGCGGCCCGGACGACTGCGTGCTGCTGCAACTGCCCGCCCCGGGAACGGTGTTGCATCCGGGGGTGCCGTTGGGCCGGATCGTCGCCCGGTACTCGCTGACCACCGCGGACGGCATCGCGCTCACCGAGCAGGGGCGGCGGCTGGTGGAGGCCCTGCGGGCGGGTTTCACGTTCGAGCCCGTCGAGGGGCCGCTGCCGTGCGCGGTGCCGTCCGCGGTGCCGTGCTGACGGCGCCGGTGGCGCTGTACCTCCGCCTGGCGGTGGCCGCCGACCTGCCCCGGTTGGCGGCGCTGCGGGCGGAGGCGGCCGCCTGGATCGCGCTGGAGCACGGCTCGGCCCAGTGGTCGTCCCCGTACGACCCGCAGCGCGGGCTGGCGCTGATCGCCCGGGGTGCGACGGTGGTCGCCGCGCTGGCGCCGCGGGGCGAGGCGGTCGCGACCGTGACGCTGCGGCCCACCGGCAGTCCGCGGCTGTGGAGTGGGGAGGAACTGGCCCTTCCGGCGCGCTACTTGAGTTCCTTCACGGTGGACCGCCGGTACGCCGGGCAGGGCATCGGCGCCCGGCTGGGTGACTGGGCGGCCTGGCGGGCCGCGCGGGCGGGCGCCGGGCTGCTGCGGGTGAACGTGTGGAGCGACAACACGGCCCTGCACGCCTACTACCGTGCGCGGGGCTGGCGTTGGGTGCGTACGGTGGCCGGCAGCCGCAGCGGCGCCCTGTTCGAGCGCGCCACGGTCGCGGTGGCGCCGCCGGCGCGGGTCCGGGAGGCGGACGGCCTGCGGGTGTGAGCCGGGCGGGCGCGGCGGGCGCTTCTGCCTCGGCGCGCCGCCGGCCCGTCCGGAGGGGCGCGCGGCGCTGCGCCGGCTGTTCGGGCGCTTCCCGGACGTCGCCCTCGCTGCCGGGGCGCTGCTGGAGCCGGTCGACTCGCCGGTCTCCCACGGGCACCGCGCGTTGCCGGTGCTGCCGGTGCTGCCGGGGCCGCAGGCGCCGCGGGCCTCCTGGCGCCGCTGTCTCCCCGCCCCGACCTCGCCGCGCGCTCGTCCGGACGGCGCAGTGGGGCGGGCCGGGGGCGGGCGGGCGTGTTAGCAAGGGCCGGGGGGCGGGGGGTGTCCACGCGGACGCGCGCGAGGCTCTCGCGCGCGTGCTCGCGAAGCAACTCGACATCCGGAGGCCGTCTTGTCGCACCACCTCAGCGGACCGAACCTGCGCTCACCCGAGGGTGACGCGCGCCTGGACCTGACCGACCTGTTCGCCTTCGCCTCGCCGGAGCCGGGCCGGACGGTGCTGATCATGAACGTGAACCCGGTCGCGCCGTCCGGCGGCAAGGCCTTCCACCCTGAGGCGGTGTACCGGATCGACATCGACACCGACGGCGACAACCGGGCCGACATCGCGTACAGCTTCACCTTCTCCGAGCCGGCCGGCGGGTCGCAGACCATGACGGTGCGCCGTGCCACCGGTGAGGGGGCGCGCGGGCACGAGGCGACCGGCGAGGTGCTGGTGGCGGACGCGCCGGTGAGCTTCGACGGCACCCCGGCGGTGGTGGAGGCGGGCCCCTACCGGGTGAGTGCGGGGTTGCGCAGCGATCCGTTCTTCGCGGACCTGGACGGGATCGTGAAGGGGTTCGAGTGGACGGGGGTGGACTGGGGTGCGGACAAGAACGTGTTCGGGATCGTGCTGGAGGCGCCGGACGCGCAGTTCGGGCCGTCGCCGCAGATCGGGGTGTGGGCGCGGGTGAGCGTGCGCAAGGACGGCCGGCTGGTGTCGGTGGACCGGGGTGCGCACCCGTCGCTGACGGCGTACTTCAACGAGGAGGACGTGAAGGACGCGTACAACGCCGGTGAGCCGGTGGACGACTGGGTGACGTACCGGGGGCCGTGGACGGCGAAGCTGCAGCACGTCGGCGGGTACACCACGGACGCGGCCGAGGCGCAGCTGCGGCTGGTGCTGCCGGACGTCCTGCGCTACGACCGTTCGCGTCCGGCGGTCTATCCGAACGGGCGGTCGCTGACGGACGACGTGACCTCGGCGCGGCTGACGATGCTCACGGACGGCAAGGTGTCCGGCGACCACATCGGGCCGCACACGGACCTGCTGCCGGCGTTCCCGTACCTGGGGCACCCGCACTGAGCCGTAGCCGTTCGCCGGCGTCGCTTCCCGGGGGCGCGTCTGCTGTGCCGTCGGGCGGGCAGGCGCGCCCCTGTCGTCGGATGTCAGGGACCGCTGCGGGCACCGGATTCCTGGGCCGGCGGGCAGTGGAGGGGCGGATCGTGCGTCCGGGGCGGTCTGCGTCTACCCGCGGAACCAGGGGCGTGTTCACGAAGATAACGAATAGTGGTGGATTTTCGGGAGGCTGGTTTTACTTATTGACGTCATGTACGCGCCCAGGGTTGACTCCCCCCACCCCGCCGCAACGCCGCGGCGACCCCAGGGAGAGGCCAACCGTATGAACGCCGTCCTGCGTCGCGCCCTCGTCTCCGCCGTGGGCCTCGCGCTGACCCTGTCCATGACCGCCGCCTGTGGCAAGGCCGGCGGCGCCAAGAGCGAGTCCACCTCCGCCGGTGACCCGAACGCCATCGGCCTGCTGCTGCCCGAGAACGCCTCCTCGGTGCGCTACGAGTCCTTCGACCGCCCGTTCATCGAGGCCAAGGTCAAGTCCCTGTGCGCGCAGTGCAAGGTGCTGTACAACAACGCCGAGGGCAGCGCCGCCAAGCAGAAGCAGCAGTTCGACACCCTGCTCACCCAGGGCGTCAAGGTGATCATCCTGGACCCGTACAACGCCAAGTCCACCGAGGGGTGGGTGCAGGAGGCCGCGGCCAAGGGCGTCAAGGTCGTCGCCTACGACCGCCTCGCGAGCGGCCCGGTCGCCGCGTACACCTCCTTCGACAACGAGAAGGTCGGCGAACTCCAGGGCCAGGCCCTGCTGGACGCGATCGGCGCGCAGGCCGCCGAGGCGAACATCGTCATGATCGACGGCGACGAGGCCGACCCGAACTCCGCGCAGTTCAAGTCCGGAGCGCACAAGGTCCTCGACGGCAAGGTCAAGAAGGTCGTCTACGAGCAGTCCGGGCAGTGGGACCCCGTCGTCGCCGGGCAGAAGATCTCCGCCGCCGTCACCGAGTTCGGCAAGAACGGCTTCCAGGGCGTCTACTCCGCCAACGACGGCATGGCCGCCGCCATCATCACCCAGCTCAAGGGCGCCGGCATCAAGGTCCCCGTCGGCGGCCAGGACGCCGGCCTGGACGCGATCCAGCGCATCGTCAACGGCGACCAGGCGTACACCATCTACAAGGCCTACCGCCCGCTCGCCGAGACCGCCGCCGAACTGGCCGTCGCCCTGCTGCAGGGCAAGGACGTCAAGGCCGTCGCCACCGCGAGCGTCGACAGCGCCACCGACAAGAACATCCCGGCCAAGCTCCTGGACGCCAAGGTCGTCACCAAGGACAACATCGCCGCCACCGTCCTGGCCGACGGCCTCTACAAGGCCTCCGACGTCTGCACCGCCGACTACGCCGCCGCGTGCGCCGCGGCCGGCCTCAAGTAGCCGTCCGGGCAGCCGACCAAGCAGTCGATCAAGTAGCCGCTCCCCCAAGGTGGTTGTTCCCGTGACAGGCGTACCCGTCCTGCAGCTGCGCTCGGTCTCCAAGCGCTTCGGCGCCGTCCAGGCCCTCACCGACGTCGACCTCGCCGTCCACGCCGGCGAGGTGCTCGCCCTCGTCGGCGACAACGGCGCCGGCAAGTCCACCCTCGTCAAGACCATCGCCGGCGTCCACCCCGTGGACGAGGGCACCCTCGCCTGGCACGGCGAGGCGGTACGCCTGGCCCGACCCCAGGACGCCGCCGCCCTCGGCATCGCGACCGTCTACCAGGACCTCGCCCTGTGCGACAACCTCGACGTCATCGCCAACCTCTTCCTCGGCCGCGAGAAACGCCGCCGCGGCCTGCTCGACGAGGTCGCCATGGAGCAGCACGCCCGCCGGCTGCTGGACACCCTCGCCATCCGCATCCCCGACGTGCGCACCCCCGTGGCCGCGCTGTCCGGCGGGCAGCGGCAGGTGGTGGCCATCGCCCGCGCCCTGGTCGGCGAACCGGCCCTGGTCGTCCTGGACGAGCCCACCGCCGCGCTCGGCGTCGAGCAGACCGCCCAGGTCCTCGACCTGGTGGAGCGGCTGCGCGAGCGGGGCCTGGCCGTCGTGCTGGTCAGCCACAACATGGCCGACGTACGGGCGGTGGCCGACACCGTCGCCGTGCTGCGCCTGGGCCGCAACAACGGCGTCTTCCCGGTGGCGGGCACCACCCAGGAGCAGATCGTCGCCGCGATCACCGGCGCCACCGACAACGCCCACGCCCGCCGGGCCCGCCGCACCGAGCACACCGAGGAGGCCGAGGCCCTGTGAGCGCCCCCGACGCACCCGCCACCCCCGCCGCCGACCGCGACCCCGCCGGTCCCGCCGCCCCCGGCACTGCCGCCGCCGACCCGCGGCTGCGGCAGACCGCACCGGGCCTGGCCGGCCAACTGCAGGCCGCCCGCCGGCGCCTGGCCTCCGGCGAGCTCGGGTCACTGCCGGTCGTCGTCGGCCTGGTCGTCATCGCCGTCGTCTTCCAGTCCGTCACCCACCACTTCCTGCAGGCCGACAACCTCACCAACATCACCCGCTTCATCGCCGGGCCCGGACTGATCGCGGTCGGCGTCGTCTTCGTGCTGATCCTCGGCGAGATCGACCTCTCCCTCGGCTCGGTCGCCGGCGCCAGTGCCGCCGTCGCCGCGGTGCTGACGGTGCGCCAGGGCTGGAGCGAGTGGGTGGCCATCCTCGCCGCCCTCGGCGCGGCCTGCGTCATGGGGCTGCTGCACGGCCTGTTCTTCGCCCGCGTCGGCGTGCCCGCCTTCGTCGTCACCCTCGCCGGGATGCTCGCCTGGAGCGGCCTGCAGGAGTACGTCCTCGGCGACGGCGGCACCGTCAACAACCGCCACGACGGCATCGTCGCGAGCCTGGACAGCACCTTCCTCGGCGACGGCGACATCGCCTACGCCTGGGCCCTGGCCGTCCTCGCCCCCGCCCTCTACCTGGCCGCCCGCCTGCACACCGCCCGCCGCCGCCGCGCCGCCGGCCTCACCACGCCCCCCGCCGCCGACAGCGCCGTCCGCGCCGGGGCACTGGCGGTGCTGTGCCTGGCCACCGCCTACGCCCTCAACCAGGACCGCGGCCTGCCGCTGTCCCTGGTCGTCCTGCTCGGCGCCGTCCTCGCCACCGACTTCGTGCTGCGCCGCACCCGCTACGGCCGGCAGGTCTTCGCGGTGGGCGGCGGCGTCGAGGCGGCCCGGCGCGCGGGCGTCAACGTCGCCCGGATCCGGATCTCCGTCTTCGTGCTCTCCGCCTTCCTGGCCGGCCTGGGCGGCCTGTTCTACGCCTCCCAGCAGGGCTCCGCCGACAAGCAACTGGGCGGCGGCAACGTGCTGATGAGCGCGATCGCCGCGGCCGTCATCGGCGGCACCAGCCTCTTCGGCGGGCGCGGCAAGACCTGGTCCGCGTTGCTGGGCATCCTCGTCATCCAGTCCATCACCACCGGCCTGGACATGGTCCACGCCGCCCAGGCCATCCAGTACATGATCACCGGCGCCGTCCTGCTCGCCGCCGTCGTCCTCGACTCCCTCACCCGCCGCACCCGCGCCACCGGGCGCGGATAGCCCGGGCCACCGGGCAGGCCTCCGGTCGCGGACAGCCCGGGCCACCGGGCGCGGGCAGCCCCGGGACGGGCCCCCGGCGCGCGCCGGGGGCCCGTCCCGGTCAGGTGAAGGTGATCTCCAGCCAGGGGCTCATCATGATCCCCCGCTCGCCGTCCGGCTCCTTGGCCAGATCCCCCTGGGCGGCCTGCAGGTTCTGGCCCGGCCCCTGCCAGAACCGGTACGGCCCGCCGGCGTTCTCGGGCCGGATCAGCGCCCAGTACTGGTAGTGCGTCAGGGTGAGGTAGACACGCTTGTTGACGTAGTCCAGCACCACCTTGACGTTGTGCTCCCAGTCACTGCCCGTACCGGTGTACTCCGCGAAGCCGCGCGGGGACGTGGCCGCGTTCTGGACCGAGGAGCCCGCGCCGGACTGCGAGTTGGCGGTGTAGTGGTCGTGCAGCGGCACCGCGTGCGCGGGCACGGCCGCCGGGTCGAACCCGTTGTCGGGCAGCCGGCCGTAGTCGTCCTGGTGCCAACTGCGCAGCGTGCCAGGCTGGTTTGGGCTCTTGTCGCGCACCGCCTGCTGCGCCGGGCTCCGCTCGTCGATCACCGGCCGCTGCTGCCCGGGGTCCGGGTCCTCCAGCTGGTAGCGCACGTCGAAGATCAGGTTGAGCAGCGGGCGCGGCAGCATCTCGACGGCCTGCTTCAGCGTCAGCTTCTTCAGCGGCAGGTTCGCCCCGCCCCGTGCGTGGCTCTGCAGCCGGGGCTGCTCCTGCGGGGCCTGTCCCCCGGCGACGACCGGGCCGAGCGAGCGGGCGGTCTTGTCCCGCATCGTGTCGTCGTTGCCCCAGTACGGCTCCGTGTTCCCGGACAGGGAGGTGTGGTAGTAGCCGGTGTCCGCGGTGTTCGGCTCGGTCGCGTACCGGGTGTCCGCGTTCGGCACCGGCACCATCGCGCCCGGCCCGTCCTCGTGGTCCGGCGGGTTGTGGTCGGAGACGTAGACCTGCTGGGTCTGCAGGAAGGTGTTCACGGCGGTGACGAGCGCGGTGGTCAGCCTCAGGGCCTCGGGCACGTCGAGGGTGGCGGGCTTGAGCCTGTCCCTGATCGCGGTGAGCCTCGCCTTGAACCCGCCCTGGGGGTCGAGCTTGTGGGCGCGGTTCACCTCGTCCTGCACGGCGATCGCCAGGTACCGCGCGAGCTGGGGCCCGGTGAGCGGTTGTTCCTCGGTGGCGCCCACGCCCCGCGCGTACATGCCGGGGGTGACCTTGACGATCCGCTGCACGGCGGCGGCCGGTTCACCGGCCTGCGCCCGTGCGGGGGCCCCGTGGTCGTGCGCTTCTTCCGGGTGCCCGGCCATGACGCGCCGCGCGGTGGCCTCGGCCTCCCGCTCGAACCGGTCGGCGGGGTCGGAGACCTTCAGGCCGGCCCCGTTGTCGGTCCCGGCGACGGCGCCCCGGCGCTGCTGGATCACGTGCGCGAGCTCATGGGCCAGGGTGTGCCGGTCCCCGCCGCCCGCGCCGACGACGACGTGACTGCCCGAGGTGTACGCCAGGGCCCCCACCTCGGCCGCGGAGGACCGGGCCGCCGGGCCGCTGTGGATCCGCACGTCGGAGAAGTCGGCGCCGAACCGGGCCTCCATGTCGGTACGGACGGCCTCGTCCAGCGGCCGCCCGGGGGCGCGCAGCACGTCGTGGACGGCGGAACGCTGCACCTCGGGCAACTCGTCGTGCTGCCCGTCGTGCTGCCCGTCGTGCCCGTGGCCGGCCCGGCGCAGCATCTGCACGACGGCCCGGTTCCCGGCGGCCGCCTGCTGGGCCATCGGGCTCCAGGGCGCTGCGGACGCCGCCCGTGGCCCGGTGGGTTGCCGGGCCGGTTCGCGGCTGGTGCCGGCGCCGGTCGTCCTGGCCCTGCTGCGGTCGTGCATGCGCTCCCCATCCGATGGCGGCCTTCGGCTCGTCTCGCTCCTGCCTACCGGGCCGGGGTCGCCAGGACCAGAGCCACCGGGGCAGTCCCGGGGACGAACCGGTTGCCCCGGCGCACCAATGTTGCCGTCGGCGTGGCGCATCGGCCTCGAACAACCCACCCCAACCAGCCCCCGCGCCCAGGAAGTCGGCCCGGTCGGCGTCCTGCGCCATGGCCCGGCCACCGAACAACACAGCCCGGACAGCGCAGCGCACGAGAAGTCGGCGGAGTGACTCTGCTGGCGAGGTATTTGATCTGGGTCAGGCCGCTGCAATGGCGTGTTGGGTGCAGAGTGTGTGGATCCGGGTGGGACGGAACCTCGCCGCCCACCCGGCCTACCCGGTCGGCTGAAGGGCCGTCACCGTGGCTGCCAGGTCCCGAGCGCCCGGGCGAGCTGCCTGCTCTGCGCGGGCGTGATGCCGTGGGCGAGCTGCCGGGCGAAGCGCGGGCTTCCCGGGGCATCACAGTGGAGGATCCCGGCGAAGTTGCGCTCGCGCCCGGCCGCCCAGGGCCGGCCCCGTCGCCGGCGGCCTTGCGGTGCGCTCCAGCGGGCGGGTGCCCAGAGCGGGTGCCGCAGGAGGAAGGCCGCAAGGCGCGCCGCGTTCTGTGGCGGAGTCCCGACGGCGACCAGCGCCGCCCGCACCACCTCGGTGGCGTCCGGCGGAAGTCGGGCGTCGCCGAGCGTCGGCAGTAGGAGCAGCAGCCGCGCGGACGGGTCGTGCACACCGGGCGCAGCATGGTCCGGGGTGTGGGCGAGGTGGACCAGCTCCCGCCAGGACAGGCCCGGCCCCTGCCGGTGTTCCGGCTCCGGGAAGCGGGTGTCGACGGCGGCGAGACGGCCCCGCACCCGACCCCAGCCGGGGTGGAGGACCAGGTACTCCGTTCCCCAGTCCGTCGGCAGGTCGCAGCTGTACAGCAGCACCGTGTGCCCGCCCCCGAAGGGCAGGCGCGCCTCCAGTCCCTCCAGCATCGCCGTCTCCCAGGCGGCGTCGGCCTCGGCGACGTCGGTGCCGAACCACCCCGCGACCAGCTCGCGCTCCGTGTCGGCGACCGCGCAGTGCCGGGTCAGGTACGCGGCCCACCACTGCGGTCGGGCCGCTGTCGGGTCATCTGGTCCGTCGTGCAGCACCGGGCCAGGCTCTCACACGCCGTCACGCAGGACCGGTGCCCACCGTGGCCCACGGGCCCCGGGCGGCGACCGGCCCCGGGCGGCCGTGCGGGGCCGCCCGCACACAGGCGGCCGCATCGGCCGCCGTCCGCTCGGCGGCATGTCCCCTCGGGCGCTGCGCGTCGACGCGCGGTGGCAGCGCGTGGTCGGCTCCTGCCGCGCTGTACAGGAAGTCGGCGGGGTCGACTTCTCGTGCACGACACAGACCTTCAGGCGCGGGCCGCTCAGCCGGAGCGGCCCGCGCAACCCATCCCACCGACCGCCGCCCCGCCAGCCGCGCCGCGCAGGAAGTCGGCGGGGTCGACTCTCGTGCGGAAGTCAGGTGCGGGTGGCTTGGGTTCGGCAGTGGGTGAGGGCGTACTTGAGGCGGGGGTCGGGGTTGGGGGTGGTGGTGAGGAGTTCGCCGGCGGTGGTGAGGGTGGTCCAGTAGAGGGCCGGGTCGCCGGTGCGGGGCAGGGGGTGGGTGGCGGTGAGGGAGAGGTAGGCGGCGGTGAGGTTGCCGGTGGTGAACCAGCGGGTGAGGCCGTGCTGGTGGCCGGGTCGGATGCCGCCCAGGGCCTCGATCGCGGTGAGGAAGAGGTCGACGACGGCCAGGCCGGTGGCGTCGAGGGCGACGGGGATGTCGAAGACGCCGAGGGCTTCGAGGAGTTCGCCGGTGTCGGCTTCGGAGTCGGGGCGGGGGTCGGCGAGGAGGGCGTCGTGGCAGTCGGCGAGGCGGCGGGTGGTCTCGGCGTGGGGGATGTCGAGGGCGAGGCAGACGGCCCGCGCGACGGGCAGGGGCCGGTGGCCGAGGCGGGCGAGGAGGGCGTAGGTGGCGGCGGGGGTGGCGCCGCGGGAGAGGGTGTGACGGGCGAGGGTCGCGAGGTTCATAGGGCTTCGGGCTTTCAGACGGTGACGAGCGCGGGGGCAGGGGCGGGGGCGACGAGCACCCAGACGAACTTGCCGATGCCGCCCGGCCGGGACGTGCAGCCCCAGCGTTCGGCGAGCCTGTTGACGAGGAACAGTCCGCGGCCGCGCTCGTCGTCGGGGGCAGGTACGTGGAGGGCGGGGCACCCGGAGCCGGCGTCGTGGACCTCGATCCGCAGGCGGGAGCTGACGAGGGAGAAGCGGACCTCGATGTGGCGGTCGTCGGGGGCGCCGGAGTGCTGCACGGCGTTGGCGAACAGCTCTCCGAGGAGCAGTTCGGCGGTGTCGCCGTAGCGCTCCCCGGAGGGCAGCCCGGAGAGGTAGGCCCGGAGCATGTACCGGGCCAGGGGCGTGGATTCGACACAGGAGTCGAGGCGCGCGACGAACAAGCGGGGACGCCGGGCAGTGAGCATGGCGAAGCACCTCAAGGGAGATGGCGTGCGAATGGAGTGGCGCCGCGCCCAGGTTGCGCTGCGCATTCGGTGAATCACCGGATGTAGCCATGATGGGGTCCCGACCTCTACTATCGGAAGCCGATCTGAAGCTTGAAGTCAGTACTCGGCAAGTAGGTGAAGGTCGATGAACATCAAGGAACTTGATCCAACATCAAGCCCCTGGGCGCCCTTCGGGGTGCAACTCCGCAGGTCACGCAAGGCCGCCGGCCTTACGCAAGCCCAGCTGGCAAGGCTCGTGGGGGTCGACCCCTCCTACGTCTCCTATGCCGAACTTGCCCCGCCTGGCCGGACCCCACCGAGCGAGAAGTTCGCACGTGATGCCGATCGCGTACTGGAGACGGGCGGAACCCTGCTGCTGATGTGGCTCCAGGCCAAGCACTCGGCGTTGCTGGAGGGTTTTCCGGAGTACGCAGCCAACGAGGCCCGAGCCAGCGAGATCCGGATCTTCGAGCTCGGTGTCATCCCGGGCTTGCTTCAGACGAAGTCCTATGCAGCGGCTCTGACAAGGGCAGATGTTCGCCGAAGGGACATCACCCCCCAGCAGGCAGAAGAGAGGCTGACCTTTCTGCTTGCGCGGCAGGAGGCCGTGGCGCGACGAGACCCGCCGCTCATCCATGCCGTACTGGACGAGAGCTGCCTCAGGCGGATCATCGGCGGTCCGGAGGTCATGCGGGAACAGCTCGAACGACTTGAACAGCTGTGCGAACAGGGGCGCGTGGTACTCCAGGTGGCGCCGTTCAGCATGGGGGAGCACAGGCCGTTCGCCCTGCCCATGCGACTGCTGACACTCCCCGACGGCTCCCTGTTTGGCTACTCTGAGTCCGAGGGGCGAGGGCACGTCGAACGAGATGACGACAGGCTCCGCGACTGGCGCAGACGATACGATCGCCTCCAGGTAGGAGCGCTGGCCGAGTCGGCGACTCTCGATTTGATACTCCATGCCCGGAAGGAATCCCATGGCTGATTTCGACTTGACTACCGTTTCATGGGTGAAGTCGACGTACAGCCAGCAAGGCGGCGACTGCCTTGAGGTTGCGCGTGGCTCTCGTGAACTGATGCCCGTCCGTGACTCGAAGGACCCCCACGGTCCGGCTCTCGTCTTCCCGGCTGAGGCCTGGAAGTCATTCGTCACCGCTGTCCGCAGTGGCGAGTTCGGCGCGGTCTGAGCCCCCGGTCCAGCAAATGGATGCGCGCTACTCGGAAAGGGATCGAATGTCCGACATCGACTTGGCCGCCGCCCGCTGGATGAAAGCGAGCTACAGTCAGCAAGGTGGCAACTGCGTTGAGGTAGCCCCGAGCTTCCCCAGTGTTGTTCCGGTACGCGACTCAAAGGACCCCGAGGGCCCGGCTCTCGTCTTCCCGACCGAGGCCTGGTCCAGCTTCGTCGCCGCTGTCCGCAGCGGCGAGTTCGGCGAAGTCTGAGCCCCCGGTCCAGCCTCCGCGGGCCCGGACCGTGAACGATCCGGGCCCGCGGTCTGTTCCTTCGCAGTCCACCTGTTCAGCGACCTGCTTGGCGATGGTGTCGCCTACACCGAACAGAACTGGGCGAACTCAGGCCGTTTGCCCACCCAATCACGATGCTGACCATGCCGAACAGGGGCCATGGTCGGCTACGGGGAGATGCAGAAGCGGGGCTTCCTTGAACGCAATCCGGAGACACTGGCCGCGTGGGCCAGTGAGTACGATCACCTCCAGGTCGAGGCGTTGTCCCGGGCCGCGAGCATCGAGTTCGTTCGAGAAGGCGGAAGGGTTTTGAACATGGCTGACCTACACAGCGTCGCTTGGCGCAAGAGCTCATACAGCGCCCAGCAGGGACAATGCGTTGAGGTGGCGATCGGGCCCTCCAGCCAGGTTCCCGTCCGCGACTCGAAGGACCCCGAGGGACCCACCCTGGCCTTCCCGGTCGACGCCTGGTCGAACTTCGTCCTCGCCGTTCGCTCCGGCGAGTTCGGCGACGTCTGACGCATCGTGTGAACCGGCCGGATCCCCACTGCCCGCAGACGGGCAGTGGGGCTTTTCTGCTGCTACTTCTGGATGTTGGCGCAATGCCACGAAGTTAAGGACTGGGCGGCGGTGTCAAGGCGTCGGGGAGGGTGATCTTGTAGGTGTTCGGCGCGGTTCGGATGAGTCGGCCGTTG